>JBMYWP010000001.1:0-177272 GCA_049607525.1 Flavobacteriales bacterium
ACAATAAAAACCTTGTAACGATTCGTTACAAACAAAACAAATGTTTTATATTTGCCTTGCGAAATCCAAATAAAGACACTGTTTTATCAACAGATTTTACAGTTAGTAAACACCATAAAGGTGTAGTATCTCTCAATTCTTATTGCAGTGCTTTAAGTGGGTTTCGCAACTTAGAGGGTACTACGCCCTATTTTTTTATTAACCTAAACGTTTTTTCTAATGCGAAATCCAGAAAAAAGTTTACAAAACGCACCTACCAATGGTGTGTTGGTAACGGAGACTTCACGAAACGAAGCCGTAAATCATTTTATTTTACTTCACGATTTACTCAGCCAATTGCCACTTCGCTGGCACAGTACCCAAATAACGTCCAAGGGCGTATTTATAAAACTTACTTTAAGCACCAACCGTTCATTCCATTTCGGCTCTGGAGAAACATTTTCTATTGCGTTTTTAGATTTAAAACAGCGATTGCTAAACAGAGGTATAATAGCCTAACAACCCCTTTATTATCAGAGTTTCTAAAGTCCCTGTGTTTTAATAAGCACAGTGAGAAATTCGCACGTTTTTATTAAGATTTACATTTTTACCGTAACCCACTGGCTTACGGTGGTTAAACATACCTACTCATGAGTAAAATAGATATAAATAAGATTTTTGAAGCAACGAACGATGGTTTAGATATTATAGAGTTTTATTACCCAGACGCAAGACCTAAACGTAATTTTAAAATACGACCAAACGAAAAAACGGCATCGGCAAGTTTATGGAAAAATCCTGCAGATGGACATTGGATTGTAACTGATTTTGGTGGAGATAATAAACGAAGAAATGCCATTGCAATAGTAGAGCTTGAAGAAGGTTTGGAATACGGCGAAGCATTGCGTTTTATTGCCGATAAGTACAATATTCCGTACGATGATGGCTCTAAAGTAAAGATTGGGCCTGATGTAAGAAAATACCCTAAAAAAGAGGGCGTAGAAGATGGTAAGGAGTTTTTTTATAAAGATTCGTTATCAAAATTTGAACTTAGAACCTTAGGTAAGTTTGTAACCAATGAAACTTGTAATAATTACAATTTAAAAGCTGTTGATTACTACTTGTCTCATAAAGGAAATGAAACGACGGAGATTCGATCTACTGATTATTTTCCAATTTTTGTTTTAGAAAGAGGAAAGTATCGTAAAATAATGCAACCATTGTCTAAGGATAAAAAATGGCGGTTTTTTTATGACGGAGAAAAACCTAAAGATGCTGACGGTAGAACAACGAAATTAATGTGGGGTTTTGAATATGTTCAAAAGAAATATGACCTTTTAAACACTACAGAAGAAAAACCTGATGATAATGGGGATAATGAAAACGCAGAAAGAAAGCCAAAAAAACTAAAAAAATTAGATGAAGTTGTTATTTGCTCTGGCGATAGAGATGCGTTAAATATGGCGTCGTTAGGTTTTCCGGTTGTGTGGATGAACTCTGAAACACAATTGTTAACCAAGAAACAATATAATGAATTGAAAGGCGTAGCTAAGGTTATTTGCAACGTTCCAGATATTGATACTACTGGAGTAATACAGGGAAAGAAATTAGCTCAAAAATTTATTAACATTAGAACGTTTTGGCTACCGAAATGGTTAATGAAAGAAAAAGACCAGAGAGGAAACCCCTGTAAAGACTTTAGGGATTTTGTAAGTAAGTCTAGACTCAATTTAACCGATTTTAGAACAGAAGTTAAAGGATTGCTTAGGATTAGTAAGCCATTGCAATTTTGGGATAAGGTTCCTAATTCGAGAAGCGGAGGATATAGATATGTATTTCGACATGAATATGCTTTAAGCTTTTTGCAGCAAAACGGTTTTTTTAGATACGAGAAAAATAATGGCGAGATTATTTATGTTAAAAAAACTGGAAATATAATTAAAGCCATTACCGATGATAAAATAAGTGATGTAAAGAATTTTGCACTAGAATGGGTGAGAGATTTACGTTTGGAAATTGAAGTTTGTGACATGATACACAGTAACAAACAGCAATTTACCGATGCTAACTTAAACTCTTTACCATTTGCTAAACCATCATTTGAAGACAGCGATGAGACAACTCAATTATTCAATTTTAGAAATGAGTCGTGGGTAATTACCAAAGATAAAATTGAGACTATAGACCTAAGTCAGACTAATAAAATGGTTTGGGAGCATAAAATAATAGATCAGGATGTTACTATTGAACCCGATTATTTTAAGATAAGTAAAAAAGATGGAGAGTTAGATATTGAAATTTTAAAGACTGACAATGAGGTTTTAAATTTCCTAATAAACACTAGTCGTGTACACTGGAGAAAAGAACTTGAAGACCAGTTTAAAGGACAGAATGAAGAATTAAAAAACGCTTATCACGAAAAAAACAGATTTAACATTGCGGGTGAGTATTTAGATGAGTTTGAAGTTTTAGAACAAAAACAACATTTAATCAATAAAATATATTCGATAGGATATTTGTTGCATTCGTATAAAGCAAGTAGTAACGCTATGGCCGTATTTGCTATGGATGATAAACTGTCTGAGTCGGGTAAGTCTTTTGGACGATCTGGTAAGTCGCTTTTATACAACGTAATTGTGGCGAAAATGATACCTCGTCATTTTACAAATGGGAATGCGAAGGTTCTTAATGGAGAGTTTAAATGGCACGGAGTATCCGAAGATCAAAAAATTGTTGTCCTCGAAGATTGTTATAAAGGATTTACCATAAGAGATCACTTATTCACAGAAATAACAACGGATTGGCATGTAAACCCAAAAAATGGATCTCCTTATACAATACCGTTCTCAAACTCTCCTAAACCTGTAATCACCTCGAATTTTACTCCGGTAGATACAGATTCTTCTACTATGAGAAGGCTTTTAATTACTGTATTTAGCGATTACTATCATATAATATCGCAAGAGAGCGATTATTCTGAAACTCGAAAAGTTACCGACGATTTTGATGGGGTTGAATTCTTTAGTTCTCGTTGGACCGATAAGCAAATGAATTCCTTTATCAATTTCATGGTTCAATGTCTAAAATTCTATTTAGGACATAAAGAAAAGATTGAGGCTCCAATTGGGAATGTTATGAAACGAAATTTACAAGACATAATGGGTGACGAATTTAAGGCTTGGGCTGATGAATATATGTCCGATAAGTTAAATCAATTTGTACCTAAGCATCAATTATTAGAGGATCATAAACGTGACCATGACTCAAAGCATAAAATATCCTCGATTACTTTGACTAAGAAAATGAAAAACTGGTGTAAGTTTTATGGTCATATTTACAATCCTGCCGATGTAAGCGATAAGGATGGTAGAATTTCAAAGCACTGTCCTGAGTTGAAAACCACTGTTAAATATTTCTTTATTCGCACCGTAGGTGAACATGTTCAATTTATAAAAAACGAAAGTAATGAATTGCCTATTAAATAGTTTACAGGCTGTTGTTTTCGATTTGAAAGGGTTGAACCTTCAGCTTTATTTTATACCCAACGGAGATGATTTATTTCACTTTAAAGTCAAAAAGGTTCAACACGGTAATGTTACTATTTACGACAACGTGTATGATCTTAAAGATTTAGAGATAATTATGAAATTGTCTTACATCCATTTTCATAAAATGTACTGCAAGGAGGATAGAGATTATAAAAAGGCTTTAGCAACTGAAATGCCGCCTGAAACTTACTTTTTAAACGCTGATGAATTTGGTGTTTATCCACCTTCAGGTAAATTGTTCTTAGGATTTTCTAAACCCTGGTTTTACACAGTGAACCAGGAACGAAGATTAAACACCTATTTAGACGATTTAAGAAATGCCGAAGTTTTAGGCCATTTAAGTGGATGGTTTGAAATTCATGGAGCAGAGCAGCAAAAGAAATACAGAAAAGAATTAGAAAGATTATTAACTACAAACACTGATACAGCATGACTTTCGAAGAAAAAATGGACGCATTGGTTATATCAAGCTTAATAACCGCCATAAGAAGAACTCCAACAGCTTTAGATTACCAGCTAACAGAATTAATAATTGAAACTAAAACTTTAGTTGTGAAATACAAAGGTGAAATCATTAAAAAACTAAAGCGATGAAAAACGAGCTGGAGTATATTAAAAAGAAGCTGAGAGAAATAAAAGGTGAAATTTCTTTTTACACAAATCAATTAACACTGGCTTCTGAGTATCATGTTGAGTCGTACTATCGAAACCACATAAGTGTATTGTCAACTGAAAAAGAAGTTTTAATAAGTATTCAGGATAAACTAACAACATCAAAAAACATAACGAAATGAGTGTAAACAAAGTAATGCTGTTTTATGGTGGGGTAAAAATGGAAATGGTTATGTATGCGAATTAAGTAAAGCGCATAAATACACTTATGAAGAAATACAGAAATTTAATCCTCGACTAACAGACGTTATTTGGGAAAGTGAGCATGTGGAATCTGCTATCAAAACAATTGTTGATATGCAAAGATTGAATGTAGAATTATCTATTTAAAATAGAAATAGTCGATTAAAGACAAATACTGCATTTACCTACCCTTTAAATTAAGAGCTTTATACTGAAATAGTGTAAAGCTCTTTTTAGTTATGCCAAATATCAAGTTTTTACCATAAATCTCATCTCCTGCGGAGGGTTTTATTAGTTTTTCAAACTTTTCAAATAAGAATAAGGAAAAAAAAGTGGCAGAAGTGGAAGAGTTCTAAAAGTTGTTGGTTTTGAGTGGTTTTGAGTCTGCCTCTTATTTCTTCCACTTTTATTATTCTTCCATTTAAAAGTGGAAGAATAGTAAATAAAGAAATAGAGATTGATAAGTAAAATCTATATTTCTACTCCTTCCACTTTTAATATTTCAATCTTCCTCTTTTGTAATTACTAATAAATATTTAACATTCAAATAATTACATCAATCTGCCACTATTCCACTTTTTTTGCCCTGATATTTACTTTTTAGGAGAAAGTATATAATTAAAAAATGACAAAAATTAGCTATTTTTGTCTTATTAAGATGTTTTTAACTTATTTATACCATTCTATGATATCCATCCAATTCCCCGTAGATCCACATGTTCAAAAGTATTTAATCAAGAAAATAGGTCCTCAATTAGATGTGAGTCAGAAGTCTTTTTATAGTAAAATGATTAGTGATATTTTATCGCAAAAGCATTTTGCGTCTAAACCAGCAACAGTAAAGGCCACTTTCTATGAGGTGCTAATACCCGACTACATTATTTTTGATTGGAATAGTGGTATGTCGTTAAACAAAAGTAACTATCAAGAATTTAACACCAGGGTGGATGCTTTATTCCGTCATGATTTAACTACGTATTGTGAAATGTGGATGAACGATATGAAAATTATTGATGTTGTCCGTAAATTTTTAAAATACTACGATTTATCTCCAGATGATATTAATGAGGAATCGTTGTGCCGATATTTAAGACGAAAGGGTATTGTTCGAAAAAAACGGACAAAAAAAGAACCGAGAGTTTTGTCCGTAAAAAATGAAGGCCTTTTTCAAGAAAAATCCACTACTGTTTACTCAGATTCCAATTCAATAAATACACAACATGTTTAGAGATAATTCAATTAAAAAAATATTCTTTCATTTTCCCAATCCCGATTTTGATTTAATAAGGCATTTAGACGAAGATTTCCCTAGTAATAATAGAGAGCTAGAAATAGATATCCTTCCTGAAGATTTGAGCAATAAAAGTAAGTTCAAAACCTTTGATACCTATGTTTACGGATACTCTTTCAAAGTGTTGCAACCTGAATATTCAATGGTGGTAAAACTGAGAAACCTTATGGCTAGAGGTTGTACTGCTGTATTAGAAGACTGTGCAGGTAATTTACTGGTAATTGGTAATTATAATGAACCAGTAACCCTATCTATAACAGAAATAGACAGTAAAACTTATAAAAACATAGATGGTATAAAGGTTGAAATAACTTGTGAAAGCCTAGTTTTACCAACTCCGCAGTAATTCGATGTCCTTTTTTAAGGACCTACATTCCTTCAAATTTGTAATGTGATAAAATTCACGTTAATATGATAGGAACGTATAAAAGTATATTTGGGGGTGCCTGGTTTATGAGTCGAGACATGGTCTCGGCTTATCAACCTTATGTTTACTCCCTTCTTACCAATTCTCCACTCAATTTAGAGCACCATAAAATACCTACAGAAATAATCAATTTTAGCTCTGTAACTCATTTCAACCCTTCGAATGTAGGTAGTTTGTCACGTATTTACATTAATGAAAATGAATTTGTTGGTGTTGTAAAAGTACATGGTGCTATGACCAAAAACGATGTGTTCTGTGGTGGTCGTGGAACTGGAACCATAGCTTTACAAATTGATAAATGGTCTGATAACCCAAATTGTGTTGGTTTACTCCAAGATCATGACTCTGGAGGTGGTGAAGCATCTGGAACCAGGAGAATGGCCAGGTCAATTAAAAATTTCTCTAAACCTTCTTCAACTTACCAACGAGGAGACATGGCTTCAGCTTCGGCTTTTACAGGTTGTTCTTCAGATAAGGTATATGTGGACCAAGATGCTGGAGTTTCGGGCTCTATCGGGGTAATTGCAACATATATGGATATAATGCCAGCTCTTGAAAAAATGGGTGTTAAACAACATATTGTTTTAGCTGAAGGTTCTGAGGATAAAGTGAAAACTCATTTAGATATGCTAAAGGGCGATTATACTTTATTAAAAAAGGATTTAAAAACCATGAGACTCCAGTTCAGAGAATGGATGTTAGATGTAAGGCCCGAATTAAATGAAAAGGCTCTAACTGGTAAAGTTTACTCTCCAGAGAAATCTATAGAAGTTGGATTGGCGGATGAGATAGGAACATTTGATGATGCATTCAATTACATTTTAGAACAACACAATTTAAGTACAAATTCTAATAACAATACTAATATGTCTACAGAAAACAAGACGTATCCAAATATGCAAAAAGCATTAGGTATGGATACACCTTTAACTGTTTCGAAAGGGTTCTTTGCCAGTAAAGGGAAAGTAGAACTTTCTGAAACACAAATTGATTCTATTGAAATGGCCTTAAATGGTGTTGAAGGATCAACAGCATTAAAAGCTGATAACGCAGCTTTAAAAACTCAGTTAGAAACAGCCAAAGGAACTAACACCAGTATGGATGCTGATATTAGTGCAGCTATGGTTGATTTAGGTTTAGATGCAACTGGTGATTCTAAAAAGGATTTAGCAACCATTGTAGCTACAACCAAAGAGTATGGTTCTCAACCTGGAGAAACAAACACTCAACCACAAGCTAGTCAAGATGGGACTGGTGGGGAATCTAAATTTGGGTATTTAGATTTAGAAGCGGATATGTATAACGAATTAAATTAATAGATCATGTCTACAATTACAACAACTCAAGTACATGATGAGTTAAAAAAATATGTAAAAGTTAATACTAAGGTTATTGCCTTAGATATTAATAAAGCTATGAAATCACCTTTATCAAAATACGCTCGTGTTATTGGTAAAGTAAAAGGAAAATTTCCGCAATTTCATTCTTTAGTATCAAGAGTTGTTCAAGGTTTTGGAGCTGCAAAATGGACACCAATGGGACAAGCTCAATTCCAAGCCAAAATCCTTAGAAACTATCGTCAAAAGGTGAATTTTGAAGTTAAACCTGAAGAAATTCACGGAACGTATTTGGCCGAAATGTTAGAGGAGGGAAAAAAACAGGCTGACCAACCTATTTCGAAATATATTATTGAGCAATTATTATTACCTCAAGTTGCTGAAGACACTGCTGAATTAACTATTGATGGTGAATATGATCCTGCTAAGTTGGGACAATTCGGGTTTTCATTGTTAGGGATGAATTCAATTATTACTCAAGGGAAAACCGATGTTAAAAATCCGTTTTTTAAAATTCCAGTACCAGTTCCTACTGCAGTTAATATTTTAGATGTTGTTCTAAAATTCGAAAAGAATCTTCCTCGTAAAATGAGAAGAAAAGGAAAATGTAAATACATTTTCATGAGCGATACAATGGCTGATAATTATTCATTGGCTTATGCCGAAGAGTATGGTGAGAATAATTTAGTACAAAAAAATGTTCTTAAAACTGTACTAGGTAAACGTGAAATTGTCGGAATTCCGTGGTTGAATGATGATATTATTTTCACCACTCCAGTCGGAAAGAATGGGAATTTAGGAGAATTAAAAGATCTTGACAACCCTGGTCGTATTTCTAAAATTGAAGAAATTGACTACATAGTGAAGATCTTTATGGACTTTTATTTAGGATTCGATTTCTTGATTAATGAAATGGTTGCTGTTGCTGATTCAGGAATTGTAAGAGGTTTAGGAAATACAGCTAAAATGGAGGCTTATTATCCTGGAGAGTCAGAAACTTCAATTGCATAAATAAAAATTAGAGTTTCCACTTCTAGGTGGAAGCTCTAATGATCATTAAAAAAAGTTATTATTCTTATGTTAGATCTAGATAAATTACTCGAAGAAGCTAAATCGCTTGGTATTAAAAATGCCGATAAATTAGATGTTGATAGTCTTTTACAAGCTATTGATGAGAAGAAAGCAAAGGCTAAAGAAACTGAGGACGCTAAAGCAAAGGCCGAGGCTGAGGCCAAAGCAAAGGCTGAGGCAGATGCTAAAGCAAAGGCTGACGCTGACGCCAAAGCAAAGACTGAGGCTGAGGCTAAAGCAAAATCTGACGCTGACGCCAAAGCAAAGGCTGAGGCTGAGGCTAAAGCAAAATCTGACGCTGACGCCAAAGCAAAGGCTGAGGCTGAGGCTAATGCCAAAACTAAAACATCCTGGACCGATAATAATGGTACTGAATGGGGTTTTAAAAAGACCGCTCCAGAATCTATTAATTGGAATGGAAAAATAAGAACTCAAGAAGATCTCTTAAATGACGATTCTGTCATGAAAAAGCTAACACTTGGGCAGTATTCATTTATTAAAAAATTATCGTAATGAGTGCATTTGACAATATACCTATTGAGGATATGAAATTCGGTAAGCCTGATAGTGAAAGTGGTGTGTGTAAAGTTTGGTACGCTCCTTTATCGATTGTTACAGGAACTCCTGCTTTACATGAAATGTCTAGCGGAACCACCGTTAAGGAATTAGGAACGTTTGATGGAGATGTAACTTTCGACACTGGAAAAGGATGGTCTGAAATGGACATTATGGTTGAAACTGGTGAGCCTAAATCTGAAGGTGTTGGTCCTAAAGGTCAACGTAGACAAAAGTCTATGTTTGATTTTATGGTTGAAGGTGATAACGCTTCTGTTTTAGGAGCTCAACGCTTAATTGAAGGTGTCCCTATGATTTACTTAGTAAAACATAAAGGTGGTGATTTGTTTTTAGTTGGTGACATGTGTAATCCAGCTTATGCGACAGCTTCTAACTTTACTGGAGGAAAAGGACATGAGGATACAACTGGATGTACTTTTACAGTTGAAGCCACTAGAAAACTTGGTGTTTATACTGGGGTTATTACGGAGGTGTAGTTCTTTAGTTATAGTTGGAAATTAATAAAATAAAGCGAGAAATTCTTAATTGAGTTTCTCGCTTTTTTTTGTCGAGATCATGCCTTCTATTAGTTCCTATTACGCTTTAATGATTTATATAGATTCGTTACAAAGTTGTCTGTTTTAGTAGAATTAGTAGTTTTATTTCATAGATTTGCATTATTGTGATGTAATAATAATTAATATTTATAGAGTAGAAACTAAAGAAAAAAGGGGGGATTGTTATGTATAAAAGCACACAAATTGCAAATGTGTTTTTACAATTTGCAAAAGAAGAAGATCAACAATTAAAAGTTATGAAATTGTTGAAGTTAGTTTATATAGCTCACGGATATTTTTTAGGTCATGTTAAAAAACCTTTGATAAAAGATAGAATTGAAGCATGGCAATATGGTCCTGTTATTCCTAACTTATATCATGAAATTAGAGCTTTCAAAGGTGACCCTATTCCATTAGATCAGTTTATAAAAGAAGAAAAGGTTGATGAAGTCGTAATGGGCTTCTTACGTATTGTTTGGAAACATTATAAGAAATTTACCGGAATTCAATTGTCCGATAAAACTCATGAAAAAGGAACTCCATGGGATGAGGCTTATAATCACGGAGTAAGATATATTGAAATCGAAAATGAAAGAATTCAGTATTATTATGAAAATGCATTAACACCTAAATAAGGTAATTAAATGTCTATTAATACTGATAATATAGAAGGTTTTGAACGAAACCTAACAGGTAATTTAGAAAATGATCCAGTTAAAGATCCTAATGAAATTTCAGGGTCTGCTCTGGAGGAAGAAAAGCAAATTAGGGAAGGACAATTAGCTTTAAGAATAACAGAAGATAAGCATATAATAAGTATGCGAATAATGGAAGCTAAATTAAGAATTTACGAAGCTTCAAGAGAACAAGAAATTACTGAATTATCGACCCTCAACAATCAAAGAAAAACTCATGCTGGATGGGCTTTAGCAATAGCATTTGTTTGGATAGCCGTCATTATTGCAATCATTATTATGCAAGGGATACCAGAAGGATTTAACCTAGATAATACTGCTTTTTTAACAGTAATTGGAACATTAACAACTTCTGTTTTTGGATTTTATTTAATTGTTATTAAATTTCTTTTTTCAACTCCTAAAACTAAAAACATTGATTTAAATAAACTTGATTAATATTATTTATCCAACTTAATTAAACGTCTAGTATCTTTATTTCTAGATGTTTTCCGTTTTAATAAAATTATTCATGTTTACCTTTTGTTATTTATTTCACAAAATAATATAACAAAAAAAAATCAATTATGTCATACACATTTATTAATGTAAAAAACATTTCTGTTTTTCATTCTTTTAGTAGCGGATCTACTAACCTACAAAACAGAGTCGATAGATTATGTAAAACAGAAAATTATGTAAATAGAGAGTTTACAAACGAACCTCCTTACATTAAATTAAAAGTAAATATTGAAGATCAAACAATGGATCAATATATTGTTTTTAGAAATGATCAAGAAATGAATACTTTTATAAAAGAATTTATCGATGGAAACCTTGGAGAATTTATTAAAGTTGGTTTATACATTCCTTAAGATTATAGCGTTGGAATAGTTGTTTACCTACTAATTAAAACCCTATTAGAATTTTACATCTAATGGGGTTTTTTCATGTCCTTTTTTCCCTCCCCTCCCTAGAATATATTTGAACCATGACAGTAAATGAATGGTTCATAAATAATGGTTCACATACCGAAGGAATAGGTATTTTGGCAAAGCTGAAGTATCCAATCCGTCGTTTAATTAATCTCCAGGAACCAACAGAATCCAATAAAGATAAATTACGATACGAACTCGAAAAACATAGATCCAAAGTTGATCATTCAGATCGTATTTTATATGGTTCACTCCCTCAGCAATTACGTCCGAAATACAGAGAACGCAATGTTCTTTTTTATGAGAAATGCGAGCTCAAGTTAGAACTCAACAAACTTCCTCCTGAAGCTGAATCTGAAGCTTTAGAAATTCAACATCAAATTGTAAAAATTGATAAGCGCTTAAAACAAATCTGGAAAGAATTTGATTTATGGGCTAATGAAAAAATCATTGTAGAACTCGATGAAGAATTCGACGTGGATACATTTTCCATTAAGGAGGTTTATAAAATCAAGAACAATTTGTTTTCAAAAATCTCCAGACGCAAATCAACATTAGCCAAATGGGAAAAGGAACTCTCAAAAATCACAAATAAGTCATTGCATGGCCGAAAGGTTTTAATGATCAATAAAAAGAAGGCAGAACTCCTGCAGTTAGACGAACAATTAAGTCAAATAAATGAAAGAATTAAAGATTAAACCATTAGAATGGTACACGGAACAACGAACTATAAACGATTTAATTCCCTATGAATTTAACCCTCGAAAGTTATCTCGAGAGAAAAAACAGAAATTAAAAGATTCTCTGGAGAAATTCAATTTAGCAGAAATCCCAGTCATCAATACAGATAATGTTGTTGTTGCCGGACATCAACGTATAAAAGTATTGTTAGAACTTGGACGAGGTACCGAAATAATTGATGTACGTGTTCCTTCTCGGCCATTAACTGAAGAAGAACTCAAAGAATATAATGTTCGATCTAATGTAGGATATGGAGAATGGCATTTGGAACTTTTAACCGAACACTTTGATAGTTTAGATTTTGAAGAAGTTGGTTTTGATCCTAAAGACTTAAATATTCCATCATTCGAATTTCTTAATGATTATTCTGATGAAGCTGAAGGTGAGCCTGATTTAGAATTACCAACTGAAACAATTTTTAAAGAAGGTGATTTAATCGAATTGGAATCAATAAGTAAGAATATTAAGCATGTTGTATTTTGTGGAGATTCAACAAAAAAAGAATCTTACTCAAAAATACTGCAGGGAGAAAAATCTGATCTTAATTTAACCGATCCACCATATAATGTAAACTACGAAGGCAAGACTAAGGACAAACTGAAAATTCAGAACGATAATATGGATGCAGCTGCCTTTAATTCGTTTTTAGAGGACTTTTATTCGGCTTTATTTGAGTTTACCAATGAAGGTGCCGGTATTTATATTTTCCACGCCGACAGCGAATGGAAATCATTTAGGACAAATTTTGTCCAAAGTGGATTTTACCTTTCTCAATCTTTGGTTTGGCTTAAAGACAATTTCGTTTTAGGGCGTCAGGATTACCATTGGAAACACGAACCTATTTTATATGGTTGGAAGCCCGGAACGGCTCATAACTGGCATGGAGATCGTAAACAATCAACTGTTATCCAATTTGAAAAACCAAAGCAAAATGCAGAACATCCCACTATGAAGCCTGTGAATATGTTGATTTATCTGATCAAAAACTCAACCAGACAAGACCATATTGTTTGCGATTCATTTTTGGGTTCAGGATCAACATTAATTGCTTGTGAGCAATCTTGGAGGCAATGTAGAGGGATTGAACTTGATCCTCGCTTTATTGATGTTATTGTAAACCGTTGGCTCATGTATATGAAAGGAAATAACCTTGAATATCGAATCCTGGTTAATGGTAAAGTTTATGAACCTGAAATTGTGACTCATGAGTAAACATTTAGTAAGCAAATTTACAGGAATGAGTTCCCTGGATAAAATCAGATACTCATTCGAAGATGAGACTTTTCCTTTATCAAAACCCGATCAAGAAATAAAAAACAGATATAAACGAGCTTCGTCTTTGTTTTTAAATATGTATTCGCCTGCCCAGGTTGTGAAAATGCTAATGGATGAATTTGGTGTATCTCAAGCTACTGCTTATCGAGATGTTAAAAACTCATCGGTTATACTTGGATCTATTGCCGAAATTGATGTTAAGGGTGCTCGTATTCAACTGAGAGAAGCTTACTGGATGTTGTATCAGAAATGTTTAAAAGAGCACAATCTTGAAGGTGCTAGAAAGAATTTAGACTCTTACCATAATTTATTGAACTCCGATGTGGACCAATTGTTTGATCCGGAAAGTTTAGAAGCTCATGATTATGTTATGGAAATGCCAAAGGAAATGGAAGTTCTACTGAAAGACGGAATATCGTCTGGAAAACCTATCGTTCTAAATTATAATCCAGAGGATATACATGATGTCGATTTTAAGGAAATATATCCCGATACCACAGAAATAAATGAGGAAAACCAAGAAAGTTAAATTAAATACACCTCAGTATATTGGGGTAAATGCTCCACAAAAGAATAAATCCTATGAATTAGGACGTGGTACAGGAAAATCGACCATATTATCTTATGATATTCTGAAAGCAGCATTAAGCATGCCCAAAGCAACAGGTGTTTTGGTCGGATCTACCTATACTCAAATATTGTCTAAGACCTTACCTTCAACGAAGAATGGTCTTAGACTTTTTGGTTTTATAGAAGATGTCCATTATGTAATTGGTCGAAGTGGAAAGAAAATGGGATACCACATGCCTTTTCAATCTCCAAATAAATGGCACAACGTCATTCATTTTTACACAGGCTTCATTCTTATTTTAGTTTCCCTCGAAGATCAAAACTCAGGTCGTGGTTTAAATTCTTATATCGTATTTGGAGATGAAGCAACTCTATTAAATCCAAAGAAATTGTTTGATAATGTAGGTTCAACGAACCGTGCAACTCATTCTGATTTTAAGAAATACCCTATGTTAAACGGTCAAGTATATGTTTCATCTACAGCTATGACTGCTGAAGGACGTTGGTTTAATAATTTGGAGAATAATATGATTGCCGAGCCTGACAAATACTTTCATCTTAGAGCATCTGCTTATTGGAATAAACACAATTTGGCCGATGATTGGTTTGATAGAATGCGAGCAGCTGCAACGTCAATTGTTCAATACCAAGCGGAAATCGAGAATATACGGCCAAAGGTGTCAGAAACATCATTCTATCCTCAACTTAACCCCGACAAACATTATTATACAGCCAAGGATCATCACGATTTTAAAGAAAGTTTAGTTGAACAATTATGCGAGGAAGCTCCTGGAGACTCTTCGTTTTATGATACCGATATCAACCCAATGTTGCCTTTAATAATCTCAGTGGATTGGGGTGCTAACATTAATAGTATGACGGTATATCAAGAAGACGGTAACATATTTAGACAAGTAAAAGAGTTCTTTGTTAAATCTCCGAAGATTCTTGACGATCTCTTTACTGAAGAGTTCATTCCTTACTTTAAACATCATATTAAAAAGGAGATACATTTTTACTTTGATAGAAACGGTAGATCTAAAAATCCTAATAGTCGAGTGACTTATGTTCAAACGGCCACATTCTACTTAGAAAACGCAGGTTATGACGTTGTTGAAGAAACTCCTTTTGGATTAGATCCTGATCATGAAGATAAGTTTAAAGTGATCAATTTAGTTTTAAAACATTCTGGAGAACCTGGATGGCCAACTATCCTAATAAATAGAATGAATTGTAAAAACTCAATTATTTCATTAGAGAATGCTCCTGCCAAAGAAGACAGTAAAGGTCGGACGGTTAAGAATAAAAAGTCCGAACGATCAAAGACTTTACCTCAAGAGTTTGCCACTCACTTCTCGGATACATTTGATTTACCGATCTATTGGAGGTATAAAGATTTAGTGGCCGAAATGTTTGGAGAGAAGTCCGACAACTACGTGACACCACTGAGTTAACCCAGTTACATTATTATTTTTTTCGAAATTCATATATCCTGAAATCAAAAAACCGCAAGAGTAGAAATACCATAGGGCGTATGGCGTGCTGAGGCGTGTCTTATGATAAAATGAATAAAACTGAAGAATCATAAAGTGTTATTTTTCAAGCATTAAAATTAAAAACAATAATTTTTCATGAGAAAAGTAATTTCACAACATGTTTATGTCCTTTTTTAAAATCACATCTTGAATTATGTTTGAATTATTATAAATCTTTAAAATTGAAGTATGGAAGTATTAAGGTGGATAGTTATTACTATGGTGATTATTGTTAGTTTAGTGTCATTAGTATTCCCTTTGTTTGAAAAGAAATCAACAAAAAGACGAGGTAAATCAGAATCTGTCTGGTTTTGGTCTATTACCAATATGGCTATGTTGATTTATTGTTACTGGGATTACAATTACATGATAACAGATAGGATATTTTTGATATTCTGGTCGATTACAGCTTCTGATTCTTTAAGAATGCTAATGAATGAAATCAGTTTTTTAATTCATAGGGAAAAATAGAATCATTTAATTTCCCTCTGTAACCAACAAAGCCACTCCGATTTGGAGTGGCTTTGTTGGTGTTGAAGAATTTCTAAGCTAATTCATATCCGTTTTGTTTTGCAAAACGTTTTGCTTCTGGTTCGTTATAAAATCGGTAACCAGGGTTATGGTAACCGTCTTTTGAAATGATATAAAATTTAGGTTTAAATCTTATGTCAAATGGTAATCGATAATTGTATTTTTTAATCTCATACTTTTTCTTTTTTCTTGCTCTACCTGTATTCATTTTCAATGCTTTAATATTTAATCTAAGTTAACACTAGTGTGTTTAATGTCCTAGATATATGGAGGTTAATTGATGTCCTTTTTTTTTAACCTATTGAAAAGTAGTTTTGAGTCATGAAGAATTACTTAGTGGTTTTAATGATTGCATTTCTAGGAAATGTATTTATGGGGTTTAGTTCCTCCCAAGCCGAAACAGGACAAGAAAATAGATTTAATACTGAAAAAGTTATTATGAAAAAAAGTACATCATCAAATGAAACTGTAGGGACAGCTGTTCCAATGAAAGAAAGTGTAAGGTCAATAAATAATTTGACTTTTGGTGAAGCAATTGAAAAGGGGTTAAAAAAAGGGAAACGTATTTGTCGTGAAAGCTGGAATGGAAAAGACATGTTTGTCTTTCGTCAGGTTCCAAGTGTTGTTCCTTCAGAAGTAGTACCAAAAATGAGTTCTTTACCAGAAAGTGTAAAAAAAGAATTTGCTCGCCGAAAAGATGTCGGTTGGGGAGGTTTAAATTATAATGCTGGAATTGGGTATAAAAATCAGTTAGTTATTGTTTATCCAGATAATACAATTTACGGGTGGACCCCTTCTCCTTCTGATGTTTTGGAAGAGGATTGGGTGATACTGTCTTAAATATACATTACAAGAATAATCAAATAAAAGCCACTCAGTTTTGGAGTGGCTTTTTTATGTCCTTTTTTTTCGGATTGGGTTTTATCAATTTTGATTTATGGAAAGGATAAAAGTGAATGATGTGATTAAGCAAATGAGTCGGATTAATGAAAATGGCCAACGTGCTATGTTCGATTTAACTTACCGTACATACAATGCTTATAATGGTTTAGGAGGAAAACTTGTTGAATACAAACGATGCCGTTTGGTTATGCGGAATAACAAAAAGACTGCTGAGGATCGTTTAAAAATCATAAAGAAAGTTAAGAACCCAAACCACTGGGATAATATGACCAGAAACATTGAATTTCTAAATGGCGATGTTAAAACCATTCACTTTCGATTCATAATCACTTTCAATAATCAAGAAGTTATTTTTTAAATATGGACCAATCAATATCAATGGTGGTTTACGATAAAAAAACACAATCAACCAGATTGTTAGTAAACCCAAATACAATATCAAAATCGGATACAATAGCCTTTTGGGGCGAAAACAATTCTTTACCTGCAGATATTGTTAACGAAGGTTTTAAATCTGGTGTGTTTTCTGGAAATATGCAAATTTTACGAAAGGCTCATTATGGTAATGGGGTTACTTTATATCGTAACCAAAAATCGGAGTCTGGGAAAATAGATCGGCAAATTGATCATGTTGAATTCTTATCTCAAGATATTCAGGATTTTTGGAAGCGATCTAAAATGGAGCGTTTCTTTATTGATAAAATTGCCGATTTAGAGCTCTTGTATATTTGTTTTCCTGAATATATTTTGAGTAAAGATTATTCGAAAATTCACAAAGTAAAACGTGTTCCTTCGGCTTGGTGTCGATTTGAACTGCAGAACGAAAAAACCAAAGTTGTAGATAACGTTTATATAAAATCTAACTGGGAAAATTCAGAGATCGATGAGTTTACAGATAAGGTTCCTCTAATTGATTTTTATTGGTCTGCAGACGAGGTTAGAGATTATTGTAAGAAAAAGAAAATTAGAAAATTCATTCGTCCGGAATACTATCCGATGATGATGAATTCTTATTACCCAGACCCTGAATATTTAGCGACGTTTAAAAATGGTTGGTTGAAACATGCTAATCAAATACCTGAGCTTAAAAACGCCATTATAGACAATGAGTTACATGTAAAATACATTATTTATATAAACGAATTGTATTTCCATAAAACCTACGGAGACCAGGTTTGGAAGAAAAAACCATCGGAAGAAAAAGATACAATTCGTAGAAAATTACATGAGGATATTGACGACCATTTGAAAGGTAAAAAAGGTGCAGGACGATCTATTAAAGCTCCCATGTTTTTAGATGACAAGTCTCGAAACTTTGTTGAAGGAATTAAAGTTGAAGAGGTTGGTAATTCTAAATCGAAAACTGAAGGAACCTATTTAACCGATGCAACGGCAGCTAATCAAGAAACCTCTTTTGCCATGGGTGTTGATCCTTCAATTATTGGAGCAGGAATACCAGGGGGGAAACTAGGTGCTGGTTCGGGATCTGATAAGCGTGAAGCTTACACCATTTTAGGAAGTTTAATGAAAACCAATAGAGTAACCTCTATTGATAGTTTCTATTTTATTAAAGACTATAATGGATGGGACTCTAAACTTCATGCCGATTTTTCGAATACCATATTAACCACCCTGGATAAAAATCCGACGGGTTCTGAAACTAAAATGTGATGAAAAAATATATAGTTGATACGTCTGAAATTCTGACGGCCCATGTAGATTTAAATGAGGATTTCCATTATTACAGAATTGAACCATTTATTAAACGTGTAGAGCGTAATTTAATTTGCAAATATATCTCGAGAGCACAATACAAAGCTTTTTTACAAACCGATATTTCTGACGTTGATGTTTTGGAAGTAATAGATCATTTAGAAGCTGCAATAAGTAATTTGGCTTTAATGAATGCTATGGTCCATTTGCAAAATGCAGTGGGTAATGTTGGAGCCGATGAAGAAAATAAACGTGAATGGTGGCGTGACCGTGATTTGTTAAGATCATACAGAACCATGGGAATGGAATCTTTAGATATGGCTTTGAATATAATGGCTGAAAGAATTGATTTATTTCCGTTTTATAGAAATTCAGAACCGTTTACCAAAACACAAAAACTCATCATAAATAGCCCTCAAGGATTCAATGAGTATATTGATATTAGTGAATCGAGGTTAACATTTGAGGCATTAATTCCGCTAATGAAATTTATTCAAATTTCGGAATTTACAGACATTGACAAAGCTATATTTCTAAATCCAACGTCGGCTATTCAACGTGATGCAGTATTCTACCTTAAGGCAATAATTGCTCATAGAACAAAAGCACAAGCTATTGTTTCGAATAAATTTTCTTTTGATGGGTTTGGGTTTAGTTACAAGGTTGAGCTTTTGCCTTGGGAGTTGAAATTGAAACTGGATAAAGATATTTTGGAACGCCAAATAAAAAATGAATTGGATATGGCTAGTACCTACAGAGACCAAATGTGGGAAATAATGAATGCACATAAATCTGAATTTAATATTCCTGAAGAAAAGGAGGTGAATTTTATAACAAAAAACCAAAGCTCATTTGGCTTAATTTGATGTCCTTTTTTTAAAGGCAGGTAAAAACGAATTTTGAAGTAAACATTTATTTGATGAAAGAATTTTTAATAAACAATTGGGAAACCATTTTCGGATTCATTTTCGGTACTAGTGGTGTATTGGCATATTTACGAGAACGAAAGAAAAATAAAATAGATGTGTTTTCTAAAATCCAAGTTGCTTATGATGGTTTGGTTTCCGATTCGACAGAGCGATTTGATGAATTTAGAGGGTTAATAAAAGAACTTAGAGAAGAAATTAAACATCAAAATAAAGAACTTGAATTGTTAAGACCATTGAAATTCAAGGTTGAAACTTTGAGTAAAGAATTGCACTCTATGAGATTGGCTTATGAAAGCGAAAAACAGAAGAATGCTTTGTGTAAACGATGTAAAAACAAAATGTAATGGGACAACTGAAAAGATTGATTATTCATTGTACTGCTACGCCTGAAGGCAGACCAGTAAGCCGAAAAGACATTGAGCAATGGCATTTAGTTGAGCGTGGTTGGCGTAAAGTTGGTTACTCGGACATGATTCATTTAGATGGCCGCATAGAAAACCTTATTCCTCATGATTATGATGATTGTGTGGACTCGTGGGAGGTTTCTAACGGAGCTCGTGGATTCAATGGAACATCACGCCATGTAGTTTATGTGGGTGGTGGAAAAAGTAAAGGTATTGATACCCGAACGGATGCTCAAAAATTGGCTTTGGAGTTATATGTTAAGGCATTTAAATACGATCATCCGAAAGCTAAAGTTATTGGGCATAATGAAGTTGATTCGTCTAAAGATTGCCCGAGTTATGATGTACAAGCGTGGTTGAAAACAATAAATGTATTGCGATGAAATATTTAATTCTGATTTTGTGTTTAGTTGTTTTTGGGTGTAAAACTCAAGAAAAAACGGAAGTTTTTGTTTCTAAAACAGATACGCTTATTCAAATTGTGGAAAAAGAAATTTCTATTCCAGTTGTTTCGGAAACTATTATAAGTGAGCCGTGTGATTCTAATGGGATTTTAAAGGCTTTTAAATCTAAAATTGAAACTACAAAAGGTACAGTCCTGGTTTATTCGGATTCAAATAAAATACATGCTCAAATTGAGTCTAAAACGGACACTTGCGAAAATGAATTTATCTATAAAACCAATGAGGTAATTGTATATAAAGACAAGTTTGTGAGAGTGGTTGTAACGCCTTGGTACGATTGGTTAATACGAGTTTTGTTTGTTTTATTATTAGCTCTTTACATTAAGAAAATATGGCTATAGAATATCATTTACCATCAAAATGGGACGACTTAAACGAATGGCAAATGTGGGCGGTTTCAAAATTGTTCAAATCTGACTTGACACAAAGTAATATCGATTTTCTTTTGATATGTGTTTTTGTGTTGGACCAAAAATCATTTAAAAACTTTTGCCGATTAGGGTGGTTTTTGTGGAAAGTAAACCTAATAGAAATTGTTCCGACCCTTGCATTTATTCATAAACAATCTACTCGGACAATTTTCCCTGCAGTATTAAAAATTAAGAATACCAAATTAATTGGTCCGGCACCAAGAATGGGAAATGTAACTATGGAAGAATTTGGTTTAGCCATTCCAATGTTTAATCGTTTTAACAGTCATAAAGAAGATATTGATTTAATTAGACTGGTCTCTATTCTCTACAGACCATCTGGTTTTAGTTTTTCCAGATACAATTTGAATACGATTTCTGATGAAGTTGAAAAAATGGATATAAACAAATTGTATCCTGTTTTTTTGGCTTTTGCAGGAAGCTTGGATTTACTGGCTAACCGATTTCCGATGTTATTTCCCAAAAAAACCAATAGAAATACATCGTACAATATTTCTTACGAATCTATTTTGATGGATGTGGCCAGTGTTCCTTCTAACCCATTCGGGAATATAGAAAAAGTAAGAAAAGCAACAATAACCGATTTTTTCAATTACCTGGAGAAAAATAAATCTAAAAAATAATATGAGTACAACTGGTCTTACATATAATATGCTAGAGTATTATTTCAGGAATTTATCTCAAAAGCATAGTTTAATAAATTCTTTTTCAGGGTTTACGGATGCTGAATTTGATTACGTTGTCTCGAAAAAACACACCAATAAATACCCTATGATGGCTTTATCTGATTACAGTTTTAAATTAACGGGTAACAAGCAACGTGCATTTTCTGAACGGGTTATTGAATTTTCTATTGGTGTTAAACTTAAAGATAGATCGGTCGAATCTGTAAAGGCTGCCGAAGCTTTGGCCGAAGAAATTGGATTACAAATAATTTCGAGAATAAAACAAGATTCTGAAATATGTAAAGATATAAACTGGCTGTATGAGAATTTCGATGTTAACACGGTAAAAGCTCAGGCTCTGGATAAGAATACAAAAGATGGAATTAGAGGTATGTCATTTAGTTTTGAATTAAGACATCGGCAGCCTCTAATTGTTAATAACGATATATGGGAAGATAAAAAATAGAGGTGTCTTTTTATATTAAAAAAAAGTAAAATGAAAAAAGAAACAGATTTAAGCGGCGAGGAACTATTAGAATTGAATCTCGATTTGATACATGATAATCAAAACCAAGAAATTTCTGAAAAAGATTTGAGGTCATTAATTGAAGCAATTATTCAATATGCAATAACATTAAATGTTAATTTAAATGATGTTCAAAATAAGCTAAGTGAAGTTATTTTATCAATTTCTTCAAAGAATTTATTCAATGAATCTGATGTTCAAAACGATCATTTACTGAATAATAGTGGAAGTATTGGGCCAGGAGCAAATTGGACTTGTTCAGGTTATATTCCTATACAAGCAAATCAAACCTATACATTATCGGGACCACGAGGCAGACAGGGTATTGCATATTATGAAAGTAAAAACGGAATAGCAATAGCTGGAAGTTATAATGGATCCGTGTCTTCATTATTAACAACTACCGCGCCACCAAATGCCAATTTTTGTTGCTTTAATTTAGAAAGTCCGTCAGCACAGGGTTATTCGTCTATTCAATTTGAACTGAATGAAAATGCAACCAATTTTGTTCCGTTTGGTGATTCGTATAAAATAAATCCATCTGCAATTGTAGCACCCGAAATGATTGAAGGTGTTTCTATTGATTTAAAGAATGGAGATTTGGAATCTACCATTGTGATGAAAAGTAATGGAAATACATTAAAATACAACATTCTTCCATTTCGAGAATATTCTCAAGATCGTGCCAATATATTTGGTTTTCGCGATGTTTACTTCAATGAAGTATTAGTTAATCAGCAAAATGATATTGCTGCACCTTATCGTGTTATGGGAGTGACAATCGGTGCTAATCATGGTTATGTTAAAACTAGAATAACTCATACTAATCATGGTAAAACATTTACTGACGTTGGTTCTATCTGGAGTGATGGTGTAGATGAATTTGTGATATGTGGTATAGTAAATGAAAACTTACTAGAGGTAACTGCAAGATCAAATAATGCTGGTTTAATAGCTAGTTCTATTATTCATGTATCCGGAGCAACAAATACCAATTCTATTAATAGTTCTAATAAAATTCATAATCCATTTCATCCAGCAATTCAAAATAGAAATTGTAAATGTTATGTAGATAATCTTGAAGTGTCAGAAGAAAAGTTGCATGTAGGTGAAAAAGTGGTTTTTGTTGAATCATACGAAATTATGGACAAGGCTTCGATTTCTGAGTGGTTAATTACTCAGGTCGGCACATCGACTGAAATCACTGAATTTGGTGGTGTTTCAAAAGTTAAAGTAACCAATACGTACGAGTTTACAAAATATGGTACAATAGTTATGTATCAGGACTTTTTGGCTTTAGATAACATTACCAACTTTCAGGACATCATGTTCAATATGAATACTAAAATAGAGGGCGATTATTCGTTTTATGTGCCAAAATCTATAGCGTTCGATTTTGAAGGGAATAATTATAATTTCTCAAAGCCGACTAACATTTCAAATGTTTCTTTAGCCAGCCGAATAAACTTCACTCAAGCTCGAACAGAGGCATCTGGAATTTTAGCAGATAGATGTTTGATGCTTGGAAACGATGTTGGTTTTGGAATGGGATTTCTGCCTATTCAAGACACGTCTATTGAAAACAGACGTGTAAACTCTCCAAATAAAGCCCTTCAAATATCAGAAGCTAAAAAGGTTTACATGAGCGCCATTGATGGTCTGAAAAACACACTAGAAAAAGGTGATTATTTCTCAACGATTGGTTATAAAACATATTTTCCAATGACCGAAAATAGAACCTCTTATTACACTATTCCAACAAATAATGAAACCTACCTTTATGCAGATTGGCACACAAATACACTGGATATTTTAGAGCTACCTAGTGAATTTATTGGAAAGGATTTCGAAATCGTAGAGAAATCTGATAATGTAAACTTGTTATCAAAACAAAACACTGGTCAATTACTTGTTGATGTCTTGGCTCAGGAAAATTATGGATATATGATTCTGAAAATTAAGATCTAAAAACAGAGGTTTAAAAACAGCTGTTTGACCCCTTTGCACGTTGGATTGGAGTGAGGTTATTTGGTTGGTATGGAAAAAAGTTATAAAACTTTAACTATTTATTCAGGCCCTACTGACACTAATATTAAACCAAAACATTTTTATATTATGAATAGTGAACGTAAAGAATTATTAAACCAAATTTTAAAAGCAATTACTGCTTCATTAATCGTTGAAGAATCTGAAACGGAACGAAGTATGTTGGCTGGTTCTTATTTGGATTTAGTACTTATTTTAAACCTTCCTCAAACACCTTCTGAAGCTTTTATTTTTCAGATATTGAAAACCAATTTAAAAGCTTTAGTACATGAAGATTGCGAAACTGAACGCGGTATAATAGTAGGAACTTATTATGAACTGTTGGAAAAACTTGAATAGTTTTCTACATTTGGGACTGATTAACAGGTGAATATTTCTTAACCTAATATTTTCTTTTTTCATCGGTAACCTGTTATTAAAAGTCTTCTGAGCTTATTTCAGAAGACTTTATATTGTTGTAATATACTAGTTTAGTAACATATTTTACGGCGTTTGTTCCTGGACTCTTCAGAGTCACCTTTAGTTTTAGGTTTTCGCGACGGGATGCAAACGCCGTTTTTCTTTTACCACACCTTATTAGTAAGTGTTTTTTACACTATAAATAATGGTAATAAGTTATTTTTATCTTATATTTGAAATCTGAAGTTTACTTATTAAATTCTTTTTGCATGATGAAGGTTTGATGGTTATTCATTTTTTTTTAAGGATTGATAGATGGTTCGTGTTTTAAATAAATACGAACCATTTTCTTTGTAGTTTGATAATTAATCGTAATTTAGCCATGCGAAAACAATTTAAAGAAGGGTAACAGTAGTTGCCTTACATACAAAGTATAGGCTTTTTTTATGCCCATACTTTTCCGTATATATATTATATTTTACGGCGTTTGTTCCCGGACTCTTCGGAGTCGCCCTTCTTTGATTGGTTTTCGCGACGGGATGCAAGCGCCGTTTTTCTGTTTGTACGCGAAAAAAATCAAAGTATTATGGGAACTAAGAAAAATCCAAAAAAAACTCCAGAAAACCAAACTATTGAAGAATTGTCGGAGGTTAGAAAAATTGAAATGTTTGGTCAATTGCTTTCTAACTTTTATTACCAACACGAAGAAGACATTCCAATGTTAAAACATACCATAGAGTTTATGTTTGATACTTATGTTGAAACCAATGAAGATGAAGGTGAGCGAACCGATGCAGCTTGGTTTACTCAAAACTTTATTAACTTACTCCGAAAGTTTAAAGAAAGACTAAGCCTACAACAACGTGGAGTTTTGCTAAAAGAATACGTTATTGATATAATAAATGGTGGTACACCCTACATTGTAGAAGATATGTTTTATAAGGCTGTTTCTAGCGCCGAAGAAACTATTATGGTAAGTGCGGTTGTGCAATTTTACCGCAGTTTTCAGAGTATGATAGATGGTGTAAAAGTGATAAATGGTAAACCTGTATTGTAATGATATTAGATTATAAACCTGAAATAAAAGAGGTGTTAAGCTCATTGTTTAAACCTGCAGATATAGATAGTAACGAGGTAGATTTTTTAACATTATCTGAGCTTATTGAAAATCTTGGTAGAGTTATGCCTATAAAACATTTATCGGAAACAGATGTTTATGAGTGCTTAAAAGAATCGGGGTTTAAAATATCTCAAGACCACGAAAACCAATTTGGATTTATGGTCCAAAAAATAATTTAAAAAAATAGTTTCCCCAATTATGCGAGGCCACTTCTGAAAAGGAGTGGTTTTTTTTGTGTTAGCAAATTTCGGAACTAGTTAAAAAAATTTGTGTAACGAATGTTTTAAATGTATTTTATACGTAAATTTGTAACATGGGAAATAATAAATACATAAAACTTACTGATAATCAAGTTGAAAAAGTTGGTAATTCAATAATTTATTTATCTGAAAAGATCTCTAATTTATCTAAAACAAAAGCATTAAAATTGATCTATATTTTAGATGAATTATCGATTAAAAAAAGTGGTATTCCATTTTTTAACTTAAAGTATAAAGTTTGGAAGTTTGGTCCTGTTTCTGAAGAAATATATATTGATTTATCATCCAGGACTCATATTTTGAAAGATTATATAGAACGTGTTGTTGTGAATGATCATAATATTTTACGTCCTATTTCGACATTTGTTGATGATGAGTTTTCCGATAACGATATCGATTTATTAGACTATGTGATTGATAAATTTGGAAGTGATACGGCAAAAGAACTTGTTAAATATACACATAGAGAAAAGTCTCCATGGCATATTTCTGCCGATGAAAATGGTGTATTGAACTTGTTGGAAAACGAAGAAATAAACAACACCGAGATTTTAGTAAACATGGCTTCTTTAATTGAGTTTGATGAAAGAAAAAAAATGATCTATCAAGACTATATTGAATCTCATTAATATAATATGTTTAAAGAAGGAAGTATTATTTATTTTAATCCGTTTTATTTCAAGAACGGAAATACATCTAAGGCAAAGTATTTTGTTGTTCTAAAAAATAATGAAGGTAATAACATCATAGCTTCTCTTCCAACTCGAAAAGATGCTATTCCTGAAAGTAATGTTGTAGAGAATGGATGTGTTGAATTGCCTCAAATAAATTTTAATTGCTTTGTGATTTCAAGGCATATAGAAATTACTACATGTGGTAAAACATTTGACTTTACAACTCATATTTATGGACATGAAGTTGACTCTTATGAAATAGAATCATTAAATGAACTTTATCCTTTAGAAAACATTGATTATGAACTTTGGGGAGAAATGAAAAATGATATTTTTGAAAACCTCATTCATTGTTTGAAGAATTCGAAAATTGTTAAACGTAAATATAAAAGGTTGTTGTAAATGAAAATAATATCGATACTTAGTTTTTTATTATTAATAGTTTCTTGTGATACCAAAAGAGATGTTGATAAGGAAATCAGAGATAAAATAACTGAATTTTATGATTACTCTGAGGTTAAAGATTATCAACCTCTTTTTTATAGTGCTTTTGATACTATAACTTCAAGTGAAATTAAGACGACAGGTATTGTTGAACATTTACTTAAAGCTAGAAACAGAAATGGTGAAATAAATGAGTTTAGACACATTTTTAATGTGACCATTTTTAAAGATATAGTTGTTGTAATACCGAAAGAAATTTGATAATATTTTGAAAAAGAATAAAAAAACCACTCTAAAAGGAGTGGTTTTTTTATGTCCTTTTTTTTCCTGTTGCTTATTTCCAATTTAGCAATATGAGACCAGACAAACCATTTGATTCGAAAGCTGAAAGGAGAATTGGATATAAATATTCTAAAGAAATAGAACGGAATATAAAAACCAATGCGAACTCTAGGTTTAGTAATAAATCACGGGAATTAAACAGTATTACTGTAAAACCTAGAATAAGACAGAAGCGTCTTAAGTATATAGCAATAGAAGCTCCTAAACATGCGTTTGTGCTCAACTTTGGGACCAATAGAAACAATAAACCTAAAAAAGAACAGGTAAAAGGGTTTGCAAGACGCCGAAAACAAACAAAACAATCTCGATTTAGAAAGGGGTATCAAACAGTAAAACCATTTTCGAGAATAAGAAAACGGAATATTAAAGCCAACAGATTTATTACCGATGCTATTACAGATAAGGCTATAAATGGATTGGCAAACGAAATTACAGAACTAAGGGCAGACGAGGTGTTAACAAGAGTATTTAACTAGTATGGCAAATAAAGTAGAACGCAGGGGGATAAAAATTTATATAGACGACAAGGAACTTAAACAGAGTTACCATAACCTTAGACGTGAATATAAAAAACAACTTGGAATATTAAATAAACTGGATGAAGCACATCCAGATTACCGAAAAAAAGCTGCTGAAGTAGCCATCTTAAAAAAACGGTTTGAGGAATTAAATCAATCTCAACGAAAATTAATTTCTGGAGGTAAGGAAACCAAAGGTGTTTTCGGAAAGTTTTCGGGTATGTTTTCTGGAATAAAAGGAATGGTGGCAGGTGCATTTGCTGTTGGATCTGTTGTTGCTTGGGGAAAACAACTTTATGATAACATAACGGTTCTTAGAGAAACAAAACACGAAATAAAAACACTTACAGGCTTAACTGGTAAAGCTTTGAATGACGTAACGGCCAAAACTAAAGCCATTACAGGTACTTATAATAAAGATGTTAAGGATACGGTTAAAACAGCAAATGCCTTGAGTAAGCATTTTGGTTTAACCATGGATGCAAGTCTTAAACTAATAGAAAAAGGATTGTTGGCAGGTGCCGATGCTAGTGGTGATATGTATAACCAACTATCTGAATATGCTCCATTAATGAAAGAAGCAAAATTGTCTGCCGATGAATTTGTGAGCCTAATTGCTGAAACCGAAAAAGCATCAGTATTTAATGATAAAGGTGTTGATGCTATAAAAGAGGGGTTTATTTCTTTACGTGAAGGGACAAAAGGAACCAAGGATGCTATAGCAGGGCTAGGTATTAATGTAGATGATATGTACACCAAAATAGAAAGTGGAAACCTCTCCTATTTTGAAGCTTTAAAATTAATATCTAAAGAACTGGAAAAAACCGGGAATAAATCTACCAAAACAGGAACAGCCATTGCCGATATTTTTCGTGGAGCTGGTGAAGATGCAGGTTTTGAATTTTTAGCGAACCTTCATAAAATGAATACAGAACTGGAAAAATCTATTGATACCAGTGATGAATATGCCAGGCTAAAACAACGTGAACTGGAAATAAATGAGGATTTAAACAAAATATGGGTAAGCTTAACTGGTACAGGTTCGGCTCTAAACTCAATGTATTTGAGTGTAAAATCGGGATTGGTTGATGTATTAGGTTCTTTATCTGGAGTAAAAACTGAGGCTATTTCTGCTAATGAAGCTTTTGAAGATCAAGCCCGAAAAGTGGTGAGTTTAAACCAAAACTTATCGCCATTGGTAGCCGAATATGATGTTTTAAAATCTAAATCTAAACTAAGTAAAGATGAGCACCTTCGATTAAAAAAAGTAGTTGGTGAAATAGGGTCGATTCTTCCTTCTGCAGTAACTTCTTGGGATAAATATGGAAATGCTGTTAGTGTTTCTACATCCAGGGTAACCGAATCTATTGAAAAACAAAAACTCATATTAAAATATAAGAACCAGGAGGCTATAGAAGCCGAAACTGAAGCTATAGAAGAAAATACTCGAAAACTAAAACGTTATCAAAAATTATTAAAAACTTTTGCTTCTGAAGAATATAAGAATACACCTACTCACTATGGGGCTAAAAACGTAAGCGATAAAACAATTCAAGGAGTTGCCGATGAAGTAAAGCGATTGAATGATTTAATTGCCGGATCCAAAGCATATTTAGAGCGTTTAACTGGAGATTATTTGGATGAATTTGTAAAGAAAGAAAAAGGAGCAACTAAAGCTACCTCAGAAGAGCTTAAAAAACGTGAAAACTTAGAAATATTAGCCAATAAGTATAAAATAAAGTTCACTAAAGCCACGTCAGACGAGCAAATTAGAAATTTAATATCGGCAAAACGCACAGAGATTGAACGTTTGAATGCATTGAAAAAAGCAAATAAAACAAAGCTGGATGCTGAAAAGAAAAACAAAAAAAAGAAAGCTCAAGAAGCCCTTTCGCAAAAGAGAAAACAATCGATTTCTGAATTGAATCAGGAACTCCAAAATGTAAAACAAGCTCAAGAAGAAATTATCAATCAAAAATTGGCCATGATGCAAGATGGCTATGAAAAGGAAATTGATATTGAGAATACGAATCACAGCAGAAGATTGGTTCGATTAAATGATCAGAAAAAAGATTTGGACAGTATTAAAGATGCCGAATTACTGGAGACAGCAAAGCGGTATAATGATGCCATAGATGCTCAAATTGAAGCTGAGAATAAACTCCATAACTTAAAAAAGCAAGCCATAACCCAAAAACACTCTGCAAACACAGTTAATGAGGCAGAAAGCGGTTGGTCTGATAGTATTGATGTATTAGGACTTTCTCCAGAGCAATGGGAGGCTGTAATGGGTAAACTGGATGAAAACGGTGAGGCTCTTATGAGTTGGGGTGAAAGAGTTCAGGGTATTTTACAAGGTGTTGGAACCGCATGGGCTTCTTACTATGACTATTTAAATAATAGAGAAGCCCAAGAATTAAAGGCTTTCACAAAATCTACCAACGATAAAAAAGATAAGCTTAAAGACAGGTACGATAAAGGTTTAATAGATAAAGAAAGCTACGATAAACAAGTTAGTAAACTTGATAAAGATCTTGAGAAACAACAAGCTATTGCAGAGTACAACCGTGCTAAAAGGGAAAAAACAATGAGTTTGTTTCAAATAGCTTCCAATACTGCTGTTGGTATAATGAAAGCTGTTTCCGCATCTTTTGCAACTGGTGGTATGCCCTGGAGTGGAATTATTGCTGCTATGGGATTGGCACAAGCTGGACTTGTTGCAGCTGCTCCCCTGCCAGATAAAGGTTTTTATTATGGAGGTTTTACCGGATCTGAAGGGAGTCAGAAAGATCAGTATGGAACAATTACTGGTTATGTACATGACAATGAATATGTTGTTCCGAAAGTAGAATTGGAAGACCCAGCAGTACGAAGTATGGTTGATTTAATTGAGCAAAAACGAACTGGATACACCGATTCTATTACTAATAATTCAGGGAGTAGTAATACCGAAATGATGGCCCTTATTTCTTCTACCAATGCACTGATGAATCATATTATAGAGCATGGTGTTGAGAGTACTGTGGCATGGGATTATAACGATACTAGAAAATTGACAAAACAACAAACAAAACTAAATAGACTGAAAAATAATGGGTAAGTTAACTGCAGGTTACATAGACATAGAATCATTAAGTTCTTCTTTGAATTTTACAAGAGGTAATAATTCAATAATTTTTCATAGAGGCAATGATACCAGTAGTTTTGTTCGATTGGTAATAAACGTGCAAACTAGATATATAAACATAGATAACTCGTTGATTAATGTAAATACTATTCAAGAAATTGGTTTTCCGGATGAAACAACTGTATTTAATATTGGAGAATTTATTGAGAACCTCCAACCACAATGGAGTCATCCGTCTTCATTATTTAAGAATTTTCCCGAATCCTCTAATAATCAAGAAATCATTCAACCTATTAAAGTCGAAATTATTTGTTCTAAAATAAATTATAATGGTTCTGAAGTTATTAGTCCAATTAATCTTGACACCTTGTATTTTATTAAAGGAAATCAATCTAATTCGGGTTTCTCAATGGGTTTCTCAATGGGTTTCGGAGGTTTTTACCGAAAACTAATGAATATCAGGCCTGAATGGACATCTGTAGTTAATGGAGGATTTGCGATTATTCATGTATTGAATAAAAGCAGAAAATATTGGGCATGGAAAAATTCTGTATCTATTATTGAAGAGGGGTTTACAGAGAGTAGCCTTGATAATAAGGTAATTAGTTTTATTCAAAAAATTAATACGAACGAAGCTAAAATTGAATTTATTTACGGCAATGATTCTGTGAATTTTTTGGTTAGACCAGAAGTAAAAGAACTGGTAAGTGTGTTTTTTAGAAATCAACATGCACTACCTGAAGTATTGAATTTTAGAGGTGGAATTGTGGTTGAAAACGATTTTAATTATAATGCAAAAACATCATACTCTAATTTTAGTCACAGACATGAAAGTTTAAATTTTGATGAAACCGTAACCATTACATTGTCTACCGGAGGGTTGTTACCTGCAGATGTACCAAAAGTTATTGAACTATTGAAAAACGAAATAGCTACCCTATATTATAAAGGAAAAGAATTTTTTGTAAACCCTATAAAACAAAAGATAACCCATTTCAATTCATCAAGTAATATCAATCAATTTAGTGTTAAACTAAACATGAGTAAAAGAGATTATGATTCAATTATATAACACCGATTTCACTTTAGATTTAAGTGATCAAAACATTCAGTTTTCCGAAACAAACGATTGGCTTGATGGAAAGAATTTTACTCAATACTCTATTCCATTTACCCTTCAGTGGACTAATGATAATAAATTTTTTATTGAACTGCTGAACTCAAACCCGAAAAGGTTGTACAATTGTTGGATGACGCTTGAGGGTAAAATGAGAAAAGCCGAGTTAGAAGTTTTAGAATTTGACGGAAAGTCGGCTGAGTTAACTATTTACTACGGTATAAATAAGTTACCTGGAGAAACAAAATTGATGAAGGATTTTAACTTTCCTGTTATTCAAACTTCTGATATTTTTGCATACATAGAAAGTGTTATTGATAAGAATATAGAGGATACAAATGTTAATTTCCCACAAATTATTAAGGATTACCCAACCGATGTTGAAGGGTTTGGAAATTATCCTGGTATTTTGAATTATAAACACCCTACAGATCAATACGATTTCGAATCTCAAATATTGAGGCCTTACCCTTATTTACTGTATGTTTTAGAGCACTGTTTTAATGAGTTAGGTTTTTCGGTTTCCGGTTCTTTTTTCGAAAATGAACACTTAAAAGAAGCCTTATTTGTAGCTCACAATGAGTTTCATTTTTTAGGAGGTGGTCCAGAGATTACTGAATGGTTACTGGAAGAAGATTTAATATCTACAACCGAAGTAGTTACTGGAGGACAGGTTGCTGAAGTTCAGCATTTCAAAAAATCTATTCCAACAAATATTATTAATTATTCGAATATTACTCTTTATTTTTTGGTTCCGGCAACACATGATACTATGGGATTTGATCCTGAAGTGATTGTGAGTTGTGGTGGTATAGAAATGCTAAATACATCATTTACTTCATATAATTCAGTGACTCCATCTCCAGGATCATTAGGCTATATGAGTTTTTTGGTCAATGAAAATTTAATTCCTCAGCAAATAGGCCACCCGATTGTTGTGGAATGGAAAACGAACAAAGCGTGGGATAATGAAGATTTACCCGGAAAGTTTAAAATTGATATTTTACCGCTTACACCTGGTTCTTCTGCCAATTTGCAGCCATTAACTGTTGTGAATCCAAATCATATAGATATTAAAACTTTGTTTCCGGATGATATGACTTTTGGAGATTTTTTTAGTTTGATAAATTCGAGTTGTAGACCATTGGTTTCGTTTAGTACATCGGAGGTTGAAATAAACTTAGGAAGTGAGGTTATTAATAATATAAGGGTTGTGAATTTAAAATCTTATGAAAAGAAATACATTAAAAGAAAGTTTGATACCAAGACATCTTTTGAGATAAAGTACGCTAATAATAGCGATGAAAACAGCAGTTTATTTATTGAAAACGGAGAGGTAAACACCAATAATTATGTTGTAAATGAAAATACTGATGAAATAGAAATAAAATTACAGCCTTTGTTTTTTGACGTATTTGGAGACGTGAAAACAGCCATTGTTAAAACTGGAGATTATTCGAATGTAGTTTTCTATGATTTTCAGACTGGAGGTGTTAATTGTATTGATAAATTGAATAGAATAGAGGATTGGTATAATTTCTTTTTAACCGAGTTAATCCGATTTAAGCAAAACCCAGAGACCATTTCCTTTGATTTTACCGAAGACTATAGATTATTGAGTTCATTGGAGGCTGATAGCTTTGTTTTTATTAACAATAGCTTGTATTTGATTACTGAAGTGGATAAAACTCAATTGAAAAAATATGTTTTGAATTATGAAATAGAAGCCATTAAATTATTAACCTGATAGAAAAAACAGCTTCAATCTCTATATGAGATTGAAGCTGTTTTAATTAATAATCTAAATTATCGAATAATTTTGCGCCTTCAGATTTTCTCACTGGCGTAATATGTACATAGATCATTGTTTCTTTAATGGAGGTATGGCCTAGTAACTTTTGAAGAACGGTAACATCGCCTCCTAATTCTAAAAATTGAGTGGCAAATGTATGCCTTGCACAGTGAAAGCTTATGTTTTTATCAATTTTCAATATTTCAGCAATAGCCTTCAATTGTCTATTAATAACAACCGGACATTTTGTACCTGGGAAGATATTTCCGAAAGAATCTGTATTTTGAAGCAGTGTTAAGGCTCTTTTAGACAAAACAAATCTTTGCAGTTTATTTGCTTTTTTTGATTGAAAAAAGATGACATCGCCTTCTATATTCTTTTTTTCTATTGTGTTAATATCGCTAATTCTTAAACCTGTATAACAGCTAAATAGAAAACGACGTAATGAGTCTTTTTGGGGTCCATAACATTCATTGGAATAAAAATATTGATGCATTTTTTTTAGTTCCTTTTGTGTGAGAAAGGTTCTCATTGAAATTGAACTTTTTACTTTTATTTCTGAAGGCTTTAATTTAAAAGTATAACCTTCTCTTTTGGCTAGATTTAGATATTTCCTAAATGATTTTAATGCAACAGATATTGTTGTATCCGAATTTTGTCTTTTTAATCGCATCCAAGAGATCCAACCTTCTACCAATTTAATATCTAACTGTGAAAAAGGAATAACATTTAAATAAGATTTAAGCTTAGTAAGAATGGATCGTTGCTGTGTTATTGTTGATTTTTGAATTAAACCTCTTTGTCGATCTAATTCTTTTTCCCAAAATAGGATGAAATCTCCATCGGTATCGGATATGATAAATTTGCTTAAAAAAGATTCCGCAGAAATAGGAATTTTCTTTAATCTCATCTCAATTAAGATATCATTTATTCTGGCTTTTTGTTGCTCAATTGCTAAGTTGCAATCTTTAGCTTCAATACTTCGGCCCGTGACTATTTGCCTGGTAGCATCCCATTTATCTACAGGCACTAAGATTTCGAGCGGTTGGCGGATTCTTTTTTTATCGATGTAAATTGATAGGTACAATTTTGTTTTCCCATCTTTTCTACTTCGACCTTTTCTTGGTTGAATTGAATAAGTGTTTGGCATTTTGGTTTGTTTAAATCCCAAGCCTTTTCCCTCATTGGACACCACTAAAGTACTAGGTGTCTTTTGTGGTGTCTTTTTTATTGGTAAGGTGGCTAAAATTGGTCTAAAACTAGACACCTGTCTCAATGAAGTTTCCATAAACTACAATCTACATATAACTAATATTCAAGCACTTTGCTTAAATCATAGCATTCCCCAATGCAAATAATAACTTTAGAATGTGACCTAGGCGGGGTTCGAACCCACAACCATTGGAGCCGAAATCCAATATTCTATCCAGTTGAACTACTAGGCCTAAAAATTTAAAGCTCAAATATAATATTTTTTTATACTTCCGTTTATATTAAATATGTCTATTTAATTGTTGAAAAATAATTGAGTATTTTATTTTTTTCTTTTTAGAACTTCAAATACATTCGTGTTTTAATTTTGTGTACTTACTATGAAACATATCATTCATATCTTATTTTTATTCATTTCAAGTTTTTCTTTTGCCCAAATTGGTGTTGGTGATTGGAGAGAACATTTAAATTATTCTTCAAATGTTGGAATAATAGAAAAAGAAGATCGAATAATTGCAGCGACTTCTTCTGCTCTATTCTCTGTAAATAAAGAGACCAGTGAAATTAACAAACTTTCAACTCTAAATGGTCTTAGCGAGATAGGTATAAATGCTTTAGCATATGATTCTAAACGAAACATAATAATAGTTGGGTATAAATCTGGAAATATTGATTTAATTCTTGATGATGAAATCATTAATATTCCCGACTTAAAAAACACAACCAATATTAATGGAAGTAAAAGTATTAATCACATCCATATAGATACAGATATTGCCATTTTGAGTTGTAAATTTGGAATTATTCGATTTGATTTAAATAAAAAAGAAATTTCGGATACGTATAAAATAGGTTTTCAAAATAGCAATAAAGACATTTTACAATCTACTATATTCAAAGACACCATATATTCGGCTACTGAGGATGGTATTTTCTTTGCTCCCAAAAATCATATTTTACTTAACGATTACAACACTTGGAATCAATTAAATTTACAAGGAGAATTACCCGATTCGAGTCATATAAATCATATGGCTTCAAATTCCGATATGCTGTATTTTAATAGGAAAGGACCAGAATATAATTCCGATAAACAATTTTATTATAAAAACGGTATTGTAGATTCTATCATAACCACTTCAATTTACAATATCCGATCTATTATTGAACACAATGATATTTTATTTCTAACGGGGAGTAATTATTCTAGGTATTATACAAACCCAGTACAAACTGCTATTTTTATTAATGATGGAACTTTAGATTTATCTATGACTTTTAAAGATAAGGAAGGGTTTTATTGGTTGGCTGATCATAAACGAGGACTTATTGGACTAGGAAAAGGTGGAGATCATTTACCTTCTGGTCCTAACTCTACCGACATTTCCGAAATTACATATCAAAACAACAATATATATGTAGCTCATGGAGGTAGAACAGGTGGTTTTATAGCCAAATTTAGTCAAAACAGTATTTCTTATTTAGAAAATAATACGTGGAAAAATACAGAAAAAAGTGAGGTTTTAGATGATAGAGATATTATGTCTGTGGCTGTTGATCCAATTCATCCAGAAAAATCTTGGATTGCCAGTTGGGGGAATGGACTTTTTGAAAGGGAGGATAATAAAACAATTACGCAATACAACAAAGACAATTCAGAACTTACCGATAATAATTTTGTTGAAAACTATTATTTAACGGCCGACTTAGAGTTTGATAATAAAGGAACCTTATGGGTTTTAACTTCACAAACAGCCAACACACTTGTGTCTAGAGATCAATCTGGAGTTTGGAAAGGTTATAATTTTGGCTCATTACTTTCAAATACTACACATGTTAGAGGATTGTCTATTTTTAATGATTTAAATCAGAAATGGGTATTAACGCACAAAGAAGGAATTATTGTTTTAGATGAAAGCCAAAACGGTTCTAAATTCAAAAAACTAACAACAGCACCAGGTTCTGGGAATTTAAAATCAAATATTGTGAATTGCGCCAAACGTGATCAAGATGGAAAAGTGTGGATAGGAACCTCTGAAGGATTATCTGTATTATCATCGCCTAGGAGAATTTTTGACGGAGGAAATTATGATGCCAATCACGTTTTAGTATATTTTGATGGTAACTGGGAGCCTGTATTAGATGGTCAATACATCAATGATATTGAAATTGACGGAGGAAATCGAAAATGGTTTGCTACCGAACAAGGTGTATTTTTAACCTCAGCAGACGGAACTGAACAAATTCATCATTTTACAGTGGATAATTCACCTTTGTTTTCAAATTCTGTACAAGACATTGCGATAAATAAAAAAACTGGAGAGGTCTTTTTTGCGACCGATGAAGGTATTGTAAGTTATAAATCGGATGCTCAGGAACTAGAAGAAACAGAACGAGAAGTTCTTGTTTTCCCCAACCCAGTAAAACCAGAATATATCGGACCAATTACTATAGATGGACTTATTCCAAATTCAACCGTAAAAATTGCCGATGTAGCAGGTAGAATTGTTTACCAAACCAGAGCACAAGGAAACCGAGCTGTTTGGGATGGAAACAGTCTTCAAGGTGAACGAGCATCAAGTGGTATATACATTGTTTATAGCGCAGACCAAGAAGGTGAAATAACCGAAGTTGCCAAAATATCGATTGTTCGATAATGACTGAAGATAACATAATTGTTTTACATAAATTCCCTTATCGGAATGGGTTTATTGTCGAAGTTTTTTCGGAAGAACATGGTAAAATTTCTTTTGTTTTAAAATCTCGAAAAAGTAAAAAAAATCCAATTGGAAACTTTCATACCCTGAGCCTTCTTTCCTGCCAATATTTATGGAAAGAATCGTCTGACTTACAAAATATAACCAGCAGTAATCCAATCTCCTTAGATCATCATTTTGAGGTTGATCCCGAGAAAATGTTTATTCAGTTTTTCTTCGCAGATTTCTTAAGACAAATACTTTTGAAAAAGGTCCCAAGTAAACGTTTATTTATTTTTGCCCAACACATTATTACTTTCATTAATGAAACCAATTACAATGAATTAAAAGATTTACCCTGCTATATCTTATATAAATCAGCAAATATTTTAGGAATTAACATTATTTGTGATTCAAATAAATACCTTGATTTAACCTCTGGTTATCAAAGTATTAATCAAACATCTGGAAGTTTTACATTATTTCCAAAACATTCCGAATATCTAAATAACATAGAGGGTATGGTTTTTGCAGACAAAAAGACTTATATTTCCGATTATAAAACAAGATCTGAAACGTTTGAACTTTTATATCGGTATTTCAGGTATCATTTAAATCATTTCGAAACATTAAAATCATACACTGTTTTGAAACAAATTATGTTGTAATATGATGAGAAAAATTACTTTCTCTACTTTATTATTATTTTGTACTCTACAAACAATAGCCCAGCATTATATCCAAGATTTGGATAATAATCCGATTGGTGATGTTTCAATATATAATGCCGATAATTTATCTGATGTTGTTTTAACAGACGAAAATGGATTTTTTAAACTAAAGAAAAAATGGAATTCTTCAAATAAATTCATGATTTCCCACCCGTTATACGAAGTTAAAACACTTACTTTTAAACAACTTACAAAAAACGAAATAATTTTTTTAGAAGAGAATGAAAACTTCTTGGAAGAAATTGTTGTAACGGTAAACAATAACGAAGAACTCCTTCAACAAAGAGCAGAGCGAAGAATTATTATTAATAAACGTGAGATTGAAAAGCTTAATCCTCAAACTGCCGCAGATCTTGTTGCAAACAAGCCTGGAGTAAGTGTTCAAAAAACTCAAGCCGGAGGTGGAAGTCCAAACATTAGAGGAAACGAAGCTAATCGTATCTTATTAATGATAGATGGAGTTAGAATGAATAACGCCATTTACAGAGGAGGCCATCTTCAAAATGCCATTACCATAGACCCTGCAATTTTAGCAAATTCCGAAATTCTCTACGGACCCAGTTCTGTAATTTATGGATCTGATGCCTTAGGTGGAGTCGTGCATTTTAGAACACGAATTCCTGATTTATCCGATGCCACAAACCTTAATTATTATACATCTTACACAAGTGGAAATAAAAGCTTAACAACTCATTTTGATGTAGAATACGGAAGTAAAAAAATAGCCTTTTTAACCAGTGTAACTCATAGTTCTTTTGGAGAAACGAGAATGGGGAATTGGCGGTTACATGGTTATGACGATTGGGGAAAAGTAAAACACTACTTCTCTAGAGGTGAAATGAAAGAAAATCCGAATCAAAATATACAAGTAGGTTCGGATTACAGACAGATAGATGTTTTACAGAAAATTGCTTATAAACCAACTACGACAAGTCGTATTATTGGAAATTTTCAATTTTCAAACAGCTCTAACATAAACCGATTGGATCAATTAAATGACTATAAAAACAGTGTATTAAAGTACGAGGATTGGTACTACGGACCTCAAAAGCGTGTTTTTACTTCGCTAACTTATGAAGATTGGACCAAAAGAAAACTCTACGATAAAGCTGAAGTTATTTTAGCTTATCAGAATGTTTATGAGTCTAGGCATACCAAAAAATCTTTTGAAGACTTTCAGCTAAATCGAAACGAAATCGTTGATGTTTATTCTATTAATGCTAATTTTAGAAAAAACAACTTTGGTTACGGAACAGAATACACTTCAAACATTGTATCTTCTAGTGCCAATAAATATTTCCCGGAAATGGATTCTACAGTAGTTTTTAATGCCACGAGATATCCTACAAAAAAAGCAACCATGGCCCAAGTGGCTTTTTATGCAAAGTATGAACATGCATTTAACGAAAAAGTAAAATTGAACGGAGGTATTCGCTATACCAATACCAATTTACAGGGCGCATATTTTACCGATAATGGAAGTATAAAGTTAGATTTTGATACATTTCACCAAAGCAACAATGATATAAATTGGAATAGCAGCTTGGTTTATCATCCAACAAATAGTTTTAAAATTGGTGCAATTGTTTCTACAGGTTTTCACGCTCCAAACATCGATGATATTTCTAAGTATTATGAAAAAGGAAATAATATTGTAGTACCAAACTTAGGATTAAAATCGGAATATATAACAAATTACGAACTGAATTTCAGTAAAAACATAAAGAAAAAGCACCTTTTCAATTTAGATGTTTTTTACACTAGAATGCGTAATCCAATCATTAAAGTTGCTACTTTTAATGTTCCTGAAGGGTATTCTATTCCAGATGGGTTAAATCCTCAATCGAATATTAATGCGCAAAAGGCATATTCTTACGGAAGTTCGTTTTACACATCCTCTCAATGGAATTCTCATTGGTCTACTCGTTTCGATGTGACTTATACTTTCGGAAAAATAACCAAACACCATAGCGGTTATGATGATCTAACAAATGCTTTAGCACATATTCCTCCACTCTTTGGAAAGTTTACAGTAGAACACAAAAACAATAATTTTAAACAGTATATTTCTGTTATTTTCAACGGACATAAAACACCAAGTTCTTTTGATTTGGCTGGTGTAGATAATTTAGACGAAACACCTTTAACCATAACAGAATCTGGACTAAGAGTGTATAAGGGAACTCCCGCTTGGTTTACATTAAATTATAGCACTCAGTTAGCTTTATCTAAAAAAGTAACGCTTCAAGCCGGAATTAGTAATATTTTGGATATCCACTACAAAACATTTGCTTCTGGTTATTCTGCCATGGGTAGATCTTTAAATTTGACTTTAAGAGCTAAATTATAATGCTTCTTTGTCCAGAAAAAATCTGTCATTCTAAAGAAAACATACTTTTCCTTCATGGTTTTCTAGAAGATTCTATTACTTGGGATGTTTATAAACCCTATTTTTCGAATTACAATATCTATACGTATGACTTTCCTGGCCATGGAAATCACATAAAAACCGACATTAATCCACTTAATTTCGATTCAATTGGTTCTCATATTATTGATTTATTGAGTCAACAAAATCTAAAAAACATCCATGTTTGTTCGCATTCTATGGGTGGTTATTTTGCTTTGCTCTTAAAAAAAATGGAACCTAGTTTGGTTCGAAAAGTTATTCTTACAAACACCATAATTTCTTCGGAACAAACAGATTTACATCAAATAAAAAAAAGGGAACGTATTCAATTTTTGATTAATAATAGATTCGATCTTTTTTGTAAAATGGCTTTTTCACCATACTATTCCTATTTCCCTACCCATTCTATTTTATTTGATCAGAAAATAGAAAGAGCCTTAAAATTTGATGTAAGTATCCTCCTAGTTTTACAAAAAATAATATCCCAAAGACCAGATCAATGGGATATTTATTATAAGTATCAAAAAGATATGTGTTACATCGTAAGTGAAAAGGATGAAAATATACCCTGGATAACCGATTTTGAGCGGCTTTTACCAGAGGCTCACCTACTATTGGATGAATACCATACTTTACCCATCCATAATCCAGAAAAATGGATCAATATTATTTTAAATCATTTAAAATAATATTCTATTCATTTCCTTGATATGCTCTGGTTTTTTGAAATATTTTTCAATAACTTTTTGAAAAGCAGGTTTAGAAAAATCACCTTTTTCCTTTAAGTCATACAAAATAAGGTTGGTATAAAAATCTACGTATTCAGGAATATCTAAACACCCATCAAATTCTTCTAATACAGCTGATTTAAAGTTGTAATAGTCATTACTCAATCCAACTTGACCTTCGCTAATAAGATGATTGATGTATGGATAATTCACCATTATTTTAGCTTGAATATAAGCAATGGCACGACGTTCTCTTGCACGAAAATTAGTTTGTTTTATATTGGCTTCATTCAAGGCAAACATAAATTCTTTTTTTATGAATTTAAGTTGTTCGTGAAATTCATTTTCAGGCAATTGGTATAAAGAATCGGTAATATATTTTTCTACAAAGAATTTTTTTCCTGCCAAATACCTATTTTCATGTTTTCCATGTTCACCTTTATATTTGACAGTCATCAATACATCTTTCGCATCAAAATTCAAAATCAAACTGTCTTTCGGACTCAAATAGAGGTTTACATCAAAATCTCGACTTGTCATTCTATAATAATCCGATAAACTATCTTCAAACGCGTACTTAAACGTATTGTCGGCGTTCAATTGAATGGAATCTACAAATCGCCAATCAATGGCAGATGTTTGTTTAAATAACTGAAAAGATGAAATTTTGGTGTTTTCAATTTTTCCTTCAAAAACAATGTGTTTATTGTAAACCTCTACACGTTCTTCAGAAACACAAGATAAAAGTAATACACTAGCAACAAGTGTTACGATATATTTTAACATATTATGATGATTTTAATTGAATAATTCCTTGTTCATAAACCATTTTGGCCACTTTTTCTTCGGCCTTTTTCTTAGATCCTGAATTTGCTTTGGCAATAATTTCGTCATTTAAACAAAAGCCTATTTCATAATTTTTTTCGTGGTCAAATCCAGATTCTGTTAGCAAAGTAAAAGAAATTTTTAATTTTTGCTTTGCTGCCAATTCCATAATCTGACTTTTGTAAGAAATAATTTCCTGAGCTAAGTTATGGAAATCTATTTGAGTCAACACGTGATTATTAATAAATTTGACAGACTCTGTCCATCCTAAATCTATATAAATAGCACCTATTAAACTCTCTAAAGCATTACCACTTAAAGATTTTGCCATTTTACCTTGTTTAGAGGCTATAATATAAGTTACAAGGCCAAGGTTTTGCCCAATTGAATTTAAAGATTTTCGACTTACTATTTTTGATCGGTGCTTTGACAACTCCCCTTCTTGATCTTCTGGAAATTCCTGATAAACCCTTTCGGCAACCACAGCTCCAAGAATGGCATCTCCTAAGAATTCAAGACGTTCAAAACTTTCTCGTCTTTTCTTAATTTTTGATGTATGTGTGAATGCTTGTTTATAATAGTTTAAATTCGAGATAGGAAGTTTTAGTCCTTGAATCAAAAAACTCTCCAAAGACTCATGAAATTCAAGAGTCGGTGAAGAGTTATTAAATAGTGATTCGTAAAATCTTTTAAAAAAAGAAACGATCAATTTATATCTTTTTAAAGATTACAGAGGCATTGTGTCCTCCAAAACCAAAAGTATTTGATAGAGCCGCTCGAACTTCACGTTTTTGGGCTTTTTCAAATGTTAAATTTAATTTTTCATCCAAGTTTTCATCATCTGTGAAATGATTAATCGTTGGAGGTACAATATCATCCTTTACAGACATAATAGCTGCAATGGCTTCTATTGCTCCAGCTGCACCCAATAAGTGTCCTGTCATAGATTTAGAAGAGCTTATATTCAAATTATAAGCATGTTCTCCAAATACTTCTTTAATAGCCAATGTTTCTGCAACGTCTCCTAATGGAGTAGATGTTCCGTGAACATTGATGTAATCCAAATCTTCTGGAGACATACCTGCATCTTCCAATGCTCCATTCATTACCAAAATAGCTCCTTTTCCTTCTGGATGAGGTGCTGTTAAGTGATGTGCATCTGCAGACATACCAGAACCAGCAACTTCGGCGTAAATTGTAGCTCCACGTTTTACAGCGTGCTCATATTCTTCCAAAATTAATGCTCCAGCACCCTCTCCCAAAACAAAACCATCTCTATCCTTGTCAAAAGGTCTAGAAGCTGTTTTAGGATCGTCATTACGTGTAGATAATGCTTTTAAAGCATTAAACCCACCTATTCCAGCTTCATTTACAGAAGCTTCAGATCCACCTGTTACAACGGCATCCACTTTTCCTAATCGGATGTAGTTGAATGCATCAATAATTGCATTAGTAGAAGAGGCACAAGCTGAAACAGTCGTAAAGTTTGGCCCTCTATAACCATGTTTAATAGAAATTAAACCTCCAGCAATATCTCCAATCATTTTTGGAATAAAGAACGGATTGTATTTAGGAGTACCATCTCCTTCAACAAAGCCTTTAACTTCATTGAAAAACGTGTTAATCCCACCAATTCCTGAACCCCAAATAACTCCAACACGATCTTTATTTACAGATTCATCGTTTAAGTTAGCATCTTCAATGGCCTCGGCACTTGCAACCATAGCATATTGTGCGTAAGGATCCATTCTTCGCGCTTCTCTTCTATCAATAAAATCTGTCGCGTTAAAATCCTTGACTTCACAGGCAAAACGGGTTTTAAATTTCTCGGCATCAAATTTTGTAATTGGCGCAGCTCCGCTAACTCCATTACATAATGCTGTCCAGAAAGACTTCGCGTCGTTTCCGATAGGAGTAAGTGCTCCAATTCCTGTTACAACAACTCTTTTTAGTTCCATGTGCTTGGTTTAAAAAAATAACAACACCTAAAGTCCTTTGACTTTAGGTGTTATCTAAACTTTACTAAATTAGTTTACAGTTTTTTCGATATGATCGATTGCTGCACCTACAGTTAAGATATTTTCAGCTTGATCATCTGGAATTTGAATATCGAATTCTTTTTCGAATTCCATAATTAATTCAACTGTGTCCAATGAATCTGCTCCTAAATCGTTTGTGAAGCTAGCGTCATTGTTTACTTCGTTTTCGTCAACACCTAATTTATCAACGATGATTGCTTTTACTTTTGATGCAATGTCTGACATAATAATACTCAATTTTGTGATTTAAAACTGTGCAAAAGAAAACGTTTCTCTATTAATAGACAAATATTTTAATGATCTTTGTGCACACTCTCTATTTTAAGTGTACAAATTTACAAATTTTTTTATTGTATGAACAAATCTACTAAAATCGCTATACTTGCGTCGGGGTCAGGGTCGAATGCAGAAAACATAATAAATTACTTTTCAGATCATTACAATGTAAATATTGATTGTATTTTATGCAATAAAAAAGATGCTTTTGTGTTTAAAAGGGCTGAAAAATTAAATATTGACGCTTTTTATTTCGATAAAACGGCATTTTCGGAACCAAAAAACATCTTAAAATTACTTAAGGAAAGAGCCATTGATTTTATCATTTTAGCTGGTTTTTTATTAAAAATACCTGAATCAATCATTCAACAATACCCAAATGAAATTATTAATATTCACCCTGCACTTTTACCAAATTATGGTGGAAAAGGGATGTATGGAATGAATGTTCACAGGGCGATTATTGAAAATAAAGAAACCGAAAGCGGAATAACCATTCATTTGGTCAACGAAGAATACGACAAAGGAAAAATTCTGTTTCAAGCCAAAACAAGCATAGAAGAAGATGATTCTCCAGAAGATTTAGCTCAAAAAATACACCAATTGGAATATAAATACTTTCCAGAAATTATAAAAAAACATATTGAACAAAACGTCTAGTATGTTTCTAAAAAAAAGCTGTTAATAACAGCTTTTTTTTGTTTCCTCTAATACATATTAACTTCTAAATCATCTAGAAATATATGTGCACCATTCGGATTGTATATATAGAATGAAATATAATCTCCAGAAGAGTTAATTTTCGGTAGCAGTTTGGATATTTTAAATGTTTGCCATTCTTTATGCTCCAAATTATAAATTTCTTTTAACAAAATACTTGTGTAAAAAACATTGTCTCTAGAACCTCCCACAGCCAAAATAAATTGGGCATCTTTATCTAAAGGAGCAAGTATTTTACCTTCTATTTCAATTTCGGAAGGCCGTTCTAAACAAAAATCAGGAATACCCTGTTTAAATGTCAGACCATATTTGGTTTCTGGTGGTGTTTCTGCAGATGTAGTACCAGAGGCAAATGACGTTCTGTTTAACTTCAGATTCTTATAACGCTTCTCTTCTATCTCCCCATCAAAATCCTCTTTATAACTGAATAATGTTTTGTTATCTTTTTTCTTTAAAAATTCTTCCAAACTCTGCGCTCTTGGCTCTTTTAATAATGTACAAATCGTGATTCGGCCATTACTTCCTACTTTTTCCAATCGGTTTATTAATTCTGGATATTGCTGATGTATTGTTGATTCATATAAATGTGTTTGAACAACAATAAAATCGTAATCGAATGTTAACGCTTGATCTATATTGTCTTTAGTTGCATTCATTACACAATATCCACGACGTTCCATAACCACAAAAGGCAAATTTGGAGCATAGGAATCTAAGCTTAATATTTTTGCAGTTTTAGGTATATTTAAGTCATCTAAGTATTCTGAAGACCCTATAAAACTGTATAAAGTCCTTGTTGGCATATCGTAATCGGGTAAAAAATGCCTGTGTTTTTGAAAAGAATATGATCTGGTAACAAATAAAATAGACAAGATTGTCATCATTATTGCTAAACCACTTAAAACTATTTTTTTTGTTGGTACTCTAATAACAGATATTCCCAATATTAGGAAGACAACAATTGGAGTATACCAAGTATCCAATAAATAATAATCGTGATGTAAAAAAGCCTGAATCATAGCCACTTGAAACATCAGGTAACCTACAATTAAAATACATAAAAAAACCGCAAACCATGAAATGGTGTTTTTATTTTTGTTATTCTTTACTCTATAAAAAATAGAACCAAAAGCGATTAATAAAAGAGAAATGTAATGGTATCCTGTAAAATAATGATATAACCACGTTTGAATAAAGGTTGTTATATTATTCCAAAGTATAGAAAAAGACTCAACAGGAGCAATATCTCCTATAAATATTGAACTGTACGTTTCTCTAATATATTTATTGTAGAAAAAGTAACCTACTATAGCTCCGACTGATAATATAAACGGAATTATTTTGCTTTTTATCTTAGTTTCTTTAAAAAGAATTCTCAAAAATTCATTTCCAAATACTGCAATTAATGGAATAACAAAAGTTGTTCTAGAGAGTGCTGCCAGTGTTAAAAATAGAATGGAGTAAACGAAAGATCTATAATGTCCTTGTTTTATATATTTTGCGTAAAAATATATACCTAAAAATGAATTTGCCAAAGATGGAATAGAGGGCAGAAAACTTGCCTGATAAAAAATAAAAACGGGAGATGTAGCAGCAAAAATTAAAACAAAAAAAGATTTTATTTGATTGCCAGAAAGTAATAGGGTTAATTTATAAATGGCCCATAGTCCAACAAAACTATAACAAAGTGTATATAATCGGCTTATAACTGGTGCATTTTCTCCATACAACTTCATTAAAAGTGCTGGAATATAATGATGTATTGGGAAATCTACAGATGTTATCCCATGGGTGGTTGCAGATAACCATTGGTCCGGGAACTGATGATTTAAAACTGGAGTTTCTGGTAAAAAGAAATTAAAGTTGTTGTTTATAAAACCCAGTGTAATTCCAAAATGATCTGCTTGAGACCAGGCGTGTAAATAAGAAGGATAATCGGTAATGTAGAGCCTATGATTAAAAAATGCAATAAATACACAAATAAAAATAACTAAAGCAAACCAATAAGTTGATTTATTAAAACGCATTAATTTTCTTGATTTTGTCCAGTTTCTACATCTAGTTTTACATTCTTATAACGATCATAGAACTTATTGAGTTTAACGTTCAATCGGTTTACCAATTGTCTGTTCGACCTTTTTAGAACAGGTAAAGAACCAAACGTTCTTGTTAAATAAGGAAAAGGCATAAACAAATCAATAAGCTTATCGGACTGGAAAACAAAGGCCTCAAATGAACTTGAAGACTTTGGAGAAGAGTAAGCATTTATGGATCTGGAATGATTATCTCTTGCCTGGGAATGATACTTAAATGTATCTATTCTCGATTCTGTGATACTTCCAGCATAAAAATACTCCGCTTGCATTACAATTGTAGAATCTTCCTCTCCAAAACGGTTTACAAAATTCATATTCTCAAATGCTCTTTCTTTGACGTTTTGAGCATCTTTAGAATAGAAAAAATAAACAGGGCAAAATTCAAAGTTTTCTGAAAATGCCTTGATAATTTCCAAATTATTTTTTTTCACATCAGCAATATAACTTTCTAATGCCTTCTCTTTGTTGATGCGTTTCAATAATTCAATTTGACGTTCTTTTTGATAAAGCTTCACCAAAAGTGCTCCATTTTTCAGTCGTTGAATTTGAGTAATAGCTCGAGTTAAACCATTTTTTTCCATTTGCTCATCTTCTTGCTGGGCAAAACACAAATGAGATATTAGTAAAAAAAATGTGATTAAAAAGACTCTGATCATCTTCGATAGATTTGAATATTTAAACAAATGTATAAAAATATACCCTAAAAAAGGTGTAATATCCTCTTTTAGGGTATGAAATTCATAGTGTTTCTAGGAAATTAATCTTCTATTTTCCAATAAGAAAAATCGTGATTATTTTCTATTTTCTTTAAACTTTCGAACATTAGTTTAATAATGTTTTCAACATCGTTTTGATGTACCATTTCTACCGTTGTATGCATATAACGCTGGGCCAAAGACAATAAAACAGAAGGTACTCCCCCATTAGAAAATGCAAAAGCATCAGTATCTGTTCCTGTAACTCTACTTGCTACTTTACGTTGAAAAGGAATATTGTTTGCATCAGCTGCATCAAGGACTAATTTTTGCAAATTATTTTGAATAGGTGGTCCATATGTCATTACAGGCCCCGCTCCCATTTTTAAATCGCCTTGCTCCTTTTTGTTATACATCGGACTTTGCGTACAATGGCAAACATCTGTTACAATGGCTACATTTGGCTTTATGGTTTCTGTAATCATTTGTGCTCCACGCAATCCTACTTCCTCCTGAACAGCATTTACAATGTATAATCCGAAAGGTAATTTGGTTTTCGATTCAGAAATAAGTCTTGCAACTTCTGCAATCATAAATCCGCCAATTCTATTATCTAGAGCACGCCCTACCCACTTATCTTTATTAATAATTCGGAATTTATCGTTGAAAGTAACTACACATCCAATGTGAATTCCCATTTCTTCAACTTCCTTTTTACTTTCGGCTCCAACGTCAATAAAAATGTTATCCATACTCGGATTTTTCTCATTTTTACCTTTACGTACATGAATAGCTGGCCAACCAAAGAAACCTTCAACCAATCCATTTTCTGTGTGAATAACTACATCTTTTGATGGTGCAATTTGATGATCTGAACCACCATTTCTTTGCACATAGATAAACCCTGAATCTGTAATATAGTGTACAAACCAAGAAATTTCATCGGCATGGGCTTCAATAACAACCTTATATTCGGCTTCCGGATTAATAACCCCAACTGTAGTTCCGTAATTATCTACATAAGCATGGTCTACATAAGGTTTTATGTATTTGTACCATTCTTTTTGACCTGCTATTTCATTTCCAACAGGTGCATAGGTGTTTAAATATTTTTCTAAAAATTTAAACGACTTTTTATTTAATATTGATTTTGTTTTCATCGTCATAAAAAATACCTTTTACGATGGTAGACACCGCATAAATTAATAATCCAATACAGGCAAAAGTGAGTAATACACATACAATTTGCAGCCACATTTTAGAATCTGCTCTTCCAAATGCATAATTCATTGCAACCGGTGTAGAAAACACGGGTACAATACTCCAAAGTAATATTTTAACGCCTTTTGTAACAATGACTTTTGCTTCGGGACTCATTTTTATAGATTTTATTTTGCCTTAATTCTTTTTCGCAATTTACTATTACTTCGCTTTAAATCCATTACAAATTATTCATTTTTTTTGGGGTTGTTTTCAAAATTTTAACTCTAAAAAAAATCCTACAAAACAGAAATTTTCTGTTTTGTAGGATTTTTAATACATTGAACTGTAAATTAACACACCTAGAAATATTTATTTAATACCAAAGGGTTTTAGATAAAATACATTCAAAAATTATCTCTATAGTTTACTTATTTTAGTTGTGCTAATGATATTACCCTTAGACTCTAAAACGACACTGTAAACACCTGTTGGCAGTTTATTTACTTGAATCTGAGATGAACCAATTGCTTTTGATTTCAAGACTGATTTCCCTAGCATATCTGTAACAAAAACAGTGTATTCTTTATTTTCTACACCGAGTAAATTAATGGTGGATTCACCTGAAATAAATTCTATTTGCTCCGTAATCTCTAGTTCATCTGTACTCACGTTTTCAACAACAAACCCTGGAGATTTTAGTTTACAAAAGTTACCATTAGTTACTTCTACTCTATACGTTCCGTTTTGAGACATTGTATATGTTTGATTTGTTGCCCCAGGAATAGAACTACCATTTAAAATCCATTGGTACCCTGTTCCCGTTTCTGTACATGTTAATTCATTAAAATGTCGTGTAATATCAGGTGTATTGAACGTTGCTATCTCTACATCATGAACAACGGTATCTGGTTGAGTAGCATTGTAAGCAATAAGTTGTATTTGGTAAGTTCCAGAAGCATTAAATGTAAATTCTACTATGTTTGAAGTATCCGTTCCTGCAGAAATATCAAATGTATTTGGAGTAACAGACCATTTTACAGAATCAATAAAGTTTTCCGAAATACTTTCGAATGAAATACTCTCTCCTATACATGCTACGATAGATGTAGATGTAAACTCTGCCATTGCAGGTTCTGTACCAATAAAAGTACCTGTAAATAATCCTCTTCCGAAGGTTGCCGCAGCAATTTTATGATCAGAACTACGCGTTCTTAACATATCTACTCTTACATTTTGAAGTCCATTAATACTTTGTGTCCACTCTGGCGAAGATGCATGAATGTCATCACAAACCCAAACTCCTAAATCTGTAGCAACAATTGCTCTATTGTTATGATAAGGGTTTATTAAACTAGAACGAACAGGAATGTTTGGTAAATCACCTTCTATACTTTCCCAAGAGTCACCTCCGTCATTTGTGTACCACACAGAATTAACACCATAATTTGAATAAGTTACTAAAATTTCATCTTCAGTATGTCCGTAAACAATAGAAGAAACCGATGCCGAAGGCATAGCTGAACTGTGAATGCTTTCAACTGTAAAATTAGATTGGTTAGCACCAGATACTTTTACAACACGTCCACTTAGTGAACCTATTAATAATATTGTAGAATCTGTATTGTGTGGGTTTACAGCAAAAGCAGATGCTACAGAACCCATTCCTGGTATTTGCATTTCTACTACACCATTAAATATTGGTCCATTAAAATGATAACTAATAATTCTTGAACTTGTTTTTGCAGAAAACAATACGTTATGAATATCATCATAAGTGGCTGGATTAATAAATAATCCTGTATTTTCATTTAAGATATCGAAGAAATTGGTTCCGTTTGTACTGGTATAGAAATTATTGTAAACATAAGATGTAATATATCTAGGATTACCTACTTTATCCACAAAACAATAACCTCCATCTCCACCTGTTACTTCATCGGTTTCAACAAAACCTAATCCTTCAAATTTCTGAGTACCATTATCCTGAGATCCTGCTAAATAATATTCGTCGGTACCATGTAAATCAGTTGCATAAAATTGAGTTACGTTATAACCATTGTTTCTAGCATAAAATGCAGGTCCTGTAAACGTTGCACTTTTTGTGTAAAAAACACCTCCATCATTTGAGAACAAACATGTATCTGAAGAGTTTGGTTTAAACATCATATTGTGCTGGTCGGCATGTACAATATTTAATGAACCCGAACCAAACCATTGCGTTAATGTGTTCCAATTTATTCCTCCATCTGTAGATTTATGAATGTTAATTCCACCAACAAAAACAACGTTATCGTCATTCGGATCTACTTCTATTGTTAAATCATACCAAGCTTGTCCACGAGAAAAATCGGTTGCTGGAATTCCACCGTCTGGATCTGCAGGTTCGTTTACATTTGTCCAAGTTGTACCTCCATTTAACGATTTCACTATTCCTCCTACTTGAGAACCTGAGGCGTAAACGGCATAAATTTTATTTGAATCTTGTTTAGATAAAGCTATTTCTACACGATCACCACTTGGTATGTCATATATTTCCTTCCATTTATTCAAGTTCTTATTGTATTTAAAAATTTTTCCGTTCACGGCATTTGCAGCCCATAAAGCTGAATCTATTGCAGAAATTTCAAAATCTGAAATAGCACCAATATTTGAATTTGTTGTGGATTGTGTTAACTCAAAAGTAGCCCCTCCATCAGACGATTTATATACTCCTTGTTGACCTAAGGTTGTACCTTGATAATATTCGTTTGAAGCCGCTACATAAAGTCTACTCGTGTCATTTTCTACAGAAACGGTAATGTCTAGAATAAATCTATAGTCGATTGAATTAGGTAATATTTCCCAGGATACACCACCATCTTCAGTTTTCCAAACTCCAGCACCAGCGGCAGCTGTTCCATAACCTTCTCCTGTTCCTACATAAAAAATATTTGTATTTTGAGGATCATAAGTAATACAGGAAATTGGAATATTACTCCAAAACTCACTCACATTTACCCAAGTAGAGTTGTCATTATAAATACTGTCGTTATACCAAAGTCCACCAGAAACACCTCCAGCCCAAACTTTATTATACGTAGCATCATTTGGATCGTACATAATAGCTCTTGTTCGACCACCTACTTTAGATGGTCCTCTTTCCTCCCAAGGAAAATCTTCACTCCCTGGAGTAGCAATGGTTTTTGCTAAATCCTTTTTACGTTGATTTTTCATCATATAATCAACCAAAGCTTCTGGTGTTGGCCTTTGTAAACTTGGATCCATTGTTTTTATAAAATTCAGCTCGGCTGCTAAATCTGGTCGATCTTTCTTAGGCATTTTTTTTATATCGGCAGGTGTTAAAGCTTGTCGGTTTAAAAATTCATGCTTATTCAAAAAAGATTCATAGGCCTCTCTATTACTTTCGGTTGTTTTCCCTAAATTATAATATAGAATACCTCCAAAACAAATTAGAGGAATGATTAATTTAGAAAATGGGTTTAGGTTTTTCATAGCTTATGGATTAAAGATGGTTTTCTTCTCAGTAATTTTATGTATTTCTGTTTCGTTTTTTTTGTTATTTGTTTCTGTTATCAGTCTAGCGTCTGTTAGTTCTTCCAAATCAAATAGACTATTTTTTATATTATAAGGCTTATCTCGAGTGTCTCTAAATTCTTGATAATGTCCTATGAGATGATTTTTGAAAGACTTTAGCTTAATGGATTGACCATGCAATTCTAAACTATACTCTGTAAGCTCATCCATTTTAAAGGATTCTGATTCAAAGAAAAGTTCAAAGGTTATTTGTCTGGATCGTCCTTGGCCTCCAATACTCTTAGTATAAGTTAATTCGGAAACCTTATTTTTTTTATTGTTTTGAGATAGAGAATGACATGAAAACATTGTAAATAGCCCAATAACAAGTAAAATGTATTTATTCATAATTAAGGTAAAATTTGATTTTTGTTTAGTTTAATTACTGGTCCAAAATGATTTAAATCTTCAAAATTTATTGATGTTTTATCTCCTAAAACCAACAAAGTAAAATCTAGTTTTGATACTTCAGAATCAAATTTAACCCTAAAATCTTGAAATGAGATGTTTTCTAGTTCACTTATCGTCATTTCATGCGTTTTTAAATTAAAATCTTTTCGCTTCAACGCTTTCCACTCCCAAAACATTGACTCACCAATTAGGTTTTTATCTTTCAAAGACTTAAGAACATATGATTTTGCTTCTTCAAATAAAATTTTATCTTTTGGAGCTTGTTTCAATAATTGTTCGAAACTCGAAATAGCAAAAGGTAATTTATCGGGTTGACAACCTAAATACCCATAAATAAAATCATTATTTCCTTTAATATTAGATTCATTTATTGAAACGTATGTTGAATATGCCAATGCTTTAGATTCTCTAATTTCTTTTTCAGCTAATGCATTATAATAATAAGAAAACAATTTATTGAATGAAGTATTTTTTTCATTGACCATTCCTTTGTTGGCAACAAATAATATTTCTGACTGAACCATATTGTGATCTAAAAAATATACTTTCTTTTCAGATTTTTTCTCTTCAATTTTTAAAAAATTCATAAAATTATTCGAATTATTTGACGGAATTAATTCGTTTATGATTTTTTCTATACGCATTCGTTCTTCTGGTCCGTGATAAAATGTAGTATGTTTTGCTTGTAATAAATTTGATATTTCAAGTAATAATTGATTTTCTTTTAGTGCACTCAATTTTTGGTGAGACCAATAGCCTGATTTCATTTTTTGTTGTTCTGCAAAATTCAACATAGCATCCCACAACAAATAATCCTTATTGAACCCCAAATCTGCTCTCTCCTTCTTTTTTGCTTTAATAAAAGTTTTAAAAGTATAAGCATTATGTTTTGGGTATTTTAATAGATTCACTACTTCAGAAACAATGGCCTTAAAATTTTGGTGAAGACCTTCTATTTTTATTGTGAATGATTCTTTATTGGCATAAATTTTCCATTGCCCTCCTAATTTAAATAATTCAATATTTACGGATTCATTTGTTTTATTTTGAGTTCCGATGGTCTTCGCATAATCGGCAATTAATTCTAAATATGGATATTGATTTGTACCGAAATCAAAAACCAAATCCATCGAAAATAAATCGTTTTTTGAGTTTTTTAAATATACAAACTGATCGTTTACTGTTTGCTTTAAAAAAGAATTATAAGCTTCGAATTTAGGTTCAATATTTATATTTTCCATTTTCACAACTGAAGTATAAAATTTGGAATGCACATTTTTTCTTCTTTTAATTAAACTTGTTTTTGGAGGTTTTATATATGTATTTTCAAAGGCACCTTGCTCCTTTTTTAAAACTACAAATTCATCATTAAAAAGACTTTTAGCCGCTTGTACAATTTCATTTTTATTTATATTGTTTTTATTCAAAAAACGGTTCAAAAATACTTCAGTTTTTTTATCATTTAAACCTACATCTAAAAGACTAGTACTTCTAAATTGATTCGTTTTTACAGACAGCATTATATCCTTTTTTATGTTGTTTAAACAAGCCTGAGGTAACCAATCATAAAATTCTCCATTTTTTAATTTATCTATTTCTATTTTTAGTAACTGTTCAACTTCATTTAAAGATTGACCTTCTTTTGGAGTTCCAGAAATGATGAGCATAGAATAGTCATAATTTGACCATAAATACGAATATGAATCTTGTAGTTTTTTTGATTGAATTATATTCAAATCCAACAAACCAGAATACCCATTAAATAACATACGGTTTACAATTTCATAATTCACATTATTACTACCATTTAAACCACGCAGTTTATATAAAAAAATGACTTCTTCCGTTTCATTACCTGTTAGATTTATTACTTGCTTTCCTCGTATTTTTTTCGATTTTAATGCAGTTTTTTCTAAAGGTTTATATTTTAATTTAGAGAAATGTTTTGCTATAGTTTCTATGGTCTGAATATAATCAAAATCGCCAGATAAGGAAACAACCATATTATTAGGAACATAGTATTTTTCAAAAAATCTATGCATCGATTCCATAGACGGGTTTGTTAAATGTTCTATACGTCCACTTTTTGTTCTTGTACCATATGGATGATCTGGAAATAATGTTTTTGTTAATGCATTAAAAACCCGATCATCATCTGAATCTTGACTCATATTATAAGCTTCGTAAATAGATTTTGACTTTGAAGTAAACAATCGTAACACCAAATCTGAAAACCTTTCCGACTCTATTTTTGCCCATTTTTCTAATGATGAGTTGGGAATATTTGTGGTAAAAACAGTTTGATCTAAAGTGGTATATGAATTCGTATTTTGCCCACCAATTTCTGATATTAATTTATCGTATTCGTTTGCAATAGCATATTGAGATGCTTCAATAGAAAGACTATCAATTACTTTATTATATAAGGTTACTTTTTGGTTATTTGTTTCCTGACGTTTTAGTTCATAATAATCAGAAATTTCATCTAAAATAACTTTTTCTTTTTCCCAATGGTCAGTCCCAATTTCAGACGTTCCATTATACATCATTTGTTCCAAATAATGTGCTAATCCCGTTGCATTTACAGGGTCGTTTTTTGTACCCACTTTTACACCAATATTGGTTTGTATTCTTGGCGAATTTTTCTGTTGACTTAAGTAAACTTTCATTCCATTTTCAAGTTCGTAAACCTTATAGCCGAATGGAGTATCTCCTTCTTCTATTAAAGAATATGTTGTAGAAATGGAATCGTTTTGATTGGAACAAGAAATTATAGTTAAGACTATAATAATATATAAGAGCTTTAACACTGGATTTTCGTTTTGTAAATAGCTAAGTTAAGCAGAGATTTTCATTTATGCTTCTAATTTTTTCATTACTATAGTGTTATCCCTTTATTAACATACCTAAATCTGCTTCGAATAACCCAAAATAGACTTATTAACAGTGAGTTGAAAATTATTAACATTGAATTTTACATATCATGTAAACAACTGAATACCATAAGGAAGTTATTAACACTCTTTTCCAGTCTAATGTTTACAATGCGTTAACATCTTATTAAAACTTGGGTTGATAATGTCAATATTAAAATCTATTATCAATAATCTTTTATTAAATCAACACAAATAATTACAAACTTATTTAACATTAATAAATAGGCTTATTAACAGGTAATTTAGGTTTATAAACAAAGATTTTATTCACAAAAAGCAAACAAAAAATGTTATTAACAGATGTTGATAAGAAATTTATATCATTATTTTTCAATTAAATACAATGTTGATAACATGAAAATACTGTTAATAACTATTGATAGGTGATAAAGACAAGTAATACTCACTAAAGTTATACATCTACCATTATATACATATAGTTTTAAGAGAATAATTAAAAAAAAAGAAAATATAATAATGATATAGAGTTAGACATCTGTTCTGCTTTTGGGTATATTTGAATAATCAAGCAAAAAAATAGATTGATATGGCTTCAATTACTCAATTGCAATATGTTGTTGCAGTAGACACATATAGACACTTTGCATTGGCTGCTGAAAAATGTTTTGTTAGTCAGCCTACTCTTAGTATGCAAATAAAAAAATTAGAAAATGAATTAGACGTTATTCTTTTTGATCGTTCGAAACAGCCGGTTATTCCAACCGATATTGGTGTAAAAATTATTGAACAAGCTCGAACGGTTTTAAAGGAAGAGAATAAAATTCAGGAAATTATTAAACAACACAATAATGAAATTTCTGGTAATTTGATTATTGGAATTATTCCAACTTTGGCAACGAGTTTAATACCTCGTTTTCTAGGATCATTTACTAAACGTTTTCCACAGGTCTCTTTAGATATTCGAGAAATGAAAACAGATGCCATTTTAAGCGATTTAAAGGCTGATATTATCGATGTTGGTATCTTGGTAACGCCAATACCTCATGACAGCTTAAAATCGACGCCCTTGTTTTGGGAAGAAATAAAACTATATGTTAATAAATCCAATGATCTTTACAAGAAAGAAGAGGTTAAAATAGAGGAATTAGGAAACGATAATTTATGGTTATTAAGTTCGGGGAATTGTTTTCAATCGCAAGTCATAAATTTATGTGCTTCAAGAGAGCAAAGTATAGGTAAAAGTAAATTTACTTATCAAAGCAATAGTTTTGAAACACTTATTCGAATGGTTGATAAAGAAGGTGGGTATACTTTATTGCCAGAATTAACAATAATTGATTTACCAGCTAATAAATCGAATCAGATAAAAGGTTTTAATAACTTTACACCTTTAAGAGAAATTAGTACAATAGCAGCTAGAAATTTTACAAAAACCAGACTTATAGATAGTTTGAATAATTGTATAAAAGATAATGTTTCGCCTGTTATGCATTATAAAGAAAGAGGACAAATTGTAGAATGGAAATAATAACCATGAAAAAACTATTAGCAACAACTTTAACACTGTTAGGATTACTAAATGTATTTGGTCAAAACGTGTCTGGAGTTATAAAATCAAAACTAAGACCAGATATAAAAATGCATTTGGCTAGGGTAGAAGGGAGTCAAATTATAGACGTAAAATCTGTAGAAATTAAACCAAGTGGTATTTTTGATTTTGGAAACATAAATCAACCTAGTGGTTTATATATTCTTTACACAACCCTTAAAAATCGAAATTTTGAGTTTATTATTCATCAAGAACCTGAAATAAAAATATCAATTTTAGATTCAGGTTTTAGAAATGTGGAAGTAGAAATTAGTGAGGAAAATAAATTATATGCCAGCTATGCAAAGAATAAATTAAACAAGGCTATTAAACGAAAATCTTTGCAGAAAAAGTTGAAAAATCCTAATATTTCTGTTGATGAAAAAAGAAAAATAAACAACCAAATTATGGTTCTTGAAAAAGCTTTTTTGTCTCAGACAAATGAGATATTAACACAATATCCAAAAAGCTTTTGTTCATTTATTATAGGAGGTACTTTTGCGGATAATCAATCGGATAAAAATTTATATTTTGATGACATTGATTTTACAAATGAAGACTATATTCGTACACGTATTTTAGCAGAACGTTTTAGAGAGTATATTGTCAAATTTTCTAAAGCAGATCAATTCGGATATATGAATTCAATTGATGATATTATGCATAAGGCAAAAGTGAATCAGAAAGTTTATGAGTTTTCTGCTTATGAAATGTTAGAGGGATTTTATAAGTCTGGAATGGAAGAATTGAGTAATTACATTTTAGACGAATATATTTTTGCTGAAGCTTGTGGTGGAATGAAAGTTGGATCGATATTGAAAAATAGGGGACAACAAATGAAAAAGCTGCAGGTTGGAAATAATCCTCCAAATATTGTTTTAAAGAATATAAAACAACAGACAGAAGACTTATACAAAACAGTAGCTAAAAATAAATATACTTTAGTTATGTTTTGGTCCAGTACATGTCATTCTTGCGAATCGCAAATGCCAATGGCGAAAACACTTTATAGCCAATACCATGGTAAAGGGTTTGAAATTTTTGGTATGTCTTTAGATTTACATGCTACTGGTTGGAGAAAGGCCGTTTTCGATAAAAAGCTTAACTGGATAAATGTAGGTGATTTCAAAGGTTGGGATTCCAAAGTTGCGGATTCATATAAAATTGTTAAAACCCCAACATTTTTCTTGTTGGACAGTTCAGGTAAAATAGTTTCTAAACCTAGAAATATTCAGGAAGTGTCTGCTATTTTGAAAAAACTAGACGAGAACGGAGGCTTCTAAAGTTATTAACATAAATAGAACCTTTTCGACAGTCAAATTGTTGATAACATAAAAACTCGGATAATCTCCGAGTTTTTTCTTTTGCAATAATGTTTTAATGTATTATAGTTTTTAGATTGATCAATTATGAAAATTTTAATATTCAAAATTTCAATTTTTTTTGTTAAAGAAATGGAATAGGAGAGATACTCTTGGAAATCAATATTTTAATATCATTTATATTTTTACACATTAATTATTATCTTTGCAGGCATTAAAAACGGAATTGAACACATGTTTTGATTCTATTCATTAGAAATAAATAAGCTTAGCTTATTAAAATATAAACACAATGGGTAAGAACAGTTTAGAAAACCTTTGGAAAAATATAGGAATGCGTTATAAAGCGCATCCATGGCACGGACTTTCGGCAGGAGAAAATGCTCCAGAAGAAGTAAATGCTTTTATTGAAGTTGTACCTTCAGATTCTATTAAATATGAAATAGATAAAGAATCGGGTTATATGATGGTTGATAGACCTCAAAAATTCTCTAACCATTTTCCTGCTTTATATGGCTTTGTACCTAAAACATTTTGCGACGAAAAAGTAGCAGAACTTAGTAGAGCAAGAGTAGGTAGAGATGATATTGATGGAGATCAAGATCCTGTTGATATTTGTATTCTAACTGAAAGAAACATAAACCATGGAAACATTATTGTGCCATGTACACCAATTGGTGGTTTCAGAATGTTGGATGGAGGAGAAGCTGATGATAAAATTATTGCAGTTATGAAGGGAGATAGTATCTATGGTGATTACACAGATGCTACCGATTTACCTAAAGCTGTTTTAGATCGTTTAAAGCACTATTTCTTGACATACAAAGAGATTCCTGGTGAAAGTAATGAAAAGCCAAAAATTGAAATTACTCACCTTTATGGTAAAGCTGAAGCTATGGATGTAATTAAAAGATCTATGGACGATTACGATAATAAATACGGAAACGTAGAGGAGTTTTTAAAAGATGAATTAACTAAAGTTGTTGATCATTTAAAATAAAAAGACTTGATATTAAAAAAGCCCTGATCTATTCAGGGCTTTTTTTTTGAGCTTTTGTTAATCATAAATTATTTTGGCATTAATACAATAATTAATAAAACCTACAGTTTGATTGGATTCATTGAATTTTAATTTTCTATGTAAAATTTTCGAGAAGAATTATAATTACCATCTGAAATATTAATAATATAAATACCATTTTGTAATGTGCTTAAATCTATATTGTCTGTATTACTCTCTAATATGGTTGCACCAAGACTATTGTAAATTGTTATTTTATGTAAAGCAGTTATATGTTCTATTTGAAGTGTTTTAGAGGTAATAGGATTAGAGATTAAAGAAAGACTTTGTTTAATGTTGTTTATTTCATCTAAACCAACTGGAGTATATAAACAACTTCCATCATTATAAATGGCGTTTATGTCATAGTTATAAGCAAGGGTGTCGGTACATCCCCAAACATTTGGGTTGTTTGGAAAAGAAGAAAAACTATTGGAAGATAAAAACACCGCACTATTAAAATGAACATCTCTGGCATCCGCAATAATTATTTTTATGTGGTAGGTAGAATCAGGAATTAATATTGCATTTATCGACAATGTATCAGTGTAACCATTAAACGGAAATGGCACGTAATTCGTTACTGTAGTGTCGTTTTGATTAAACAAATATGTATAATCTAAAAAATCTTCATCTACATATTCGCATTGATTTATATTCTGAAAAGGTGAACTTATACCAGAATTAATAGAATTTATACAAACTGGTGTGTTGTTAGACCCTGGTACAATTGCTAAATTTTGACTGTTGTTATGGTAGTCGCCAGTTATACCTGGTCCGGTTAAAAAGAAACCAAAAACATCATTAAATTGAGAACATGTGTAGTTTTTGTATTCACAACTTGCAAACACATAATTAAAATTAATCACATCAAATTGAGGTGTAAAATCAAAATCTATTGAGGTTTTATTATGAAAAAAGGTTGCTCCACTTCCTGGGTTACTTAGTGTATTTGAGAGTGATGTTAGATACGGGCTTGGGGTAATTGGAGCGGGTGTAGCAAAAGGTCCTTTTTGAATCGTACTTGATGATAAAGCCCATTCTGCACCTCCAGTGCTCAAAACAATACCATTAGAAACAGGAAAGTTGGAATAACCATTAAATAAACCTATTGTTGAATCTACACCATTCACCACAACATTTGAAATATTGATATTTCCTGTATTGTTTGTGAAATTAGAGAGTAATAGCAATGAGTCTATTTCGGCATTGGCTAATGGAGTAACGGTTTGCGCTATTGAATACGAAGAAATAAATAAAAATAGAATTAGAGTTCTCATATTAAGTTTATAATAAGTTATACTATTGTGATGTAATATATTATTTTTAAATGAAATTATGTTGATAAAAATAAAAAAGTAGATCACTTAACGCGATCTACTTTTTTATTTTTCTTGTTTTAAGCCATATATTTTTTCATGGCTATGGAGGTACAATGGCCTCCAAATCCAAAACTATTGCTTATTGCAAAATTCACCTTTTTCTTAACCGATTTACCAAGTGTAAAGTTTAAATCTTTTGGTATTGATTCATCTATTTCTTTGGTGTTAATGGTTGGTGGAATTTCATCATGCTTTATACTTAAACAAGTGGCTATTGCTTCTACAGCTCCAACGGCACCTAATAAATGCCCCGTCATAGATTTTGTAGCACTAATGTTTAATGTATTTCTGTTTTTTGTAAAGAGTTTATCAATTGCTTTTGTTTCAGAAATATCCCCTAAACCTGTAGATGTGGCGTGAGCATTAATATAATCCACATCTTCTGGAGAAATATTTCCTTCTTCTAAAGCTGTTTTCATAGCAAAATATGCACCTTCTCCATCAGGATGTGTACCTGTTATATGAAAAGCATCAGCGGTTTCTCCACCACCAACAATTTCGGCATAAATTTTTGCATCTCTTTTTTGTGCACTTTCCAAACTTTCTATTACCAATGCGCCTGCGCCCTCACCAATAACAAAACCATCACGTTCTTTATCGAATGGTTTCGAAGCAGATTCACAATTTTCATTGTTTGTAGACATGGCTTTCATGGCATTAAAACCTCCAATGGCCGATGGCGTAATGGGTGCTTCGGCTCCTCCTGCAATAATCATATCGGCCTTTCCCCACTTAATGTAGTTAAACGCATGAATTACAGCTTGTGTAGATGATGCACATGCAGAAACTGGACAGCTGTTAATCCCTTTTAATCCGTATTTTATAGACAACATACCAGCAACCCCATTGGCTATGATTTTAGTGATAAAAAACGGATTGAATCTTGGGTTGAAACCGTTAGCATGCTGACTTATGGTTTCGGTTTCTAAGGTTTCAAAACCACCAATTCCACTAGCGAAAATAACACCAACTCGATTTAAATTCATTTTAGAAAAATCTATATTGGCATCTGTAATGGCTTGTGATCCGGCTATCATACCAAACTGACTAAATCGATTTAATTTTCGTGCTTCTTTTCTTTCGAAATAATCGGAAGCATCATAGTCTTTTACTTCACATGCAAATCGTGTTTTAAAAATTTTTGGATTGAATCGACTGATGCGTTCAGATCCTGATTTACCTTTAATTAAATTGCCCCAAAAAGTGGCTATGTTTTTACCTATTGGTGTAATTGCACCAAGGCCTGTAATGACAACTCTTCTCATTATTCTGATTAATGATATTTTGGTTTATATAATTTGTACGTTTAAACGCATTAATTTGTACAAATCGTATTAGAATTTATTTAACAATAATAGAGATTTTATCCCATTATTTAAATTCTATTTAGGTTAAAAATAGAATTTCAAAATATAATTTACAATTCCGAATATAAGATTATTTATGATGAGTTGGATAAACTAATTCAAATCATTTCTGTTTTTTTCTTGATTTAACTGAAGTATTCTGGATCTAAATGATTTTTTTTCTATGAATTATATTGGAGAAATGAAAATAATATACAGACATCAACAATTTTATTATGAATGATCTCTATACCTTTTATTTGGTTTATATTTGGTGGTTAAATGGGAAAGATAGACCAAATAAAAGCGCCTATTTCAGAGGCGATGGATCAATTTGAATCGAAATTTAGAGCTTCTATTACCAGTCAAGTAGCTTTAATTGATAAGATTACGCACTACATTGTAAGACGTAAAGGAAAACAAATGCGTCCAATTTTTGTTTTTTTGGCGTCAAAAATGTTTGGCGAAATTAACGAAAGTTCCTACCGTGCAGCCTCACTCATAGAATTATTGCATACAGCCTCTTTGGTTCATGATGACGTTGTAGATGACGCTAATATGCGTAGAGGATTCTTTTCTGTGAGTGCTTTATGGAAAAATAAAGTCGCTGTTTTAGTAGGGGATTACCTGTTGTCTAAACTTTTATTACTTGCTGTAAAAAACAAGGAATATAAACTTTTAGAAATTACATCTACTGCCGTTGAAGAAATGAGCGAAGGTGAACTTCTGCAAATTGAAAAAGCCAGGAAATTAGACATCACAGAAGATGTTTATTATGAAATAATTAGAAAAAAAACGGCCGCATTAATTGCTGCTTGTTGTTCTGCTGGCGCAAGTTCTGTAACTACCGATCAGCAAATTATTGATGATATGTTTCTGTTTGGAGAAAAAGTAGGGATTGCTTTTCAAATTAAAGATGATTTGTTTGACTATCAAAAAACTGCAGGGCTCATTGGAAAACCCGTTGGTATTGACATAAAAGAACAAAAAATGACCTTGCCACTTATTTATACTTTACAAAACTGTGAGCCTTCGGTTCGAAAGTTTATCATAAACGTGGTAAAAAGACACAATACCAATAAGAAAAAGGTTTCTGAGGTTATTAAATTAGTGCAGGACCATGGTGGATTGGAATATGCTTCAAAACAAATGATGAGAATAAATAATGAAGCCTTAGATATTTTGAACAAATATCCAGATTCTGAAGCCAAACAATCTATGATTAGCTTGGTAGAATATGTTATTACAAGAAAGAATTAAAATGATCTTATTAGACATAAACCTATAAAAAAGGGCTATTCTGTTGTTAGAATAGCCCTTTTTATTGGTTTGTTTCACATTATAATCGAATAGAAGTACTAAATCTAAAACCTTGATTTTTGCTATTGTCTTCAAGTCGTTTATTAATTCTAAATACATAATCTATTCTTAAAAATTTAAGAATATTTTCAATTCCAATTCCAGCCTCATAATATCCAGTTTGATCAGGCGCTGTAATTGGCCTACCGTTTATTGTATTTTTTGCATTTTCTGCCGAAAGGCTACCGTACAAGCCTTTAAAGGTAATAACCTCTCTTAAATTCAATTTCTTTATTAAAGGTATGTGGTTAAACAGCAACCCTTCTAAATGTTGTTCTGCATAAAAAGAGGTATAAGTATCTGCCATATACTCATAGTCATCTAATAGCGAGAATCTTCGCATACTAAACAGTTGTGTTGTGTTTACCGGTGGTGCATAAAGTAAAATATATGGTAGATCGCCAACAATTTTTTCGGCTTTTGCTTCAAAAAATAATCGACCTAATGCACCTAATGTATTTCTACTGTTAAATTGCATCATATACCTTTGGTATCTGTATTGAGAATTTAATACGTCGTTAAACCCAAAAGTAGAGTAGAGTTGTAAACGGTATTTGTTTTTGGTGAAAATTTGATCTCTATACGCCGATCTATCTCTTAAAAATGCACGGGTTTGGTCATAGATTAATCCGAATTTTACTTCAGAAGTATTGATTGCTCTTGAACCTTGTGTTCCATCTAGAAAATCGAATGTTAAATCGCCCAATTCTCTATATCTATTTAATGAAATTCGACTGTCGAACCTAAAATGGTCATTCAAATCTTTGGTAGAGAAAGCTTCAACAGTAGTAACCTGACTTAACGAAGGACTCGAATTAGATGATGATAATAATGAAGAAAAAATACTTCCAGAATTTAATTTAGAAGAACCTATTTGCGATAAATTTTGGTAATCGTACTTTACCATACCACCCAAAACATGGTATTTCTTTTGATTGATGACATGTGTATAATCCGTTGAGAATTTGAATTTCCCATCTTTTGTTCCATAAGCCAAATATCCACCAATTCTTCGGTGTTTTTTGGGTCCTCTAAACGCTGTACTTCCTCCAAAATAGAAACGATGACCTTCGATGTTGTTTTTTGAATAGAAATTCCATAATGGACCAATTTCAATAATAGAACCTATTGGTAAATAACCAGAGCTTAAAAAATAAGACATATTGTCTACCACTTTAAAGGCAGGTAAACGCTGTAAAGAATCTACCATGACATATATGTTTGTTTCTTTTTCTGTCAAGGTTTCTAAACGGTTATTTTGTATAAATGCCAGTTGATCCTTATCATCTCTATATCCTAATTCTATTAATGAATCTATGGTATTTTGATCCCAGTATTTATCAAATCTATAATTATCAAAAATGTATGTTCTATGTCCAAAAAATCCAATTTCTTCTTTCAAATTTAAAAGGGAAATATCTGCTGTTAAATGATCTTTTTTAATCAACCATTTTTTCAACGTTTCATTAAATTCAAATTCTTGAATGACTTCTAAATCTGATACAAAATTTAAGTTGGCATCTTTTACAGCTCTCAATCTAATTTTTTCTACTGCCCACTGTGCTTCATCAATCCAAATATCACCTAAAAAGGTCATTTCGTGAGCACGTTTCGGAATGTATTGTATGTGAAATTGCTTTCTTCCGCTGTCGGTAATAATGGTATCTTGAAGGTAATAGTGGTAATTTAAAAATCCTACTGTAGACAAAGGACTGGCAAATGCTTTTTCAAAAATAGTGATGGATTTATCGTAAATATCAAATTCGAAATCGGCACTTTGTAAAACGGCATTTGCACTGTTGTTATCTCTAAAACCAGAAACCTGACTCGCTAGGGTTATTTTTTTATTGAAATTAGGTTTTGATGTGTGTAAAACCTTGTACATAGATTCATTAATAAGTAATGGTAAACTTGTTTTACCATTTAGTGCAGAGGTATCTGCATAATCAAAAATGAAACTAAAACTTCCTAATTTATCACCTTTACTTAATGATTCTTTAAAGTTGTTTAAATCTAATTGTGTTTTTTCATGTCTATCGTAAGACAAAATATCAATATTTTCGGCAATGTTATTGGGCTTGTTTTTCCAGACTTTTTTCATAATCTGAACAGCTGGACTATCACTTTTTTTCTTCTTTCGCCTTTTTGTTACAAGTTCTACAGCTTCAAGAATTTGAGAATCTTCTTTTAGTTTAACTTGTATATTGTTCTTTTTGTATGGAGTAATTTTTATGGTTTGATTCTGATAACCTACAAAACTCACTACAATAGAATTTGAAGATTCAGAAGTTTGAATGGAAAAATAACCATTGATGTCTGTAATTGTTCCTAAAGTAGAATTTTTGAAAACCACATTTGCAAACGGAATAGATTCATTTGTTTCAGCATCAGTAACCTTTCCTTTTACCAGAGTTACCTGGGCAAAAAGGTTTAATGTTGTGAAAATTATAAAGAGAATAAGGATTCCTATTTTTTTCATAAAAATATAATTCATTGGGCTAATGTATTAAATTATCTATTAGAGTGGTAGGAATTTCGTTTATCAATTAAAAAATCCCTTTTTATTGCTACTTTATACTCAATAGAAGGTGAAAGTGGCAATAAAAAGGGATTGTAAAATGTATAAGAATAATTAGGCTTTTTGCAAGTAAAAATAAAATGTAGTTCCTACACCCAATTCACTTTGTACCTGTATTTCGGACTGATGTGCTTCTAAAATATGTTTTACAATGGCTAATCCTAATCCAGAGCCACCTGTTGTACTGGTTCTTGCTTTATCTATTCTAAAAAAGCGTTCAAACAGTCTTGGTAAATGTTCTGGAGCAATTCCGTTTCCTTGATCTATAACTTCTATTAATATGCCTTTATTGCCTTTTTCTTCAATGTTTATGAGTATCTCTTGGTTTTCATTTCCATATTTTATGGCATTTACCAATAAGTTTATTAACACTTGTTGAATTCTACCTTTATCACAGATTACAAAACATCTTTCGGGATAATGGCTTTTAAATTTGATCTTTACGTTTTTTTCGTAAGATTTATATTCCAGAATTTCAATGGCATCTGCAGCAATTTTACGGATGTCATGGCTTTCCATTTCGGTTTGTAAAACGCCAGCCTCAAGATTCGTAATTTGCTCTAAATCTTCAACAATATGAATCATTCTTTCCACACTTTTCACGGTGCGTTGTAAATATCTTACGTTTATTTCGGGGTCATCTATTGCACCATCTAACAATGTTAATACATAACCTTGAATGTTAAAGATTGGCGTTTTTAGTTCGTGAGATACATTTCCGATGAATTCTCTTCGGTAACTTTCTCTTACTTTAAGTCTTTCCAATTCTATTGCATTTTCTGCAACCCATTCATCTACATGGCTTTCTGCTGTTTCTATTGTTGTGTTTTCTGGAGTGTAGACAACTTGTTTTGTGTTTCTAATTTTTCGGTATATTTTTTTTATAGACTGATTGATATAACGTTCTGTTAACAACACAAACAAAATATAATGTGCAATAACTATAAATGCAATACACAATAATACACTCGTAAGGTGATGTTTAAAGGCATTGTCAAATAATAGAAAAAACATTAATAAAATAAAAGCACCAAGAAATAATCCGCTTATTAGTGCTAGTTTCTTGATGCTTATATTTTTCATCGTTGATCAAATTTATAGCCTACACCTTTGATGGTTTTAATATAACCCTCACCAATTTTTTCACGTAATTTACGAATGTGAACATCTATTGTTCTTCCACCAACAACAACATCATTACCCCAAATATTTGAGAAAATTTCTTCTCTATTAAATACTTTTCCTGGTTTTGATGCCATTAATAACAACAATTCGAATTCTTTTCTAGGCAATTCTATACGTTTATCGTTTTGGTAAACTAAATATTGTTCCTTGTCTATTTTTAAATCCAATATTTCTATGGCTTGAGTCATGTTTTCTTCCACAACAGCAGCTTTGCGTCTTAAAAGCGCATTAATTCTAGAAATTAAGACTTTAGGTTTAATAGGCTTAGTAATGTAGTCATCGGCACCAGAGTCTAAACCTGCAATTTGTGAATAATCTTCTCCTCTTGCTGTTAAAAACGCAATAAGTACGTTATCGTATTTAGGATTGTTTCTAATAATTTCACAAGCTTCCATTCCGTCCATGCCTGGCATCATAACATCTAAGACAACAACATGAGGTATGTCGTTCTCCATCATACTCAATGCTGATTTACCATTATTAGCACTAGAAACCGTAAATCCTTCTTTTTTTAGGTTGTATGTTAGTATCTCAATAATATCGGGCTCATCGTCTACCAATAAAATTTTATAGTTTGTTTCCATTGTTATTTCTATTTTTTCCATGCTAATTTATAACCCTTTTTTAATTCGATAGACTTATTAACATAAGCGTAACATTATAGCTGTAAAGATAACCTGAAGTTAACAATATATCAATGCATCAAAATTAAATTTGCCGAAACGTTAATCCAGAACTCATATACAATTAAATATACCCAGTATGAGCGGATTAAATTACAAAAAACAAAATGAACAATAAACTTCACACACTCGTTGTTATTTTGATTTCTATGTTAGGGCAAGTTGCTTTGGCTCAAGGAATTTTAAAAGGTCGTATTACTGAAGCTTCAGATGCTACAGAAGGTGTTGCCTTTGCAAATATTATTTTAGAAGGAACTCAAATAGGAACGACTTCTGATATGGACGGATATTACGAGATTTCTGCTCCGGCAGGAACGTATACGGTTCAAGGTTCTTTTATTGGATACGACCCGTGTACCAAAAAAAATATTGTTATAACAGAAGGTCAAACAAATACATTAAATTTTTCTATAGCTGAAAGTACATTTTCTTTAGAAGTAGCAGTTTTAGAAGTAAAAGCCGATCGTGAAAACGAAACAGCAATTATGATTGAGCAGAAAAACAAAACCGAAATTGCTCAGGCTATTGGTTCTGCCGAATTGTCTAAAAAAGGTTTAGGAGATGTTGCCGAAGCTGTAGATAAAGTTACAGGAATTAGTAAACAAGAAGGAAACGGTGGTGTTTTTGTTCGTGGTTTAGGAGATCGTTACAATTCTACAACGTTTAACGGACTTCCATTACCTTCTAACAATCCATCTAAAAAGAATATTGCCTTAGATTTATTTAATACTGACATTGTTCAGGTTATTGGAATTAACAAAATTTTTGGACCTACAGTATATGGAGATTTAGGTGGTGCAAACATTAATATTGAATCAAAAATACACGATGGAGAACCGTATGTTAATGTTAAAGTTGGAACATCTTTAAGTACTGAAGCGCTTGGAACTTCAGATTTTTTAATGCAAGATGGACCGAGTGCAACAGGATTTTCATCACCATCTTATGAAAAGTCTTTTATTACAAGAAGTGGTTTTAATTCGAGTTGGGACCCAAACACTGCAAAACCAATCGGTTTTAACTTTGCTATTAACGGAGGACGTTCTTTTGAATTCAAAAACAAATCGAAATTGAATTTGTTTGCAACAGCTTCTCATGCTTCAGATTATTCATTTAAAGAAGGAATAATTAAAGGTGGGGTTAATAAAGAAAAAATTATCACATCGGATTATAACTTTAAGAATTATACAAACTCAACAAATTCTACAGCAATGTTGAATTTAGATTACGAAATGAATGACAATACTGAATTAAAATTCAATTCATTGTTTATAAATTCGGCAAATCAAAAAGTAGAAGACTATAGAGGATTAATTCACTTTTATGATATTGAAGGTGAAAACGGATTTATACGTCGTCAGACTTACGACAAAACATCTTTATTGGTAAACCAATTATTGGGAACTCACGAACTTAAAAACGATGTTGAAATTAAATGGGGATTGGCGAATAATTATGTGAAAAACATTATACCTGATCGTAAACAAAATATGTTTGTTCAACAAGACATCAATGACATCAACAGCCCTATGGTTATGAGTGATTTGAATACTTCGGACAACCATAGATATTTTCAAGATTTAGTTGAAGTTGAAAATGCATTGAATCTATCGGCAAGAAAATCATTTATTGATGACCAATCTGGAAACGATGATGAATTAGGATTTATTGAAGTGGGGTATAGCGGTCGTTTTAAAAATGTAGACTTCGAAGTTGTTCAGTTTAACATGGCACAATACCACAAAGATAAATCGCAATATCCTGTTGCAAATTTAGAAAACGTAGACGGTTATTTTAGTGCTTCAAACTACGGAACATTGTTCGAATCTATTACGTTTAGAGGAGGAGAAGGAAGTCCGGTGGCATTAGATCCTCAAACCTATAATGGAACTCAATTTATTCATGCAGGTTATGCAAAAGGGCAGTACCAACTAAACAGTTTATTTACGGCATCTGCTGGTATTCGTTTTGAGTCTATTTACCAACAAGTAGAATGGAATACGGCTATTAATCGTGGTGAGGAAACATTAGAAAACACGAAATTCTTACCAAGTTTATCTTTGAAATATACAATGAGCGAAACGGATAATTTAAAATTTGGATTTAGTAAATCATATACTTTACCACAATACAAAGAAAGAGCACAGTTCCAATTCGAAGATGTAACAACAGTTTTTGTTGGAAATCCAGATTTATATGCATCGGATAATTACAATTTTGATTTAAAATGGGAGTCGTATCCAAAACCAGGAACCATGTATTCGGCAACGGCATATGTAAAACGCATTAAAAACCCAATTAATGAAATTATGGTTGCTTCGGCTGCAAATGATATTTCTTATCTAAACACAGGTAAAAAGGCAGATATTGCAGGTTTAGAATTAGAGTTTAATCAACGAGTATTAGATTTTGCTGAAGAAAATTCATCATTAAAAAACAACTTGACTTTAAACCTAAACGCTTCTTGGATGGCTTTTGCTGAACAAGATTTAGATGGAGAAAAAGTAAAAGAGGAATCAAACTACATTGCTAATTTTACAGAAAGTACAACAGGAATAACTGGAGCATCTGATTTATTAGTAAACGGAGACATCATGTATTTTGTTGAAAAAGATGAGCATAGAAACTTCTTAGCATCGCTTTCTTTAGGGTATTTTTCTGATCGAATTGTATCTATAGGATCTCAAAGTAGAGGTAACTTAATTGATAAAGGGTTTATGTCGCTTAACCTTAATTTAAAAACTCAACTGTCAGAGCATATCAAAATTGGTATTTCGGCAAAAAATTTACTTAATCCATCTATTTCAAGAGTTCAGGATATTCAAGACGTTGAGGTCTTAAATTACAAAAAAGGACGCTTCTTCGGGTTTAACTTAACATACATGATGTAGTTAACTTAAACTTAAATTATGCTATACGTTTGGTTAAAATAAGAACACCAAATTTGCTTCAGATTTAAATAACAAAGAAACAAACAAAATGAAAAAAATAGTTTTAAGTGCATTAGCAGTCTCGGCATTATTATTAGCAAGTTGTTCTAAAGACGACGGTGGAAGTAGTTCTTGGAATAATGAAGTGAATCCAGAAAACTGGAATCCAGCTGAAGCTTATACTGTAGATATTACTTTAGATCCTTCAGTAGAATATAAATTGACAGGAGCTGTAGTAATGGCCGAAGGAACAACGTTAACAATTCCAGCAGGAACAAAGATTACTGCAACAGGAAAAACGTCTTCTTATATTGCTATTTCAACAGGAGCTAAAATTAATGTTCAAGGTACAGCTTCAAATCCAGTTGTTATGACTTCGGGAGAATCTTCTCCAAAAGCAGGTGACTGGGGTGGATTAGTAATCTGTGGAGATGCACCAACAAACAAAGGAGGTTCTAACGGAGAATCTGCACAAGCAGAAGTTTCTGGATTAGTTTATGGTGGAACTGATGTAAACGATAACTCTGGATCTGTACGTTACTTAAGAGTAGAATATACAGGAGCAACGTTTACAAACGGTAAAGAATTTAACGGAGTTTCTTTATTTGCTGTAGGTGCTGGTACAACATTTGAATATGTACAATCTCACAATGGTGGTGATGACGGTATTGAATTCTTTGGAGGTACTGTAAACGGAAAATACTTAATTTCTACAAACAGTGGAGATGATGCCATTGATTTTGCTGATGGTTGGTCTGGAAACGGAGAAAACTGGTTCATCAAAAATGGTGCAAAAGCTGGTATTGAAGGTTCTAACAACGGAGATAACGGAGCTGCAACACCAATGACAAACGCAACATTAAAGAATATTTCTATAGTTGGTGGTGGATCTGAAGGTGCAATCTACTTAAAAGAAGGTTCTGGAAAATGGAATGCTTCAAACATCTTTGTAGATGGATATGATTTAGGTATTAAAACTAAAAGTTCGGATTCACATACTATTGCAAGAATCGACGCTGGGGATATCGTAATCAACCCAATCGAATTATCGAATGTAACTAAAGAAGACGAATACTTAACTGGAAGTATGGGAACTGTAACATACTACACAAAAGGAACAAATACTGGTGCTGGAAACGGTGCTTCAGCTCCAACATGGGCTAGTGGATGGTCTGTAGGATTGTAATATGAAATAGTTGATTATATTTCATAGTCTAAGATTAAAAATAGGGAAAAGAGGTGCTGGAAAGCACCTCTTTTTTTGTTTTATATTTTGTTTTCCTGTGGTCACCTTCCCCATGAAAATGGGGATCCATAATACCCCCAATATTTTGTATTATTTCCCAACATTGATTAGGGATATATAAAGTTTATTAGATCCAAAAACGATTTTACAAACTCTGGATCCCCGCCTTCGCGAGGAAGGAATTCTGTTGTATAAATTCTCCTCCGTGGAGGAGTGGCAACAACGTTGACGAGGTGGTTCTACGTCTGTCAAATTAAGTTTAATAAACCTATGGTCTCCTCAAGGGAACATTGGTATGTAAATTTTTTTTATCTTCTTTAGATTACTTTCCCTATGAAAATGGGGATCCATAATACCCCCAATATTTTGTGTTATATCCCAACATTGATTAGGGATATATAAAGTTTATTAGATCCAAAAACGCTTTTACAAACTCTGGATCCCCGCCTTCGCAAGGAAGGAATTCTGTTGAATAAATTCTCCTCTGTGGAGGAGTGGAAACATCGTTGACGAGGTGGTTCTACGCCCGTCAAATCAAGTTTAACACGAAATTGATCAATGAAAAATAACAATTGTTTTTTGTAACTTACAATAGGTATTTGTATTTTAGATTTTTACAAATCGACGTATTCATATTATTTATATTCAAATGTTTAGTAAATACTTATATTTTTTTACAATTATTTCTATCCTTTCATTGTTTTCTTGCGGGAAAGATGACACTTATCCAACATCGTTTAATTTCAAGAACGGTAAAGGAAAAACCATTAAAGTGACCGATTATGACATGGTGTTTAAAGATACCACCATGAATTTATTTGGAATTACGTCAGAATCGAGTTTACGTTTTATTTCTCAAGAAGGACCTAATGCATTTTTGGTTGGAACTAAACATTTTTCTGTAAACGGTGCACATCAACTTATATATAAAAAAGACGGAAAAGCCCATAAAGCAACCCATGGCTTTATGCATGTGGATTATTTAAACCGCTTTATGAATTTTACTTTCAAGGCCTATTTTGCGAATGGTGATAGTATAACCAACGGTGTAGGCCACCAAGTGTGGTTTAATAACAATAACCCACTCCCAGATCCAGATTTTCCGATAGAACGTGATTCTATAGAAGTAGATACCAACCTTTGGAATGGGATAGCTGAAGGGTTTATATACCAGATGCATGTTCATGCAGCCCCCGTATATTTGCCAACGAGTGATTTAATTATTAATGATAATTTACAGTTTTTAAATATTACATTTTATGATTCAACAATTGGTTATACGGTGGAAGTGGAGTTGAAAAAACCTCTAGAAAATATTTTAGGAAAAAACTTTGATTTAACTCAAAGTATGCAGGATCAAGTTAAAGTAAGTTTTATCTATCATTTAGGTTATACAGATGGTTCCGAAGCTGAATTCGTTTTTGGAGAAGGAGTATTCCAAGTTATCCATTATAAATCGAATAGAATATCTTATGGCTTTAAGGGTAGGCTTGATGATCCTTACGATCCTTGGAATAGTAAAGATATTTATTTCGGTTTAGGTAAAAATATAGTCTGGTAACGGAATAAAATAAAATATACCAAATTTGAGGTCGTAAAAGCTCTTATCTATTTATTTCATTTCATTGTTTTCCCCATGAAAATGGGGATCCATAATACCCAATATTATGTTTTGTTTTTCAAAATTGATTAGGCATATATAAAGTGTTTTGGATTTTAAAAACGATTTTACAAACTCTGGATCCCCGCCTTCGCGAGGAAGGAATTCTGTTGTATAAATTCTCCTCCGTGGAGGAGTGGCAACAACGTTGACGAGGTGGTTCTACGCCCGTCAAATCAAGTTGAACACCCCTATGGTCCTCTCAAGGGGACAATGAATCTGAGCAAAAGCCGTTCTTCATTTTCTCAATTCAAGGAAATCAAACTCAATAAAAACAGCCTTTCACTCATAAAAAACTGCATTTAACGAATTCTGATTGCATATTAAGATTGGTGGCATTAATATTGTATTTTTATACAGGAAATAAACTCCATTTTATGAAATCTATATACATAGCCGTTGCTACCATCATCGGATTAAGTTTAATATTTATGTCTTTAAAAACAACATCTTCAGATCCTGAATCTCGAAAAGATAAATGGGCAAAAATAGAATCGAATATTCAAAGACGCGTTGAACCAAAAACGACCCTAAAACTTTGTAAAGCTTTATTAAAAGAAATTACGGCGGACAAAGCTTCTGACGAATGGGCAAAAGCCAAGGTTTATATTCATCATTTAACGCTAATGACCTCTGATGATACCGATAATCTAAATCAGAAATTATTGACGGATATTGAAACCGATATAAAATCGGCAGGTTTTCCTGAACGTAATTACATGTCGGCCATAGCCAATAAATTGGTTTCAAAATATATGCGAAACCATAAATGGGAGATAGAAAACCGAAAAAATGACGATTATAATCCAAAAGATTTCACGACTTGGAAAATGGATCATTTTAAAGAAAAGTTGGCCGAATACAAAAAAGACATGTTTGACAATGCTTCTGGTTTATCAGATATTTCTATAGAAAATGCCTCTGCTTTATTTATGCATTCCGATAAAAAGAAAGCTTTTATTAAAACTGTACATCAAGCGCTTTGGTATTTAGAACTTTCCAATCAAAAACAGAATTTATACGAGGCTAACCTATCTGCCATTGATATTGAAGATGCTTTTACTGGAACTTCCGAAAAGGAAGCTTTAAACACCTATTTAACCGATTTTGAAACGTATAAAAACTTATTTAATTCTAAGGAAACGGCTCAGAAATTGGAAATGGAATTGTGGGCGCATTTAATAAGTTTAAAACAAACGTCTAAAATTGATGAAATCTACATCAATAATTTAGTTGCTGTAAATACACATTCTAGTCGGGTTTTAGAGGCTGAAAAAAATTATAGAATTGCCTTATATTATTATGGGAAAGCCAACGCATTAAATCCAGATCAACTTAATGATTTAGATGCCATAAAAGAAGTTAAGCAAGCAAAAACAAAGCAATTAAACCTTGCTGTATCCTATTTAAATAAAATAGAAGTCAAAGAGGAAGCGAACAATGCCTTATTAAATGAAATCACTCAAAAAGCAGATCAGTTAACCACTCATATTACTGTTGGTGAATCGATAAATATTAATGGAAAAGCATCTTATTTATCTAATCAAGACTTATTATTTAGTCTAAACTCTAGAAATATTAAGGATTTAGATTTAGAAGTATACAAATTGGATGTTGAAGAATATATAGAAAAAAATAAGACCTTAAACTGGAAGGAAAGAGATAAAATTTTAAACCATCTGAATAAGAAAACTAAAGTTTGGAATGGTCACTATTCTATCGATTATACATCGGATTATATAGAAGATAAACGTCAAATAGTGGTTCCAAAACTCGATTATGGTTTTTATGCTTTAGCTCAAAAAGGTCACCCTGAACATTATAAAATTTTTCAGGTAAGCGATTTATTTGTTTCGACAAATGACAAAAAAATATTTGTGAAATCTGCTGTTGATTATTCGGTTGTGGACAATGCTGTTTTACATTTAGAAATTGGAACAAACAAAACCAAAAAGTTTAACGATAAAGGTGTTCTTGTTTTCACATCAAAAAAGCAAAGCAATTTAATGGTAAAGTCTGGTGAAGACACTTACCTATTATTGAATCAGTATTTTTATGGGTACTCCAATGATTATTCGAATAGATCTCATGATGTTAATCAGATATTTATTGATAGAGCCATTTATAGACCCGGTCAAAAGGTTCAAATAAAAGTTCAACAAAAAAGTAAAAAAGAAAAAGATGTATTGTATGCTTTGAGCAATAACACTAAAACGACTTTAAGGTTTTACGATTCTCAACACCAACTTATTGAAGAAAAAACAATTCGTTTGAATGAGTTTTCGTCTGGGAATACAAGTTTTATTATTCCTGAAGGCTTAGTAAATGGTCAGTTTTATATTCAGTCAGACAATGGAAGTAAATATTTTAGAGTTGAAGAATATAAAAGACCTACTTTTTATGTCGATTTTGAAAAAGATTCTACCGAAAAACAAATTGGAGATATCATTAAGCTTCCAATTTTGGCTAAAACATTTTCGGGTATAAATTTAGCCAACGCCAAAGTAGAATATACCATAAAATACAGTAATGTTCCACGCTATTTTTGGCGTTGTGGATATTACAATTGGTCTCAAGAATATGTTTTATTAAACAGCAAAAACACATTAGGTAAGGACGGAAAATACGAAATAGAGATTAATACCAATGACATTCCTGAATCTATGAAGGAAAACGATTTGGTTCGATTTACGATTGAAGCCAAAATTGTGGATATTAATGGTGATTCAGAAACAGAAACCACTCAATTCACCTTATCGAAAGAAGGTTTAACCTTGCAAGATTTTGGAGATAAAAAACAAATGGAATCCGAAGGATTAGACGTTTTTGGTGGACTAAATAATTTTCAAGGTTTACCTATTGAAAAGTCAATTCAATATACCATTTCTGAACTCGAACAACCTTCAAACATCTATTTTGGAAATAGAAATCAGTTTGATAGACCTTTGTTGTTAGCTGATGGTGTGAAAAACACATCGGGATTAGAGCATTATTCTATTTTACAGGAAGGGAAAATTCAACATTGGAAGGTGAAATCAAATATTGGTTCAGGATCTTTTACATCTAACACAACCCATACGTTTAAAGAGAAATTGGAGGCTGGGGTTTATAAAGTAAATTATTCGACAAAAGATAAATTTGAGAATGAAATTACCAAAGAACAATTCATAACCGTTTATCCTAAAAAGAAGAAAAACACACCAAAATCTGAGGATATTTTTATTTCAACAAACCAAAACAAGTATAAGGTTAAAGATAACTTTAAAGCCTTGGTTTATTTGCCTTTCGAAAGTGAATACCATTATGTTTTAAGTGATTTTAATGGCGTTATTGCTTCTGGGGTTGTTAAAGGAAATGATGTATTAAAAATCAATGAATCTATAGAAGAGCGCAGTAAGGGTGGACTTATTTTGGATATTAAAACGGTGTATAAAAACCATGTATACAAACAATCACAATTATTTGATGTTGATTGGGATTTAGATTTACAAACAAAATGGGTGTCTATAAACAACAAAATTCAGCCTCAAACCGTGCAAGAATGGAAGTTAGAAGTTTCTCATCATAACAAACCCGTAGAAACAACGGAGGTTTTGGCTTTTATGTATGACGCCTCTCTAGATGAAATTGCAAAACACAATATTTCGGATTTAATGGATCGTAAAGATACTTACCATTATTCAAAATATTTGAATGCTTCTCAACTGATTTCTCGTATGTCAAGTCAATTCAATCAGAATTCGCATATAGGAAATACAAGTATCTCTGGGTTAAAGGGAATTCAGTTTGTAGCTGGGTTGAACAGGGTGAGTTTGGAGAATAATGGAGGTCGTTATTACATAGATGGGATTAAGGTTACACCAGAAATGATGGAATCTGATGTAGCCTATGAAGATGTTGATCCTGGTTCTATGGCTGGTTTTTATGCTATAAATAATGAAAAATCTCTTTCGGAAAGAAGAGGTCGATCAAAAAAGCGTAAAAAGTCAAGTTCAAGATTTAGTAGTAGATCGAGTTCCGAAAAACAAATTTCCTCGGATCAAGAAAAATCAAAATCAACTCAAATCCGCAAAAATTTTCAGGAAACCATATTCTTTTACCCAGAGTTATTAACAAACGAAAAAGGGGAAGTGAGTATTCCGTTTACGATGAGCGATGGAATGGGGAAATTTAAGTTAATGATGTATGGATACACCAAAGACTTAAAGCAATTTTATGTGGAAGAAGACATTGTTTCTAACAAAGAATTGATGGCAGAAATGCATAAACCACGTTTTTTATATTCTGGAGATGAAATGATTTGGACTTCTAAAATTTCTAATCTTTCAAAAGAAACTCAAAACGCCAAAGTGCAATTAAAATTAACCGATGCTTTAAATCAATCCATGATTTTTGACAGTGGAAACGGAAGTAAAATGTTGAGTTTAACATCGGGCGGAAGCCAAAAAGTGGAATGGAAAGTAAAAGTACCTGAACACTTTGTTGGAGAAATAAAGTACGAACTAAGAGCCGAAACCGATAAATTTGTGGATGTTGAGATTGATCAAATTCCAGTTTTAACCACACAGACTTTAATCAATGAAAACTTTGCCTTAACCATTGGCGGAAATGCATCTAAAACCTACAAACTGGCTAATATTATTAATGCCGAAAATTTTGAACAGTTTAGAATAGAATGTATGGCCTATCCGATTTGGCAAGTCATTAAGGCTTTACCATACTCGAAAAGTACCGACGATAAGATAATTTCTAACCTTTTAGACGAGTATGTAACCATAAAAATTGGGCAACATATTTTAGCTAAGAATCCGAAAATTTCTGAGAAGTTATTGGCTTTATCAAAAACGAATCAAACGAGTGTTTTAAAAGATAAGCAAGAGTTAAAGGCCATTACTTTAGAAGAAAGTCCTTGGGTTGCCGATGCTAAAAACCAAGAAGAGGAAATGAGGCAATTGGCTAATTTCTTTGACAGAAACCAGTTGATGAATCGTTTAAAAACCCTTGAAAGGAAAATTACCAAACACCAAAGTAAGGCTGGAGGTTTTTCTTGGATAAAAGGCGGAAAAGATTCCTATTGGATGAGTTTGTATGTGGCAAAAAGTCTTTCTAATCTTGAAAAATTAGGATTAGCCAAAGACGATTTAAAACCATTAAAAACAAACTTGTTTACCTATTTAGATCTTGAAGTTTTAGACCAGTACAACAAGGCAAAAGCCAAAGGGTTTTTGAAAAACACAAAAGTATCTCATGTAGATTATTTAAATGTAAGAGCGGTTTTCTTAAACGATTATTCGGTTGTTAAAAAGGCAAGAGTGGCTTACGATTTCTATTTAGAAAAGAGTTTAGAACATTGGTCGGATGCTTCTTTTGTTAACCGAATTGCTTTAGCAAAAGTTGCTCACGGTAACGGAAATTTAAAAATTGCGGACGATATTTTTAAAACCTTAGATGAGTATAAATTAGAAAATGAAGAGCAACAAACCATATATTGGAAATCTTTAGCAAACGGATTGTCTTGGAACAATAGAAAGTTTGTAAATCATGCTGATTTAATTCATTTATACCATTTAATGGGGCGTTCTCAATCGGAAATTGTGCAATTGCAAAACTGGTTGTTACAACAAAAACGTAGTCAATATTGGGGATCATCTTCAGAAACAAGTCAATTAATTTATGCCATGTTACTAGGTGTAGAAGATGAAGGAATTTTTAATCCTGTAAACTTAGACATCAAAATTGACGGTAAAACGTTAGTGTTTTCGGAAAACGAAGGATGGTTGTCTAAAACTTGGTTGAACAATAAAGGTATCGATTTAAAAACGGCAACTTTAGAAATAGTTAATACAGAAAAACATCCCATCTGGATTTCGGGTTACCACCAATACTTCTCGAAAATATCGGAAGTTAAAGCCGAAAAAACGGACGATTGTACCTTAACCAAGGTCTTTTATCGTCGTAAGTTCGAAAACAACGTAGAATCGTGGGAAAAGACCACTTTGGAGGATTTAAATGTTGGTGACGAAATAAAAGTGAATGTGACTTTAGAAATTCCTCAACAATTAGACTTTGTATATCTACAAGATTATTTTGGAGCTTGTTTTGAACCTACAACAAGAAAAAGTGGATTTAAATGGGACCGAAATGGATCTTACTACCTGAATGTAAAAGATCAGAAAATGCAATTTTTCTTTGATCATATTGCCAGAGGGAAACACGAATTTGAATTTATAACCCGAGTAAAACAACGCGGGCAATTCTCAAACGGTTTTGCTGAATTCCAATCCTATTACGCTCCTGAATTTGGAGGGCATTCGGATTCGAGAATGATTAATGTGAATCAATAAAATAATGTAAAAAGCTGATTATTAATTTAATCAGCTTTTTTTTGTATATTCGATGTTCTGGAGGCCGCTGCAAAACTCAACTTCAATCTGTTTAGATAAGATTGAACATTGAGTTTTGTTTGTTTATAAAACAAAGCCCATACTTATTGCAATATTTTTGTTTTTCTGGTTTTCTAATATTTCATTTTTTCCTAAACTTACTCCTACGGTATAATAAAGATTGTGGCTAAAATAGGATTTAAAGCCTAGAAATAGGGCTAAATCTATTGTTTTTAAAGATCGGTCTTCGATAAATGTGTTCAGGTTATCATTCACTAATACATCCAATTCTGGGCCAATCATTAATTTAAACATACCCGATTTAGAAATACTCATTCCATATAGTAGGGGAATAGAAATATAATTTAGTTTTAACGGTTCGCCTTTTAATTTTGCTCCCTTACTTTGGTAGAGTATCCCCGTTCTAAGTTCATGAAAATTTTTATTGACAAAATTCACATAAACTCCAGTGCTTATACTTTGTCTTACGCCGTTAAATTTAAATTCGTTTTCAACTAAAGAGTGGTTTACCCCAAGTGTGTATTCGATTTGTGTTTTCGTTTGAGCATATGACAATTGAATATAAAGCAGACAAACTATTAATGCTATTATTTTACTTTTCATTGGTTTAATTTTAATATTTTCTCATGCTAATATAAACTATTTATGAAATGTTAAAGTAAAAAAAAGCTCCAATAAAATTGGAGCTTAAAATGAGGTTTTGGTTAAGTTTATTGAACCTGAACCTTTTTAGATATCTGTTTACCATCAACATTTAAATTCACGAAATATATTCCTGAAGATAAACCTTTAGGTACATTCAATGTTGTTGTTTCTTGGTCGGCAACGTCTATAGAGTGAAATACCGTTTGTCCCAATACATTTGTCATTTGAACTTCGAATGTATTGTTTATTTCCGTTTTTACTTCAATCACCGAATTGCTTGTTGTTGGGTTTGGATAGATATTTAATCCTGTATTAGAGGCATCAAATTCATCTGTTCCCACAGGGAAACTGTGAATTTCAATATTATCTAAATACACATAACTTCCGTTTTCACCTTCAAGAACAAATTTAATAAGTAAATCTTCTTCTCCAACACCTGTGTTTAAATTCACAAAACTTTGTTTCCAATCAGTATTTTGAGATGGTGTCCAAGATGGATTAAATCCTGATGATGTAATTAAATTTTCACCAGTTATTGTTTTTCTTTTTTGCCAAAAAACACCACAGTTTTTTGAAATGTAGACGTATAATTTATCATTTACAGATGGACCTGCTTGGTTGTATGCGTAATCAAAATATAATTTCACACCGTTTACAGCGCTTGTAAAATTCAATACTGGTAATTCTAAAGTCGCAGTTCCTTCACCATCAAAATGACGTGTTCGTGCTTTGTAACCTTGAGAATTATTTAGTCCTTGAGAGGATTGTTCCCATGTTTCAGATTGTTCACTAAATGAAAACCAAGATGTACTGCTTGTTGGGTTATTTACTTCTAAATTATTTTCAAAATCGTTATAGAAAGGTAGGTGTTGTGCATCCAAAGTATTTCTAATGGTGATGTAGTCTGTTTTTACTACTTGTGCATTACCAGCAGAGTTAGTTGCGGTCATAGTTACAGAATACGTTCCTGGTGCGCTATATTGTGGTGCAACTGTAGCTCCTGTAAGTGTAGGTGTTGTAGAACCAGGTAAATCCCAAGTGATGTCTACATTGTTTACATTATAAACATATCCGTTTAACGTGATATTTTGTCCCACACAAGTACTCGTATTTTCTGTATAAATATCTGCGATTGGTAAACATTCTGGTTCATTATACCCATCGTTTGTACCTGTTGCAATTAAATTGGCTTGCTGCCAAAGGTTTCTTCTTGGTGCATTATTAGTAGTATGAGTGTTTAAATATCCATGAATTCTTTCACCCTGTCCAGTTGTAAACATATTTGGACATCCAGCATAACACATAATGTTCTGTACATTGTCTAAACTACCATCACATGTTGCAATCGTTAAATCACAGTTAAAAGACTGACCAATACATTGTGGAGTATCTTCTACGTCGTCATCCAATCCACAATTGCTTGCCTCTCCTGGTGAATTAGACCAACCCCAAGTATGATTTAGACCTAGGTAATGCCCTATTTCATGACTTAAAGTATGTCTGCTAAAACCAGAACCGTTAGATGTTCCTGTTGCACCAAACTGTGTGTGTGTTACAACAATTCCTGCATTGGCATCATTCCCTGGTGCATTCTCTGGTAAATATGAGTAACCACCAGCACCACTAGCAATGGTTTCAACGATCCAAACGTTTAAATATTTTGAAGGATCCCATTTTACTAAAGATTTTACATTTTCTCCAGCAGTATTTGTGAGATCTGAATATGTTCTTGTAACACCTTTGGTACAATTTCCGTCTGGATCAATTTTTGCCAATCTAAATGTTAAATTCAAATCATCGGCAATATCTTGAAAAGCAGGAACAATATCTATTGTATCGGCATTTTGTTTTTGAAAATCTAAATTGATATTTTCAAGTGCACTAGCAACCTGGTCTTCTGATAAATAGCTTGAATTGTAGTCGTGAATGATATGAAATACTACTGGTATTACTTTTTCGGTTCCTACAGCGGCAGAAGCAAGTCTATTTAATTTTTTGTTCCGAACAAAAGAACGTACTTTATCTTCTAAAAGATCGAATGCTTTTTTTTGTTCTGGGTTATTTTCTAATACTTCTTGAGAAAGACTATGTGTAGTACAAAAGTCTGGTTCTTGAGCATAGGAATTTAGACCTGTTGCCAGGAATATGGCCAGTAGGGATTTCTTAATCATAGTATATTGGGTATAAAAGGGATATTTATTTTAGTGCAAGTTTACATAAATACCTTACTTTTTTTACTAAAATTAAGAACGTATTAACTCTTGTTAACACAAAAAAAGGCAATAGATGTTAAAAAATCTATTGCCTTTTTGGGTTATTGTTAAAGTTTTTCTACTTGAACATCAATTAATCTTTGGAATTGTCCAATTCTATTATTTAATGTTTCCTTTGAAAGGTTTTCTAACATTTCTGTACCAAACTTTTCAACAGTTAATGAGGCTAATGCCGATCCATAAACAATGGCTTTTTTCATATTGTCGAAATTCACATTGTCTACCATTGCTAAATAAGAAATAAATCCACCTGCAAATGTATCACCAGCACCTGTTGGATCAAAAACTTCTTCAAGCGGAAGAGCAGGACAAAAGAATACATCATGGTTTGTGTCGAACAATAAAGCACCATGCTCACCTTTTTTAATAATAAGGTATTTTGGTCCCATAGTTAAGATCTTTTTGGCTGCTTTCACCAAACTCCATTCTCCAGACAATTGACGTGCTTCTTCATCGTTAATTGTAAGAACGTCTACCATAGAAATGGTTTTCATTAAGTCTTCAAGTGCTATGTCCATCCAAAAGTTCATGGTATCCATTACAATAAGTTTTGGACGCTTAGTTAAACGCTCTATTACTTGACTTTGGACTTGAGGAGATAGGTTTCCTAGCATTAAATATTCAGAACCTTGGTATGAAGCTGGAATAATAGGATCAAATGTTCCTAATACATTCAACTCTGTTACCAATGTATCACGACTATTCATGTCTTGGTGATATTTTCCACTCCAGAAAAATGTTTTTTCTCCTTTTATGATTTGTAATCCCTCAACGTTAGAGTTGTGATTTTTTAACAAATCGATATGTGATTGTGGAAAGTCTTCACCTACTACTGAAACAATTTTAGTTTCTTCTAAAAAATTTTTTGCAGCTAATGCAATATATGTTCCTGCACCTCCAAGGATCTTATCTGTCTTACCATAAGGGGTTTCTATAGCGTCAAACGCTACCGACCCAACTACTAATAAACTCATAGTGTAATTTTTTTTACAAATATATTGCTTTATTACAATAAAGCTGTATATTTGCACAGCTTTTAAGGAAAAGCACAGAGCATTCCTCCTTAGCTCAGTTGGTTAGAGCATCTGACTGTTAATCAGAGGGTCCAAGGTTCGAGTCCTTGAGGAGGAGCCAAAAAAAGAAAGTTCAACAGAAATGTTGGACTTTTTTTTTTGTTTTTAACATTTCTTATTCAAAACAATAATTCCAATTCTTCGCTAATTTCAGACTTGTAATGTATCTTTGTTTCTTCAAAATTTGAGACACCATGAGTTTTCCATATCAAAGACCAAGAAGATTACGTGCAAATGCCGCTATTCGTGAATTGGTTCAAGAAAATCACATAAAGGCGAGCGATTTTATTTTACCTGTTTTTATTGTAGAAGGTGAAAATATTAAGGAAGAAATTGCATCTATGCCAAATTACTTTCGCTATTCTTTAGATCAACTTATTCCTCATTTAAAAGAGGTATATTCTTATGGAATACGTTCTGTTTTATTGTTTGCAAAGGCAAAAGATGAGACAAAAGATAATAAAGGAACCGAAGCTTTAAATCCTGAAGGGTTAATGCAACGATCTATTCGTGCAGTTAAGGACGCTATTCCTGCCATTTACGTAATGACCGATGTGGCCTTAGATCCGTATTCGAGTTATGGACATGATGGTATTGTGGAAAATGGTGAAATTGTAAACGATAAAACGGTAGAGGTTTTAGGAAAAATGGCTGTTTCTCATGCTCAGGCTGGGGCCGATATGGTTGCACCTTCGGATATGATGGATGGAAGAATTGCTGCTATTCGAGAACATTTAGAAGCGGCAAATTTCCCGAATGTCGGTATTATGTCTTATACCACTAAATATGCATCGTGTTTTTATGGTCCTTTTAGAGATGCTTTAGATTCTGCACCAGGGTTTGGAGATAAAAAGACTTATCAAATGAATCCAGCTAATGGAGATGCTGGATTAAGAGAAACCATGCTCGATTTAGAAGAAGGGGCAGATATTGTAATGGTAAAACCCGGAATGCCGTATTTGGATATGGTTTACCGTGTAAAAGAATGGTCAGACGTTCCCGTTTCGGTTTACCAAGTGTCTGGAGAGTACGCGATGATAAAAGCAGCCTCAGAAAAAGGTTGGTTAAATTATGAAGAAAGCGTTATGGAAAGTTTAATGGCTTTTAAAAGGGCAGGAGCCGATTTAATTGCAACGTATTTTGCTTTTGAAGTCGCTAAAAAGTTATCAGAAAAATAAATTTAGGCTTTCGCCTACACAACATAAAAATAGACGTCACGTATCATGAATAAAAGTCAAGAAATGTTTCAAAGAGCGCAAATGTTTATTCCTGGAGGAGTAAATTCACCTGTGCGTGCATTTAAATCGGTTGGGGGAACTCCTGTTTTTTTCAAAAAGGCAAAAGGTTCAATATTAACCGATGTAGACGATAAAGATTATATTGATTTTATTGGATCTTGGGGACCAATGATTCTTGGTCATGCACATCAGCCTGTTACCGATGCTCTACATGAAGCCACAAAAAATAGTACTTCGTTTGGTGCGCCAACAGAAATTGAAACAAACATTGCGGAACTGATTTGTTCTATGATGCCGGCTGTAGATAAGGTAAGAATGGTAAATTCTGGTACCGAAGCTTGTATGAGCGCCATTCGTTTGGCAAGAGCGTATACAAATCGTGATAAATTCATAAAATTTGAAGGGTGTTACCACGGTCATGCCGATCCTTTTCTAATTAAAGCAGGAAGTGGTGCTGTAACTTTGGGTGTTCCAAATTCACCAGGTGTTACGAAAGGTACAGCAAAGGATACTTTGTTAGCCGTTTATAATAATTTAGATTCTGTAAAGGCTTTATTTGAAGAAAATAAAGGAGAAATTGCTGCTATTATTATCGAACCTGTGGCTGGAAATATGGGGTGTATTCCTCCAAACGAAGGGTTTTTAAAAGGCTTACGTTCTATTTGTGATGAACATGGCGCAGTTTTAATTTTTGATGAAGTAATGACAGGTTTCCGTTTATCGGCTGGTGGTGCGCACAAAAAATTCAACATTCAACCCGATTTAGTTTGTATGGGTAAAGTCATAGGTGGTGGTATGCCTGTTGGTGCTTTTGGTGGTAAAAAAGAAATCATGTCTATGATTGCGCCCGAAGGACCTGTTTACCAAGCTGGAACACTTTCTGGAAATCCAATGGCCATGTCTGCTGGATTAACCTTATTAACAGAATTGAATGAAAATCCATCTATTTTTAACGAAATTGATGAAAAAACAGAATATTTGCATCACAATTTAGATCGTGTATTTAAAAAACACAATTTACAATACGTTATTAACCGTAACGGGTCTATGTTGAGTTTCCATTTTGGTGTTGATAAAGTAGAAAATTTTGATGATGCTTGTGCTGCAGATGCAGATTTGTTCAAAAAGATTTTCCATGGTGTTTTAAAACGTGGTGTATATTTTGCTCCTTCGGCTTTTGAAACCTTATTTATTGCCAAAACGCATACAAGTCAATTATTAGATGAAACTGTTGAAGCAGTAGATCAAGCATTAACTGAAATATTATAATGAGTCAAATTATTTTCGAATCCATTATTAAAGACTTTAAAACCTATTTAGAGGCCAAACCAACCGGTGAACAAGCCATGAAATATGTTTGTGAAGTGATAGACCATCGTCTAGATTATTACGATTGGATTGGATTTTACTTGGTTTCTAAAACCGAAGAAAGAATGTTGGAATTAGGACCGTATGTTGGTGAACATACAGATCATGTTAAAATTCCTTTTGGAAAAGGAATTTGTGGTCAAACAGCAGAATCTCAAGAAACATTTTTAATAGATGACGTTACAAAAGAAGACAATTATATAGCATGTAGCATTCATGTTAAGTCCGAAATTGTTGTGCCCATGTTTAAAAATGACCTTATGATTGGACAAATAGACATTGATTCAAGTAAAATAAATGCGTTTAATGAGGGCGATGAAATTTTTTTAAAACAAATATGTTCATTAATTTCACCATCAATTGATTAAATAAGAATTATGAAAAAGCACATTATTTCATTATTTGTACTCTTTGGTACATTATTAACTCTTGTGGGTTGTTCATCGTTAAAACCTCAAGATATTGTTCACAACACGGTTGAAACCAGTTACCATTTTTGGCATAATGAACGCCAGCATGAACGAGGGATCAAATTTAATATTATTATTAAAGGAGAACGTTTAAATAATATCGAGGTAGAAAATATTGTTGTACATGGAACGACCATTCCTGTTGAAACAAAATTGGTTGAGCCTTTAGATAGAGATGCTGTTTCTACATTATATATTTCTGCTATTTATAAAGAAAAGAAAGGTAAGAAAGAGAAGTCTTTCAAAAAATTACCTAATAGTTTATTTGGTAAGGATCCTTATAAAAATGGAATTATGAATTATTCTATTAAAGGAAAATCGGATAAGGTAGAAATTAAGGAATTTATTTTTAAGACGAAAGGTTAATCAATTATGTCTAAACGCGAAATTTTGCTTGAAAAAGCAGAAGAGTTAATTTTGGAATTTGGATATTACCAAACTGGTGTAAACGAATTAATTCAGGCAACAGGAATTTCAAAAGGTTCACTTTATTATTATTTTCCTAAAGGAAAAGAGGCTTTATTTGCATTGGCTGTATCTAATTTAATAGAAAAAGAATTGAAACAGGTAGAGTCTTTTTGTGATGGAAAGGTTCAAAAATCAATCCATCGTATCGCCGATTTTTATCTAAACAAACAAAAGAATAATGAACGTGCTTTCATTTTTGGCCATATGGCAAATGAATTGAAATACGATGAGAATCATACCGTATCAGAACTTATTAAAGAGTTTCAAGCGGATTGGTTATCAATTGTATCGGATTACCTAAAAAAGAAAAAAATATCAAGCCCTAAGCGAAAGTCTAAACAATTTTATGTTTTACTTTTGGGGCTTATTCAGATGAACGACATCCATTATAATGACAAGAATGAGGTGGCTTTTGATGAAATTTTAGATCGATTATTTTAAAAAAAAATAAATTGCATTCGCATGAAAAAGATAGGATTGTTTTTCGGTTCGGATACTGGAAATACAGAAGAAGTAGCAAATAAAATACAAGCCGCAATTGGTGAAGATAAAGTCGAAATACACGATATGTATGAGGTAGAAGTTTCTACATTTGATCAATACGATCAAATTATTTTAGGACTTTCTACTTGGCATGATGGACAATTACAAAGTGACTGGGATAGCTTTTTTGAAGATTTCAAGACGGTTGACTTTTCCGGGAAAACAATTGCTCTATTTGGTTTAGGAGACCAATATGTTTACAGCGAGTATTTTGTTGATGGAATAGGTATTGTAGCTAAAGAAGTACTTGCTAACGGTGGTAAAATTGTTGGTAAATGGAGTACAGAAGGGTATGAGCATACAGAGTCTAAAGGAGAAATGGAAAAAGGATTTTTTGTTGGTCTAGCGATTGATGAAGATAACCAGTTCGATGAATCTGATGAGCGCATTGAAAAATGGGTAGCTCAAATTACTGAAGAATTTCCTATTGAGGGGTAATTAATTAACCTTATATTGTTACCAATGCGATTTCTATTAAGAAATCGCATTTTTTTTGTATAGACATTTTGTTTGTTCGTTTTTGATTCCAAATTGGCGAGTTTTAAGAGGGGAATAGCGTGTTTTTTCGCTAAATTCTATTGGTTTGTATGTTGTATCTTGTTAGCGTCTTTAAATCGCGCTAATTTTGCTGGTTTTTTTTCTTTTTTGGTTAGATTCGACTTTTTTAAATTTATTTAATAGATGTTATCTATTGAAAAGATTATACGTTTAGGTATTGTCTATTTCAGTTTTCGTACTATATTGTTTTTAAAGCTTTAAGTCATTCCGTATTATTTATGTAATTTTGCAGAGAATTTGGAAAGATAAATCATGGATCAAATTAGTTACCATTACGAACTCGATTTCGAATTAAGTAATGAGCAAGAAATTACATCTTGGCTTGTGGCATTAATCGAGGAGGAGAAATGTGTTTTAAAAGAGCTCACTTATATTTTTTGTGATGATGAATATTTACTTAAAATTAATCAGGAGCATTTAAATCATGATTATTATACCGATATCATTACTTTCGATTACGACACAGAAGAATTGCATTCCGATTTATTTATTTCTGTAGATCGTGTTAAAGATAATGCGGAGCAATTAAATGAACCTTTTAAAAGAGAATTGTTTCGAGTGGTGGCTCACGGTGTTTTGCACTTGTGTGGATATAAAGATAAAACCGAAAGTGAAATTGCAGAAATGCGGGGAAAAGAAGATTATTACCTTTCCAAATTAATTATTGATTAAACGTGTTCCACGTGGAACATTTTATATAAAACCATAAGAAAATGTTTAATACAGACTACGATGTAATTGTTGTTGGTGGAGGCCATGCAGGTTGTGAAGCCGCACATGCCGCTGCAAAAATGGGAGAGAAAACACTTCTTATTACCATGAATATGCAGACCATTGCACAAATGTCTTGTAACCCGGCCATGGGTGGAGTTGCAAAAGGTCAAATTGTTCGAGAAATTGATGCTTTAGGTGGATTGTCGGGAATTGTCACGGATGAAACTATGATTCAATTTAAAATTTTGAACCTTTCTAAAGGACCTGCCATGTGGAGTCCAAGGGCTCAGAGTGATCGCATGCGTTTTGCCGAACGTTGGCGTTTGGAGTTGGAAAAACAGCCTAATATCGATTTCTGGCAAGATATGGTTACAGGATTAAATGTAGTTGACGGGAAGGTTACAGGTGTAAAAACCCAAATGGGAATGTCAATTAATGGAAAATCGGTTGTATTAACTAACGGAACTTTTTTGAATGGTGTTATTCATATAGGTGAAAAGCAATTTGGAGGAGGGCGTTCTGGTGAACATGCAGCAAAAGGATTGACTGAAGATTTAATCGAATTAGGGTTCGAAAGCGGTCGAATGAAAACAGGAACACCACCAAGAGTAGATGCTCGATCATTAGATTTTTCTAAAATGGAAGAGCAACCAGGTGATGAAACTCCACTGAAATTTTCTTATACGGATACAAAGCGTTTAGAAAAACAACGGTCTTGTTACATAACGTATACTAATCCAGAAGTACATAAAGTATTAGAATCTGGTTTTGAAAAGTCGCCAATGTTTCAAGGTCGAATTCAAGGATTAGGACCGAGGTATTGTCCGTCCATAGAAGATAAAATTACACGATTTAAAGAACGTGTTCGTCATCAGCTTTTTGTTGAGCCGGAGGGAGCTGATACTTGCGAGATTTATGTGAATGGATTTAGTACATCGCTTCCAGAACATGTGCAATACGAAGCATTAAAGTTGGTTCCTGGATTCGAAAATGTAAAAATTTTCAAACCTGGTTATGCGATTGAATATGACTTTTTTCAGCCTACACAACTTAAACGAACTTTGGAAACCAAGCGTGTTGAGAATTTATATTTTGCAGGTCAAATTAATGGAACTACAGGATATGAGGAAGCCGGTTGTCAAGGTTTAATGGCTGGAATAAATGCCGTGCTTAAAAATAGAGGTGAAGATCCTTTTGTGTTAAATCGAAATGAGGCTTATATAGGGGTTTTAATAGACGATTTAGTTAATAAAGGTACCAATGAGCCATATAGGATGTTTACGTCTCGTGCCGAGTATCGTTTGTTGCTTAGACAAGATAATGCGGATGTGCGATTGACTCAAAAAGGTTTTGATTTGGGATTGGCGGATCAATCTCGATTAGATCGTTTAAATGAAAAAGTAAATTACTGTGAAGATTTAATTGGATTTTTGGGTGCTAAATCTGCATCTCCAGAATTAATGAATCCAATTTTAGAAGAAAAAGGATCTCAGAAATTACGTCAAAAAAATAAAATGAAAGCGGTTTTAAGTCGTCCTCATGTTTCTATTAGTGATCTTAGAATTATGCCAGATTTGGAAGCATATTTTGAGAAAAAAGGATATGATAGAGAAGGTGTGGAGCTTGCTGAAATTAGAATTAAATACGAAGGATATTTAAAACGAGAAAGAGAGAATGCTCAAAAATTAATCAAATTAGAGCGTATAAAAATACCAGAACATTACGACTATAAAACAATCAATTCTTTGAGTTCTGAAGCTGTTTTAAAATTGTCTGACATAAGACCTTCTACCATAGGTCAAGCTTCGAGGATTTCTGGAGTTTCTCCTTCGGATATTAGTATTCTTTTAGTTTATATGGGACGATAAATTAAAGTTCCACGTGGAACAATTAACGATGTCGAATCGCCAAAACGTAAGTTTTGGCGATTTTTTTTGGACTTCGACTCCGCTCAGTCCACGAAGTGTTGTTGTTCGAAGACTGAGCGGAGTCGAAGCCTGCGAATAAAAGGCATAAAAAAGCCTCCAAACAATGTCTGAAAGCTTTATATATGATGAAAAAGAGATAGGAAATAAAGTAAAAATAGATAGATAATGAAGGTGAAAAACTCATCACTAATAACTGTCGTAATAAACCAATAGGAAGTGAAACTTCCATATATCCAGCTTCCGAAGTGGAACTTCGAAATAACGGAAAGGTTTGGTTGAATTTTTTTGACTTTGACTCCGCTCAGCCCGTGGAGTGTTTTGTTCGTAGGCTGAGCGGAGTCGAAGCCTGAGAATAACGTTCCACGTGGAACAAAGGCGTAAAAAAAGCCTCCAAACAATGTCTGAAAGCTTTATATATGATGAAAAAGAGAGAGCGAATAAAGTGAAAATAGATAGATAACGAAAGGTGGAAAACTCATCACTAATATCTAATCACTCATCACTAAAAACTACTATCTCATAACTAAGAAAATTAGTCTTCAAATTCAATAGCAATTTTATCTACTCTGTTTTGGTGACGTCCACCTTCAAACTCTGCATCTAAAAACGCGTCAATAATTTTAAGTGCTTTTTTCTCAGAAATAAATCGAGCAGGAAGTGCAATAATATTAGCGTCGTTATGTTGACGGGCTAAAGAAGCAATTTCTGGTTCCCAACAAAGTGCCGAACGGATTTCTTGATGTTTGTTTGCAGACATGTTAATTCCATTTCCACTACCACAGATTAGGATACCAAAGCTGTTTTTAGGTCCTTCTAACACTTCTAAACAAACTGTGTGAGCATAGTCAGGGTAATCAACACTTTTGGTTGTAAATGGTCCTAAATCTTCTGCTAACATATCTGCTTTTGCAAGGTGTTTAATGATTGCAGATTTCAATTCAACTCCTGCGTGATCAGATCCAATAAAAATTTTCATGCTGTTTTTTTTACAAAAATAAACCATTAATTGAAATAGGCATGTGAATTCAATTATATTCGTTTTAAATATTTTGTATGATGTGGTTAATTTATGTTTTCTTGGTTTTTGTAGGCTACTCGATTTTATATTGGCAAGATTATCAAAAATCAAAAATATATTTTAAACAACAATTGAAAGGGTTTACCCAATGGTTTTTGCTTATTGTATTTCTGGGATTCGTTTTGTTGTTTGCTTATGCTGTTATACAATAATTCATCTCAGGTCATAAAAAAGGGTTAGAAACAAAGCTTCTAACCCAGGGTTTAGGTATTAATATAAGGGTTGGTTAAATTGTTTGGTGTTAATGTTTAATTAAAGTGTTGCTAGACTTAACGTTGTTTTCAGTTGTGTATTGAATGATATATACACCATTGTCTATGAAATCTAAATTGATTTGATCATTGTTAGCATCACTCCTGTAAAGCATTTTTCCATCCATAGAGTAAAGAGAAAATTCAATAATAGTAGTGTTGAATTTTATTAAACCAGTTGTTGGATTTGGGACGAATGTTATGGCGTTTTTATTTGTTTCACCTACACTCAATTCATCTACAAATTGCATGACTTTCGAATCTTTTACGCCGTAAAGAAAATTGTCGTAATAGAACAAATCTGTATAACCAGCAGTTTTATTGGCGTATTTTGTGAAATTTGCAGAGGAAACTGGTGAGTAATAGATTTCATCAACTTGGTCAATAAACAATTTTCCATTTCCTACTGCGATATCAATGGCAGTTGAAGACGATGTGTGAAAAGTTGAGATTGTAAGCGGATTGGCTGTTATATCATCTATTTTTTTTATTGTACCATCAAATTGCAAAATATAAAATGTGTTTCCATCTTTTGCAATTTTTCTGGGGTTGTCAAGATTAGAATCGTCAAGTGTTACTTGCATCATTGAAGTGTCTGTTTCACTTGGGTCAAAGCGTATTAATTTTGCAGGAACACCTCCAATTGCATCACCACCTTCAATAAAATAAATTTTACCGTCATGTGCAAGGATATCTTCGGGGTGCAATGTTGAGCTGTTTAATTGAGTAGTTTCAGTCAGGGTACTTCCCGATGTTGTGGGTAAATTATATGTGGTAATTTTTATTTCTTCTAATCCAATAAAATGTAAGGTTGAGCTATTGGTTGCAACGAAATTATCTTTAATGCCCAGAGTTAAATTGTAATGTTCTGCAGAGGACAAAGTTAATGGAGCGCTAAAATCATAAACTTTTAAACTATCAAACTCTGAAGCTCCGTAGAGTTTTCCATCATTGAAATGAGTAAACTGCAAATTTTGATCGTCTGAATAATATACCGACTCTTGTTTAATTTGTGAAAAGGCAACTAGGCTTAATCCTGTCGCGAAAGTTAGAAAAAGTGTCTTCATAATTTGGTTTAATTATAATTAATAATGACCAAATTAAGATGAATTATGTAAAGTCGATACCCTCATTTATGAGGAGATGGATTTGTTATGTTAATGTCATGTTTTAAAAATAAACTTAATGCATTTAGTTTGGGTAATGAATATTGAGTGCGTGTTTATGACCATGTGAGTAGGTTTTGTTGTATTGTAATCATATTGTTAAATAGTTAGTTATATTGGTTTTGTTGAGTTGTCAACTTTTTGTCATCTATAAATTTATTGTTTTAAAACAGTAAAAAATAGATTTGTTTGAAACAATAGATAAATATTATTAACTGATCGTAAACAAAAACAAAATGCTTAACAAAAACAAGCTACTTTTTCTTATTTTCCTTTTTCCTTTACTAAAAGGTTTTGGGCAAATCGGAATAGGTACAACTTCTCCTCACCAATCCTCGATACTAGAAATTTCTTCGGATGATAAAGTTGTATTGATTCCCAATGTTGCTTTAACAGGAAGTAACGATGTAACAACAATAGTCTCTCCTAAAGAAAGTTTACTTATTTACAACACCAGTACAGTTACAGGTGCTCATGAAGTAACACCAGGATATTATTATTTTAATGGGGCTATTTGGGAAAAAATGGGCTCGAATGTTACGGGTGCAGGGTCTAGTATCTGGGAAAATAATTCATCGTCAAATTTAATGAATATTAGTACTCTTTCAAACGGTTCTTCTTCTCGAACAAATGAGCAAAATGTTTTTATTTCTGATGATGGAAATGTTGGTATTGGTCGAGGTACAGGTGCAGATAAATTAATGGTAAACGGTGATATAAATACGGGTACATCATCTGGTACTGAGGGTGCTTTGTATTTTGGAAATGGAAATCATGGTGCTAAACGTAAATTTGCCAATGTCGAAAATGATGTTGGATTATTTACAACAGCTGGTGATGTCCATTTGAGTGCAATCGGACAAACAATGGGAACATTAATTGTTAAAGAGGATGGAACGATTCAAATTAGAAATTATGTTTCTACAAATTTTCATGAAACGAATCCTAATACGGTATTAACAGTGGATGGTAGTGGTGTAATAAGAAAAGCTGATTTCCCAAAGTCAAATATTAGCGCGGTTGGAACAAAGACAGCCGACTATCCTGCCGTAAGTTCTGATGAATATATATTGATGGATGCGACCTCCGGAAATTTAACGACAACTTTATTATCATCTCCAGCAACTGGTCAAAGAATTACTATTAAAAAAATTGATGGGAGTTCAAATACAGTTACTATCGACGGAAATGGTAAGAATATTGAGGGTGCAGTAAGTCGTGTGATTAGTGTTCCTTATCAATATTATTCCCTTGTATACAACGGTACACAATGGTTTTTAGTAAATCAATAATACAATTTTTAAAACTAGAGTAACCTGAACTCAATTACAATAAATCTGAACATATAGATAGGATTATTTTACAAAAAAATAACATCAACTATCATGCGAAAATGAATGATAGTTGATGTTTAATTGTTACGAACTTTCATTTTTATAATGATTTTTTTTGTTTTTTTTAATCCAAAATCTTTAATCGTTATTAGTCTATATTTATAAAAGTCCTTTTTTCATCAGAATAGTTATTGCAATTCTTATGTCTTGATAAGGAATAATCTCTTGTCCAAAATCGAAAATTGGTTTTAAACTTCCATCAAAATCACCATGTCGTTTCAAGTAATCTTGAACCAATTTTGTGGCGGCTGTTGATCCAAATTTATCTAGATCGTTAATTTCATCATCTAAATATAATTTACATAAATGAGAAAAAATAGTGACTGGTTTTAAACCTCTAATTTTACAAACTTCATCTATTGAGAGTCCTTTTTTGTAAAGTTCTAATGTTTGTTCTTGGGTCGATTTTTTCTTTCCCGTATGAATTCTAATTAAATCCATAAACTCAAAACCGTACCTCGTAAGTTTAGTTTCTCCAACACCAGAAATTGCCAAGAATTCTTGATCTTTAGTTGGGGCTAGATTGGCCATTTCTTTCAGGGAAACGTCCGAGAAAATTACATAGGCAGGTACATTTTGCTCTGTAGCTAACTTTAATCTTAGTGCCCTTAGTTTTTCATATAAACCATCAAAAGATTTTTGAGCGTCCGATTTCACCTTCGTATCTCTGCGAATCGCTTTTTCTTTGGTTAATGATGTTAAAGCAACTTTTTTTCTTCCTTTTAAAACTTCTAAACCTAATTTAGTGACTTTTAAAGCATGATCTTTTTTGTACTGTACATCAACAAAGCCAAGTTGTAAAAGTTGCAATAAAGCCAATTGCCATTGCTGATAAGTAAGTTCTTTTCCGCAACCAAAAGTTTTAAGGGTATTGTATTTTTGTTCGAAAATATATTCGTTTTGCGTTCCTTTTAATATGTCCACCAAAACACCCATGGCTTCGCTTTCATTTGTTCTTGCAACTGCCGAAAGGGCTTTTTGAGCAATTAAAGTCCCGTCAAAAACTTTTGGCGGATTTAAACAAACGTCACAATTTTTACAATCGGTCTCGGAATATTCTCCAAAATAATTTAGCAAAACACGACGACGACAAATTCTAGATTCGGCATAATCCATCATGCGTTGCAATTTCGAAAGTAGGATTTCGGCATTCGCACTTTCTTCGGCAAATTTTCTCAATTGCAATAAATCGGCATAAGAATAAAAAAGTAAAGTGTCCGAAGGTAAACCGTCTCGACCAGCACGACCAATTTCTTGGTAGTAATTTTCCATACTCTTAGGAAGGTTGTAATGAATAACCCAACGCACGTTAGATTTATCAATTCCCATTCCGAAAGCAATGGTTGCACAAACGATAGGAAGTTCGTCCGTTACAAATTTTCTTTGAATATCACTTCTTAACTCCGAACTCATTCCCGCATGGTAGGCCATAGCGTTATAACCTGCCGTTCTTAATTTTTGAGCCGTTTTTTCACATTGTTTCCGACTTAGACAATAAATTATCCCGCTGGAGTCACTTTTTTCGTTTATAAAGCGCAAAATCTGCTTATTTCTATCTTTACCAGGTCGTACTTCCAAAAAAAGATTTGGACGGTCAAATGACCACTCAAAAACAGCCGGTTTTTCGAGGTTTAGAAATTCGAGTATGTCGGATTTGATGGTTTCGTCGGCTGTTGCCGTTAAAGCAATAATCGGAATGTTGGGAAAATGCTTTTTTACATGATGGAGTTGTTTGTACTCTGGTCTAAAATCATGACCCCAATCCGAAACACAGTGAGCTTCGTCAATGGCAAACAGCGACAATTTAATTTGTTTGAGTTGTTCAAAGATTTCGGCATTCAATAATTTTTCGGGCGATACATAAAGAAGATCCAATTTTCCGGTGGCAATTTTTTGCAAAACATTTTGTCTTTCGGTTTCCGATAAGCTTGAATTTAAATAGGCCGCCGAAATTCCATTTTGCAATAAGGCATCTACTTGGTCTTTCATTAAGGCAATAAGTGGAGAAACCACAATGGCCATTCCGGGCATGGTTAAAGCCGGAAGTTGAAAACAAATGGATTTTCCACCTCCCGTTGGCATTAAAACCAAACTGTCTTTTCCTGAACAAACATGGTTAACAATATCTTCTTGTAAAGGGCGAAAAGTATCGTAACCAAAATGTTTTTTTAAGTTCTGTTTAAGTAAAGTGGATTGCATAATTGAATTTTAATTAAGCAAAGGTAATTTAAATTTGGGTTTTATGAGTTAGGTGAAATATCAATATATTAAATAGGCATTTTCTCCTAAATGAGAGTTGAAAAAGCACTCCGAAATAATGCCGTAATTATCACCTGAATGGTGTAATGTAGATTTAGAATAAGTTAAAACCCTAATAGCCATTGGGTGATTTTCCTTTTTAATTTCATTATTGATAAGATAATTTAGAGAAAAAAAGATGAAAAATATATTTACAATTTTCGCAATCATTCTATCCCAAGTTGCATTATGTCAAACAGTGGAAGAGTTGAAATTAAAAGTGGACTCATTAAGAAATGAAAAACTAGATTTATTAGAGGAGGTTTACAGACAAGATTTAATTATTAATACGATTAATTTAGATACTTCACACATAAATCAAATTGTTCAACGCCAGGATTTATTTTATAAGTTTTCGCAGACAATGAAGCATAAATTCGATTCAATAAGTGCATTATCTTCACCTAATCATGAAATAGGTACTTTGTTATTAAGAAATTCTAAACTTAAATGTAGTCCTAGTATACTCAATGATACTATAGATGTAGATCATGTGAAAATAAGTATAAAAAATGGAGTTGTAGTTCATGTTCATATTTTCACTAAAAAGGAAGAGGTTTTTGAGACTAATAAGCCAATAACCTTAAATGGAATAAATTCTCGAAAAGACTTGATTACCAGTAAAAATTCTGAAGTTCAGAAGTATGTAAAATTGTCTGATTTATTACTTTATATTCCAAATGATCAAACTAATTATTTTTTCGACAATGAAATCACATTAACGCCAAATGATTCAAGTAAGACCTTGGTAAAAGGTAGTGGAATAAATCAATCTATGGATTTGAGATTGTACACAGATGTGTTAGGTACAATAAGAGCAAATAATAATGCAACTGTATTATCTGAAATTAATGCTAAATTACCTATTCATAATTCAAATATAGGTAATTCTCACTTCTATTTATTTAAGGAGGTATCATTGAATTTTGCAATTTCACGTTTTGACGATCAATACGAACACTTACCAATTAAAGATTTTTCAAGAAACCGAATGTATCAGTTTAGTTGGTTTAATACCAAAGTAAATGTTAGCGTTGGGAGTTTAGCAAATTATAAAAATAATAACTCTTATTCTTTAGATTTTATTACGGGGTTTAACACAACAGAAGTTATTCATTCTGATAGTAATGTGACTTCGCACACTTTACCGTTCATTGGAACTCAGGCATCTATAAGAATTAACTCTTCAAAGAATTTTAGAATGCATTTTAACATTCCATTTTATTTTCAGTATGGAGATGAGTTGAATAGAATTGAACAAGATGCAGGAATAGAGTTTATCGCTGCTCCCGAAGTTGAAGCTGTGTGGCACCCTAAAGGAAATAAATTCTCTAGTTTTTTTGGTAGATGTCGATTGGTGTCTATGAAGGGTGGCGGTTATGATTTTTTTATGGCACATTTTGGATATAATTTATCATTGTCTGATTTTATATCGGGTTCAAAAAAATAAGTGGAACCAATAATTTTATTAATATTTCTAATCGTGTTGTAATTTCGTATTGAAAATAAGGAAATTCCTATATAAATATCTTAGCTTTGTAGATTGTAATTTAGACGAAGATGGAACAAAAAAATATAAGAAATTTCTGTATAATTGCTCATATTGATCACGGTAAATCAACACTTGCCGATCGATTAATTGGGATTACTCAAACCGTATCGGAAAGAGAGCAACAAAATCAGCTTTTAGATGATATGGATTTGGAAAGAGAACGTGGAATTACCATAAAATCTCATGCCATTCAAATGGATTATTTCCGTGATGGTGTCGAATATCGATTAAATTTGATTGACACGCCTGGACATGTTGATTTTTCTTACGAAGTTTCTCGTTCTATTGCAGCTTGTGAAGGAGCTCTGCTTATTGTAGATGCTGCACAAGGAATTCAAGCTCAAACCATTTCAAATTTATATTTGGCCTTAGAAAATGATTTGGAGATTATTCCAATTCTTAACAAGGTGGATTTGCCATCGGCAGATCCTGAAGCTATTGGCGATCAAATTATTGATTTAATTGGTGGTGATTTTGAAGATATTTTACAATGTTCGGCAAAAACAGGAATGGGAGTTCCTGCCATTTTAGATGCCATAGTAGATCGTGTTCCGGCACCAGTTGGAGACGAAGAAGGACCATTACAAGCCTTAATTTTTGACTCGGTTTATAACCCGTTTAGAGGAATTGAAGCGTATTATAAAGTCGTTTCTGGAACTATTAATAAAGGTGAAAAAGTAAAGTTCTTTGCAACCGAAAAAGAATATTTTGCCGATGATATTGGTTCATTGAAATTAGATCAATTACCAAGAAAAGAGGTAAAAGCTGGAGATGTTGGTTACATTATTTCTGGAATTAAAACAGCGTCTGAAGTAAAAGTTGGAGATACCATTACATCGGTTTCTAACCCTTGTGAAAAAGCTATTGAAGGTTTTGAAGATGTAAAACCAATGGTATTTGCTGGTATTTATCCGGTTGATACTGAGGATTACGAAGAATTAAGAGCATCTATGGAAAAGCTTCAGTTAAATGATGCTTCTTTAACTTTTGAGCCTGAATCTTCTGCGGCTTTAGGATTTGGTTTCCGTTGTGGATTCTTAGGAATGTTACACATGGAAATTATCCAGGAGCGTTTAGAACGTGAGTTTGATATGACAGTTATTACAACTGTACCAAACGTATATTACGACGCTTATACCAAAAAAGGTGAAAAAATATTGGTTCATAATCCATCAGAATTACCAGAACCAAACTATTTAGATTACGCTCAAGAGCCCTATATTGCCGCACAAATTATTACAAAATCGGACTTTGTTGGTTCTGTAATGAGTTTATGTATCCAAAAACGTGGAATCTTAAAAAATCAGGTGTATTTATCGACAGATCGTGTAGAGTTAGCTTTCGAAATGCCTTTGGCAGAAATTGTATTTGATTTCTACGACAAACTAAAGACCATTTCTAAAGGATATGCCTCTTTTGATTACCAACCAATTGGTATGAAAGATACAGAGTTATCTAAATTAGATATTCTATTAAACGGAGAGCAAGTCGATGCCTTATCGGCCTTAATTCACCGTGATGGAGCCTATAATATTGGAAAGAAAATTTGTTCTAAATTAAGAGAACTTATTCCAAGGCAACAATTTGATATTGCTATTCAAGCCGCAATTGGTGCAAAAATTATATCTAGAGAAACGGTAAAAGCCGTGCGTAAGGATGTAACAGCCAAATGTTATGGTGGTGATATCTCGCGTAAGCGTAAATTACTTGAAAAGCAGAAAAAAGGTAAAAAGAGAATGCGACAGGTTGGTAATGTTGAAATTCCACAAAAAGCCTTTATGGCCGTTCTTAAATTGGACGATTAAACTGTATATATTGAATAAAAAAAAGGGAAATGTTTAACACATTTCCCTTTTTTTGGCAATGTCTAAAAACTTATCTTAAATTCGTTAAATAAAACAGGAGAGTACTATGGGAATGATTCCTAAGAATACAATAGACGAAATATATGATGCAGCCCGAATAGAGGAAGTTGTTGGAGATTACGTGAATTTAAAAAAACGAGGTGCAAATTATTTAGGATTGTGTCCGTTTCACAATGAAAAAACGCCATCGTTTATTGTATCGCCAGGAAAAGGTATTTATAAATGTTTTGGATGTAGTGCAGGTGGTAATTCAGTCAGTTTTATTATGGATTTAGAACATGTTTCTTATCCGGAAGCGCTAAAACAACTGGCAAAAAAGTACTCCATTCAAATTGAAGAAGAGGAAGTAAGTCCAGAGCAAAAACAACGCTTAAATAAGCGTGAAAGTCTATATTTATTAAATGAATTTGCCGAAAATTATTTCCGAAATCAACTAAAAACACAACAAGGTCAACTCATAGCTCAGCCTTATATAAAAGATAGAAAAATTTCTACCGAAAGTGTAGAAACTTTTAAAATTGGTTTTTTGGCCAATATTAAAGATGGTTTTACCAAACACGCTCTAAAAAACGGTTATACTCAAGAACTTCTGCAAGAAACAGGGTTAAGCATTTTTAAAGATGGCAATGGATTCGATCGCTATCGTGATCGTTTAATTTTTCCTATTCATTCTCTTTCAGGTAGAACTATTGGGTTTGGAGCTCGAATCCTAAAAACCGATAAAAAGCTCGCTAAATACGTCAATTCTCCCGAAAGTGACGTGTATCATAAGTCCAAGATACTTTATGGTATTCTTCAGGCTAAAAGGAGTATTGTAAAGCAAGATTTTTGTATTCTGGTTGAAGGATATACCGATGTTGTTGCTTTACATCAGGCAGGGATAGAGAATGTCGTAGCTTCATCAGGTACGGCCTTAACCAAAGATCAGGTGCGTTTAATAAAACGATTTACCGATAATCTTACCGTTATTTTTGATGGAGATAACGCTGGTATTAAAGCCTCGTTAAGAGGTATTGATATTATTTTGGAGTTTGGATTGAATGTGAATGTATTATTGCTTCCCGATGGAGAAGATCCTGATTCGTTTTCTAAAGGAAAGACCGAAGATGAACTTTCTAGTTATATAAAAAGCCATTCTCAAAACTTTATAGACTTTAAAATTGATCTTTTTAAACGAGAAGGTGGACAAAGTTTGGTTGAAAAAACACAATGGCTTAGAGATATAATAAAAAGTATTGCCAAAGTTCCAGATCCTTTAAAACGTACGGTTTTTATTCAACATGCGGCTCCAAAACTTGAGTTTGATGAAAAAGTACTTTTTACAGAACTCGACAACCAGTTAAATCAGAAATTTGTCGAGGATAAAAAGGAAGAAGAACGTGAGGCCAAAAGAAAGGCCAGAGAGCACGGAATGCTTTTAGAAGCAGGTATTCAGCCTCAGGATTTACCACAAGTACAAGAAACTTTAGATGTTGAAATATCTAAAAAATCGGAGAATAGTCTTTTGTTTACAATAGAATATCAATTGCTTAGGCTTTTGGTTCAGTATGCCGACGAAGAATTACAAGTTGAAATCGAATCGGAAGAAAAAGGGGCTGATCCAATATTCGTTAAAACTTCTGTTTTAGAATTTGTACATCACGAATTGGAACAAGAAGAATTTAGTTTTACCGAAAAAATACATCAAGATATTTATGATGCAGTCATTGAATTTTGGTTCCAAGGCAATGAAAATAGAGATGTGCTCCAATTTATATTAAGATCTGAAAACATGGATTGGGTAAGGTACATTACTCAAGTTATTCATGAAAAGTATCAGTTGGCGAATTGGGAGAAGAAGGAAATCTACGTTGTTGAAGAGAAAGCTAAGTTAGAAAAGATAATCAATCAATTGTTATGGAGATTTCAATTGGAGCTAATTAGAGGTAGAATTAAACATATAGAGACTCAACTAAAAGATAATAATCTTCCAGTTGAATCTCGTCAAACCTTACTTAAAACCTATACTCAATACCTTTCTCTTTCCCAAGAAATTCAACAGAATTTGGGAAGAGAAGTATAATGAAAACCTGAGTATTACTTTTTCTTAAAAGTCATACCTATTTTCTCTAATTTCTCAACTTTCTCATCGTCAAGTCTTAAATTATTAAATTTAATTTTTTGTTGATTCATCCAATTATATAGCTTCAAATTTTCTTTATAATTTGGCATTCTTTTATTGGTTTGAATGAATGTTTTTAGAACGGTATAGTTGTTTTCCCAAACATATTCATTACCATCCCAAATAAAATCTATTTGTTCGAGTTGCTTTAATTTTTCTGGAGAAAGTGAATTTTTAATTCGTCTTTGCTTTTGTACCCAACGTCCAAAAATTAAATCTTCCGAGTAGTTTACTGGAACATTTGTATGATTGTTTTTTTCTTTATACTCAACTAATTTTGCATAGTTGTTTTCCCATGAATCTTCTCTTGGGTTCCAAACAAAATTAATTGAATTAAGAGCATCTATTTGCTCATCTGAAAGCGTGTTTTTAATAACACGTTGTCTAACCACCCAAGTGCCTAAAGATTTGTTCTTTTTGTAACGGGCAGAAATGTTTGTATGGTTGTTTTTTTCGTAGAATCGCTTCAGTTGTTTGAACCGAGTTGTCCATTTTTTTTCAAGTTTTGATACCATAGCACGTTTAATTTATAAGGTTGTTTTTAAATTAAGGGATATTTATGATACAAGTATAAGTAAAACAATGATTTAGACTAAGAGTTATTGTTTTAACGTTAAGTTTTTACCGATTAATGGTAGAATTTTGAAGTTTACCGATTTTTAAGATTCCATTATCGAATAAGGTATTCGTGATTAATTATAAACATGTTTCTTTGCCAAGATTCAATTGTGAATTAGCTTAAAGATGTATGTTTATATCAAAGTTTTGATGTAAATTACAATTTAATGATAAAAACAAATTAGTATGAAAAAAATTATTTCTTTATTGTTTATTGGTGGAATGTTTACGTTTAATGCTCTTGCACAAGATGCTCCTAGCACAACGGAAAATAAAGATTGGAAATATGATGCCGTAGGAACTTTACAATTCACACAATTAGGATTAAGTAACTGGGCAGCCGGAGGTGAGGACGCCTTGTCTTTAACTGGGTTTGTAAAAGCAAATGCAAACTATGCAAAAGATGGTGTAGAGTGGGAAAATTTTGCTCACTTGGGTTATGGATTAATAAAGCAAGGTTCAAGAGATTTCGTGAAATCTGATGATAAATTGGAAATAAATTCATTATATAAAAGAAAAGCAAAAGGAAACTGGAGTTATGCAACTCTTTTAAACTTTAAATCTCAATTCGATTTAGGATATAACGATCCAAACGCAAGAGATACTGTTGTTTCTCAATTTATGGCACCTGGTTTCCTTGAATTATCTGTCGGTATGGATTATAAACCAAAAGATAATTTTTCAATCTATTTATCTCCAATTGCAATGAAGGCAATTTACGTATTAGCTGAACAAGTAGATGAAACGAGATATGGATTAGATTTAGGTGATAAGTCTAGATATGAATTGGGGGCAAAAATGGAAATGAAGTATAAAACTAAATTGATGGATAATATTTCATTTGAAACTTTATTTGGTCTTTATTCAAACTATCTTGATAATCCACAAAATATTGACGTAAAATGGAATAATGCTATTGTAATGCAGGTAAACAAGTATATCAGTATGAATTTATCGACTGAATTATTGTATGATGACAACACTGTTTTCTTAAAAGATAATGGAAAAGTTGGTAAAGCTGTGCAATTTAGAGAAGTATTAGGTTTAGCATTAACTTATAAACTACTGTAAGTTAATCATTCTTATTTTAATAAAAAGGTCTTAACTCTATGTTGAGGCCTTTTTTTTATGCCATAAAAGATTGTATTTTTGCCGAGAGGATAAAATGGTATTATCCTTAAAACTTGATTTAAACTGAACTATTTTGATAAAAATTGGAGATATAGAGTTGCCTAAGAATGCATTATTACTTGCCCCAATGGAAGATGTTAGCGATCCGCCTTTTAGAGCCTTGTGTAAGGAGCATGGAGCAGACTTGATGTTTACCGAATTTATTTCTAGTGAAGGCCTTATACGAGATGCGGATAAGAGTACAATGAAGTTGGATATTTACGATAATGAGAGACCGATTGGTATCCAAATTTTTGGAGGGAACATAGATTCCATGATTCGTGCAACCGAAATTGCTACTGAGGCACGACCAGAAATTATTGATATTAATTTTGGATGTCCCGTTAAAAAAGTTGTTGGAAAAGGTGCTGGAGCTGGAATTTTACAAGATATTCCAAAAATGGTACAAATGACCAAAGCTGTTGTTGAGGCGACCGATTTGCCAGTAACTGTAAAAACGCGTTTAGGTTGGAATGAGGAGACTATTTTTATAGAAGAAGTAGCCGAACGTTTACAGGAGGTAGGTATCAAAGCTTTATCTATACATGGTAGAACACGAAAACAAATGTATAAAGGTAGTGCCGATTGGACAAAAATTGCCGCGGTAAAAGATAATCCAAATATTACGATTCCTATTTTTGGTAATGGAGATGTTGATTCTCCAGAAAAAGCCGAACAAATGATGAAGGAATTTCCTGTTGATGGAATTATGATTGGACGAGCAGCCATTGGTTACCCTTGGATATTTAGAGAAGTGAAACACTATTTGGAAACAGGAACTCATTTGGCTCCACCAACAATTCAAGAGCGTGTAGAGGTTGCTAAAAAACATCTTCAGGCTTCAATAGAATGGAAAGGACCAATTCTTGGTTTAGTAGAAACAAGACGTCATTACACCAATTATTTTAAGGCCTTAAGAGGTATTAAAGCATATAGGTTAAAATTGGTGACAGCAAATTCCCAACAAGAAGTAAATGATGTTTTAGACGAAATATTAAGAGTTTATTCATAGTTAAAACAACCAAATAAATTAAAAGAAGAATGGACATTTAGAGTTCTGTTCTTCTTTTTTTTATGTCTATTTGTCTGTGTTTCTACTAAGTTTTATCGTTTATTAAATCTAGAATCAAACCATTTGATTACTTTTAAGAAAACAAAAGTTATAAGTAATATACTTTATTTATTGTGTATAATATTATGAAAAAGTGATATTATTACCCAAAAAGTTGTTAAAAAAAGTATACATATTGATTAATTAAAAAAAACAAAATTATTATGGAAACAGTACAAGATGCATTAAATCAATTTATTAAATCTGGTGTTGATGGAGTAGGAAATTGGGCTCCTCGTTTATTGGGAGCTTTGGTTGCACTAATTATTGGGTTTTTAATCGTACGAATGATCGTAAAAGCAACATCTAAAGGATTTGATAAAATGAATTTAGATGATACATTAAGACCGTTTTTACTAACCTTAATTGGATTTGGTTTAAAAGCTTTATTATTTATTAGTGTGGCAACCGTAATTGGTGTTGAAATGACTTCTTTTGCAGCATTAATTGGAGCTGTTGGTTTGGCTATTGGAATGGCGTTTCAAGGTTCGTTAGGAAATCTAGCATCTGGTGTCATGATTTTAATCTTTAAACCATTTAAGGTTGGAGACCTTATTGAAGTAGGTGGACATTTAGGGTTTGTAAAAGAAGTATCGGTATTTGTAACCTTCATTAATACTTTTCAAAACAAAACAGTTATTGTACCAAATGGAAAAATAACAGCAGACTCAATTACAAACTTTTCATCAAATGGAAATGTAAGAGCAGACATTCCATTTGCAGTAAGATATGACGCAGATGATGTAAAAGCAAAAGAAATTGTTTTGAATATTCTTCAATCAAGTAAATTGGTACTTCAAGATCCAGCGCCTTCTGTTTATGTTACAAATTTAGGAGAAAGTAGTGTTGAAATGATTGCACTACCATATTGTACTGTAGAAGATTACTGGGATGTGTTTTGGGGATTAAGAGCTGAGATTAAAAAGCAACTTGGCGATGCGGGGTACGAAGCTCCATTTAAACAAGTTGTTTATAACGAAAAGAAATAAAAAAACAGAATAAACAAAAAAGGGAGATTAATTAATCTCCCTTTTCTTTTGTTGAAACTTTTGGTTTCCTTCGCTAATAATTCCCCAATTAAAAAACGAAAAATAATGTGTTTTGTGTAAAGCGAATAGAATTACACCCCTAACAAGATGTTAGAACATTATTTGAATTACATAAAATTAGTGTATTAACATTAGAAAAGTAAACAAAGTTACAAGAGAAAAATAAATCGACATAAGCTATGTGGTTGATAAATAAGTGTTTGTTAATAAAATTTTTTCTTTTCAACGGAAAAACAGACCTTTGGAAAATATAAAGCAGAAAAACATGAACGATCAAAGGTTATATATAGAATCCATTACTGAACTTAATAGATATAAAAGTAGGGAAGTAAAAGTAGGAAATGTTGGTATTGGTGGAGGCAACCCAATACGAATACAATCTATGACTACAACAGACACAATGGATACTGAAGCTACTGTTCAAGAATGTATAGAATTGATTGAAGCAGGTTGTGAACTTGTAAGAATTACTGCCCCTGGGAAAAGGGAAGCTGAAAATCTATTAAATATTAAGAAAGAACTAAAGAAAAGAGGATACAATACACCTTTAGTTGCGGATATACATTTTACACCTGTGGCGGCTGAGGTTGCAGCAAAGATAATTGAAAAAGTTCGTGTTAATCCAGGGAATTATATAGATAAAAAGAAATTTAAAATTATTGAATATGATGACACGACATACCAAAAAGAAATAGATAAAATTAAGAAACGTTTTTCTCCGTTAGTTGAAATTTGTAAAACACATGGTACTGCCATGAGAATTGGAACCAACCATGGTTCTTTGTCTGATCGAATATTGAGTAAATACGGAGATACACCAGAGGGAATGGTGGAAAGCGCCATGGAATTTTTAAGAATTTGTAAAGATTTAGATTATCATAACGTGATATTATCTATGAAAGCTAGTAATACCATAATAATGGTTCAGGCTTACAGATTACTAATTATTGCCATGAAAAAGGAAGGAATGAACTATCCTTTGCATTTAGGTGTTACTGAAGCAGGAGATGGAGATGATGGAAGAGTAAAATCTGCTGTTGGAATGGGAACTTTACTTTTAGATGGTATTGGCGATACAATCCGTGTATCTTTAACAGAAGCTCCAGTTGAGGAAATTCCGGTTGCCAAGTCTATGTTAGAAAACCTTGCTAATAAAAAAGCTTATCCTCAAATTGAAACTTATAAACAAGAATTGCCTTATTCGCCATTTAGATACGTGCGTAGAAAAAGTTTACAGAGAGATAAAATTGGTGATGGTTTAGTTCCAGTTGTAGTTTCGGATTTGTCCAGTATGAGTGAAATTACAAGAGATATTCTTCGAAATCTAGATCTAAAATATGATGCTAATTTGGATAAATGGAAAATTGGAGATTTAGCTCCAGATTATTTATTTACCACTAAATCAATTGATTTTGAGTTGACAGGAATGACAAAAGTAATTCAGCCTCATGCATTATTAGAAGATGGATTAAAGTTATATTCTATCGAAGAATATAAGTCAACCTCTAAAAAATCAAAAATCATTAATTTCATTAGTGTTGATTCAACCAATTATGATGCTTGTTCGGAGTTTCAGGATGATCCTACAGTTGCTTGGGTACTATCGAGCAACAATGAGAATAAATTATTAGATCTTAGACGTTGGATTTTAGAATTAGAAGCCAAAAATAAACTTAAACATTCAGTTTTGGTTTCTTTTAACTCTTCTTCTTCTCATAAATTAGATTTACAAATGCAGGCTGCATCTTATTTGGGTGCTCTGTTTTTAGATGGGTTAATCGATGGAATTTGGATGAAACCTAAAAATATTACAGAAATAAAGATTTATAATGAATTGGCTTTCGGAATATTACAGTCTTCAAGAGTACGTTCATCAAAAACTGAATATATTTCGTGTCCATCTTGTGGAAGAACATTATTTGATTTGCAAGAAACAACCAATAAAGTAAGACAGGCAACTGAACATCTTAAAGGGTTGAAAATAGGTGTAATGGGTTGTATTGTTAATGGACCTGGAGAAATGGCTGATGCTCATTACGGCTATGTGGGAACTGGTGTTGGGAAAATTTCTTTATATAAAGGTCAAGAGGTTGTAAAGCGAAATTTAGAATCGAGTGTTGCGGTTGAAGAGCTGGTAAACTTGATAAAAGAAAATGGAGATTGGAAAGAAAAAAGTTAATGATTTATATAAAATAAATAATATAAAAAATGGGTATTTTCACTTAGAAAACACCCATTTTTTATATTACCTAATTGTATGATTTAGAATAAAAACTGTGTTTTTAAGTGGGTTTTATCATCTTTTTTACCTTACGGCTTTTCAAGTAACATAAAAACTCTATATTTGTGATGTTTGTCTCTATCTAATGAAGGGTTTGTTAGGTAGTAATGTTTATTTAATAAGTAAATTCTATGAGGAATTTTGTACAAAATCGAAAAATGAAAGCACTTCTTGCTTTAGTTTTTCTTTCCTTTATGAATGTTGATGTAAATGCTCAGGATACAGTATCCTTTGAGTATTCACACACATTTCAGAGAGGACAAGCTTTCTGTCCAGGAACGCCGCAATTTGATGATTGGGCTAGTTTCTTAGATAGTGTAGCGACCCTTAGAGGTTCAGGGGATTACCGCTTTATTGAGGTGTCTTATAACAGTGAAACTGCATCAGATCAGAAAACACACGTGTTTAATGATGGAACTGATGTTGGTGGTTTTATTGATGATCTTGTTGGATTAGATACAAATATAGCAGGAACGCCAGATAATTTAATGGGAATAACTCCAGGTAATACAATGGAACATATGGCTGATAACGGTGACACCTGGGCTATATCTTCTGGTTGTACTTATACCGGAATTGGAGTATGTGCGGATGGAGCTGTTTACCCACGAATTTCAGTAGCCATAAATCCAGAAGCTACGTTCAATTGTAATGCAAATGTTGAGTCTGCAATTAGACCATTCATTGGTAACTCAAGTTGGGGAGGTTCATTTGGAGATACTATAATTGATCCTTTGCAACCTGCAGTAACACAGTCAATTTCAACATCTGGATTAGACGAAGTGCTTACATTCAAAGTAATGTATGTTGATGCTGCTCCACCTATTCCAGTTTGTTTTAATGATACTGTAGAAGTATTTTTAAATGGTTCGGGTATTTATAACTTAATGCGTTCAGATATAGATAGCGCTAGTTATGATGAGTATTTAAATACTGCAATCCCAAAGTCATCGAATATTGGATGGGGAATTGAAAGTTTTTCTCTTTCTGAAACAACAGTAACTTGTGATGATTTAGGAATTAATAGTATTGAATTAACTTTAGTTGATTCATCAGGAAATGATTCTACATGTACTACCGTAATTCGAGTTATCGATAATATTGCTCCACAAATTAATGCTAAGAATGTTACACTTTTCTTAGATGCAAATGGTGAAGCTGTTACTCGAGCTGATTCATTAGTGAATGTAGTTTCTGATAACTGTGGATTTGGAATATCAATTTCTTTATCAGATACCTTATTTACATGTCCTGGAACATTTACAGATTCAATTTTTGCTGAAGATGCTTCAGGTAATAGGGATACTGCATTTTCTACAGTAATTGTATTGGATACAGTATCACCAACTGCAATGGGTATTACAGATACTTTAGAGTTATTTGTTGATACAAATGGTATGGTTGTTTTAGACGCCGAATTATTAGATAATGGTTCGGATGATAATGTTGATACAGCTGATTGTGGTTCAATAAGCTTTTCAGCAGATATAGATACTTTTGATTGTTCAGATATTGCAAATAATCCAATTCAATTGGTGTTAACTGTAACAGATGCTTCAAACAACACAGCAACAACAAATGTATTTGTTGAAATTTCAGATACTGTTGCTCCTGTTATCGATGCTCAAGATACATTAACTGTTTACTTAGATGAAAACGGAGTAGTTTCTATCGATTCATCTATGGTAGATATTGCAACTAGCGATAACTGTGGTGTTGCATTCTTTGACATGGATACAACAGAATTTGCTTGTATCAGTTTAGATGATACAATTACAAGTTACATTAGTGTAATGGATATAAACGATAACGAATCTATAGAAGATTCAGTAAAAGTTATTATCCGTGATACTATTGCTCCAACATTAATGGTGAATTCTGAAATTACATTACACTTAGATGCAATGGGTGGTGCAGCATTAGATTCATCAATGGTAGATAATGGAACATCAGATAACTGTGGAGGTTTTACATTAACTTTAAGTCAAACAGCTTTTGATTGTGCACATGCAGGAGATACGATTGAAGTAACTGTTACAGCTTCAGATTTAGATGAAACCGTTTCAACGTCTACTACAACAATCGATGTAATTGTAAAGGATACAATTGCTCCTACGTTAACAGTGAACGAATTTGATACAGTTTATGTTGATGCAAGTGGTCAATTCGCTATTGCTGATGGATCATTTGGAGCTATGCCATTTGATATTTGTAATATTGAATCATTAACTGGAAATATAGATACAGTTAAATGTGCAGATATTTCAAACTCACCATTAACTTATATTACTACAGCAACAGATTCTAGTAATAATTCAACAATGGATACAACAATGTTGACAGTAATGGATACAACAAGACCTGTTGTAAATGTTGTTAATATTACGGTTGAGTTAGATAGTATGGGAATGGCGATGATTGACTCAAATGCATTCGATAGTAATTCTACAGATAATTGTGGAGTTGATTCATTTGCAATTGACATCGCATCTTTTGATTGTTCATTTATTAATGCAGATAACGATAGTGCTGTAACTGTTACAACAACTGTTTGGGATGCCCATGGAAATATGAATACAGCTACTGCAGTTGCAAGAATTGAAGATAATATTGCTCCAACTGTAGAAGCTAATGATACATTTGTTTATTTAAATGCAAATGGAGAGTTCGTTATCGATTCATCTTTCGTATTAGGAAGTGTAATGGATAACTGTATGAGTTCTTTAACTTTTGACTTAAGTAAGGATACAATTACTTGTGCTGATTTTAACTCAGTAGATATTACTTTATCTGTAACAGATGCCTTAGGTAATGTTGGTTCTGATGTTGCCACTGTAGAAGTAAGAGATACTATCGATCCGGTTGCCGTTGCAAACGATATTACAATCTATACAGATTCAAATGGTGTTGCAACACTTACACAATCTATGGTTGATATGATGGTAGGAAATGGATCTTCAGATAACTGTTCTTATACTTTATCTGTTAGTGATTCTATTTTCGATTGTTCTGAAGAAGGATTAAACTTAGAAGTTTTAACTGTAACAGATATTTCTGGAAATACAGCAACAGCTAATTTCTTCGTAACGGTTGATGATACAATTTCACCAGAAGCTAATACAATCAATTTAACTGTAGCGTTAAATGACAATGGATTAGTAACTGTTGATCACAATATGGTAAATGATGGGTCTTGGGATAACTGTATGGATAACTTGACGTTTGATTTATCGCAAACAAACTTCGATTGTTCTCACTTAGGAGCAAACAATGTTATCTTTAGTGTACAAGATGGTAACGGTCAGTCAGACTCTACAACAGTAATCATTACTATTGAAGATAAAACATTACCAACAGCAATTTCTCAAAATACGACTGTATATTTAGATGCAAACGGTGAGGTTGTTCTTGATGTAAACAATGTAAACAATGGATCTATAGATAATTGTGGAATTGATTCTATGTGGTTATCAATGGATACTTTAGATTGTTCTAACTTAGGAGTTACTCCAATTACATTAACTGTTCAAGATAACGATGGAAACCAAAACTCGTCTTCTGCTGTAGTAACAGTAATGGATACGATGGCACCAGTTGTAATGACTAAAAACGATACAGTTCAATTAGATGCAAACGGAAATGCGCCTGTTATTACAGCTGCTATGTTCGAAAATGGATCTTCTGATAACTGTGGATTTACTGCTGAAATTACAAATAATGTATCTTTTGATTGTTCTCATATTGGAAACAATACAATCAACTTGAAGTATACAGATAATGAAGGTAATGAAACAATGGCTTCTGCAACATTAACAATCGAAGATAATGTAGCTCCTGTAGCAATGGCTTCAAATATTACAATGCAAATTCCTGTAAACGGAGAGGTTATTATTACTCCAGCAATGGTAAACAATGGTTCTTCAGATAACTGTAACAATTTATCAATGGAATTATCGCAAACTACTTTCAACTGTATGCATTTAGGTGCAAATAATGTAACGTTTAGAGTAAATGATGGAAATGGTCAAGTAGATTCTACAACTATTGTTGTAACTATAGAAGACGCTACATTACCAACTGCAATTTCTCAAAACAGAACAGTTTATTTAGATGCTAGTGGAAATGCTGCTGTTACAGTTGCCGATATTAACAACGGATCTTCTGATAACTGTGGAATTGATACAATGTGGATTTCTAAATCTGATTTCACTTGTGCTGATTTAGGTGTAACACCTATTACTTTCCACGTACAAGATGAAACAGGAAATGAACATTCTGTAGCTGCTCTTGTAACAGTAATGGATACAATTGCTCCAACTGTTGTAACTCAAAACCACACTGTTCAATTAGATTCTAATGGAAATGCCCCAGTTATTACTGCTGCAATGTTCGAAAACGGATCTTCTGACAACTGTGGATTTACATCTGAAATTATCAATAATATGTCATACGACTGTACAAACTTAGGTGATAACACAGTTGAATTGAAATATACAGATAGCGAAGGAAATGAAGTAATGACTACAGCGACTTTAACTGTAGAAGATGTAATTGCTCCAATGGCAATGGCTCAAAATATTACGGTTCAACTTCAAGCAAATGGTATTGCCGAAATAAATGCTTCTATGATTGATAATGGTTCAACGGATAATTGTGGAAATGTAACTTTAGAATTAAGCAATTCTTCATATACATGTTTACACGTTGGAACACAAAACGTAACATTAAAAGTTACAGATGAATCAGGAAACGAATCATTAGCTACTTCGGTTGTAACAATAGAAGATGTTTTAGCTCCAACGATTTCTATTAATCCACTTGTACGATCATTAGATGCAAATGGTGAAATTGTTCTTACAGCTGCTGAATTCAATGCTGGTACAACTGATAACTGTGTAGTTCAATCTATGTCGATTAATCAAACAGACTTCGATTGTTCTCATGTAGGTGTTAATACAATAATATTTACTGCTGTTGATAATAGAGGTAATGAGAGTACAGAAACAACTACATTAACAATTGTAGATGATAGTATTCCAAATGTTATAACAAATGATATTACTTTACCATTAAATGCAAATGGTAATGCCGTAATAACAACTTCAATGATCGACAACGGTTCGAACGATAACTGTAACTTTACTTTAGCATTAAGTAAATCAGATTTTGATTGTACAGATTTAGGTGAAAATACGGTGACTTTAACAGCAACAGATGAGCATGGAAATGTATCTTCTGAAACAGCTGTTGTTACAGTGGTAGATAACATTACACCTATTGTAAATACAGTTTCAACATATACAGTAGTTCTTGATGCAAATGGACAAGCTACAATTACTCCAGAAGAATTAAATGTTTCTTCTACAGATAACTGTACAAACACACCATTAACTTACCACTTCGCTTTAGGATTCGATGGAAACTTAGATTGTAGTGATATTGATGGTAATGGTAAGCCTGTTTATGTATTCGTAAAAGATGGTTCAGGAAATACAAGTGGAGTTAAATTAACAACTGTTACTATTGTTGATAATATTGATCCAGTTATTTCAACAAATAACATTGTAAGAAGTCTTGATGCTTCTGGAATGGTTACTGTAACAGCTGCCGATTTCAATAACAATACAACAGATGCTTGTGGAATTGCAAATATGACAATTACACCATCTACATTCGATTGTTCTAATATAGGAATCAATTCTGTGACGTTTACAGCAACGGATGAAAACGGAAATACTGCTAGTTCAACTGCATTTATTACAATTGAAGATAATATGAACCCAGTTGTTTCAACTCAAGACATCACAATTCAGTTAACAGCTGGAGGTACTGCTGTAATTACAGCATCTGATGTTGACAATGGAACTTCAGATAACTGTGGATTAACTTTATCAATCAACCAAACAGATTTTGATTGTTCAAATATTGGAGCAAATACTGTAACATTAACTGCTACAGATGCAAACGGAAACACATCAACAGGTACATCAACTGTAACTGTAGAAGATGTTACGGCACCAACGGTATTAACACAAGATCTTTCTATTGATTTAGATGTAAATGGAAACGCAACAATTACAACTGCAGAAATCAATAATGGTTCTTCAGATGTTTGTTCGGCAACATTAACATATGCACTTGATAATTCTACATTCGATTGTTCTAACATTGGAGCAAATACTGTAACATTAACGGTTACTGATGCTTCAGGAAATTCAGCAATGGAAACAGCTGTGGTAACAGTAAGTGATGTTACAGCGCCAATGGTTGTTGCAAATGATGTTACTGTAAACTTAGATGCTTCAGGAAATGCAACTATTACGGTTGCGGATGTAGATCCAACAAATGCTTCTTCAGATGCTTGTGGAATTGATACAAAAGTTCTTTCTCAAACAGCATTCGATTGTAGCCATATTGGTTCTAATAATGTTACTTTAACAGTGACTGATAACAATGGAAACTCTTCTGATAAGGTGATTTTTGTAACTGTAAAAGATGTTACTGCGCCATTTATTAATGTTGCTCCAGGTGGAGGTTCTGGTTCAGTTGAAATTTCTCAATGTGAGGCTGAAGCGGGTTATACTTATGCTATTCCAACTGCAACTGATAATTGTGGAGCAAGTGATGTTACTGTTTCTTTAGTTAGTGGTATTGCTTCTGGTGGAGTATTCCCAGTTGGAAATACAACAGTTGTATATGAAGCAGTAGATGCTTCAGGAAATTCATCTACACGTTCGTTCGTTGTTAAAGTAATTGCTTTAGAAGGGCCATCTGATTTACCAACGGACTTAAACGTTTGTGATGACTTAACAGAAATTTCATTAGGAACTGATGCTACATTTACAGGAACGGGAGTTAATGGTAATTCATTTAACCCATCTGTTGCTGGTGCAGGTACACATGTTTTAACTTGGTCGCTTACAGAAAATGGATGTCCAATGAGTGGTTCTGTAACATTTATAGTTAACCAATCATTTACTCCAGTTATTGAGCAAATTTCTTCTAATACTTTAAAAGTTCAAGGTTCGAATTTCTCGACATACCAATGGTATAAAAATGGAAATATGATTTCTGGAGCTAACTCTCAAACTCTTAATATTACTACAGCTGGAGATTACCAGGTGACTGCAGGTACAATTAATGGTTGTTCTTCAACATCTCTAGTATTTGATATTGGAGGAGGAAATTATGGATCAGTTAAAGGTTATGATATTTCTGAAACAACACTTTATCCAAACCCATCAACAGGACTAGTGCATGTTGATTTAGGGGCGACTTTAGAAACTGTTTCTATAGAAGTATTTGATGTAAGAGGAGCTAAAGTAAAAGTCTTTAATTTCGAAAACATGACAACATCTACAGTGGAGATTGAATTAGGAGATCTTCCATCTGCTGTGTATCATGCAGTTATTTCTAGCGATATTCAAGTAACAACTAAGAAAATCGTAATTAATAAATAATATAAATTCTTCAGAAACCTGGGCAACCAGGTTTCTCTAGAAGTTTAAATCGAAACATTATTATGAAAAAGACTTTAGCTTTACTTATATTATCGGGTTCGTTATTTAATGGACTTCAAGCCCAAGAAGAAATAACTTCTTCAGAAACAAGTGGGAAATTAAACACTTGGTCATTAGGGATACACGCTGGTCATGTTTATGACCTACCAACATCAATTTTTGCATCTCAAAGTTATGCATCTGATGTTTGGGGATTAAGAGGTGGAGATACAAAATTTGATGTTGGGTACGGAATTTATGTTGAAAAACAATTTTCTCCAATATTGGGTCTTCAATTAGGATACGATATGGCGGATATTACATCTCAAAATAAAGTTGATTATGTTGAAGGTGAATTTTCAAATATTTCACTAACAGGAACAATTAATTTTTCAAACTTCACATTAAAACGTGAAAGAAGTAAATGGGGATTTTATGGAAAATTAGGGGCTTCTGCAATTAGCTTTAAGGCTCAAAGATATTTTGTAGACCGTGGAACACCTGAACCTATTACTGGTGAAATTATTAACACGAATACTTTACAAAAAGCAGATAAAACACGATTAAAAGTGCATACAGGTTTGGGTCTTAGATATCATTTTTCATCAAATTTTAGAGCAGAATTAGAATCTGTTGGAAATTGGGTGTTTAGTGAAGATTTCGATGGTGATGCATTAGCGGTCAAAGATGGCAATGGTGCTGGAGATATGTATTTATATACATCGATTGGTATTGCCTATACCTTCGGAAGCGGACGTTCTATGCATGAAGTATCTAAGAATTCTAAAGATTATTTCTGGAACAGTGATTTAGCTCAAGACAACAACAAAACCGATGAAGATTACATCAAAGGAGTTGTAGATGAGTCTTTAGCAGGATCTAAAGCAGAAATTAAAGCGAACGAAGCTGAATTAGCACGCTTAAAAGCTGAATTAGATGCTCAAAAAGCATTGTTAGAGCAATATAAGAACTCTGCAAAAAACGAGAACGATGTTAAAGCTATTCAAGCTCAAGCATTCCAAGTTTATTTTGCAACAGGTTCAGATTATGTAAACGAAGAATATCAGAAAGTATTAACTCAATTAGGAGCTGTACTTAAAGAAAATCCAAGTTTAAATGCAGAGGTTACTGGATTCACAGATTCTAGAGGATCTGAATCTGTGAATTCTAAACTAAGAGATAGACGTGCAAAAGCAGTTCAGAAATTCTTAACAAAGAACGTAGGTATTGCTAAGAATCGTATTTCTACTTCAACAAGTACTTCAAACATTTCTGGTGGTGATGACATTTACCACTTAAACAGAAAGGTTGAGATTTTACTTAAATAAGCAAACATTCCCTTCGTAGAAAAGGCTACTCGCAAGAGTAGCCTTTTCTTTTTTTGTAATAAAAACAAGCCACTTCAGAGAATGAAGTCGCTTTTTGGTAATGGTTTATGAAAACCTAATAAACTGCATGGTAGCATCCCAAAAGTCATTTGGGTTTTCTGCATGAACCCAATGTCCGGCATTTGGAATCTCGACAACTTCACTATCAGGAAAATGTTCTTCGATTTTATCTAAATCCGATTCTAAAATATAATCCGATTTCTCTCCATCAATAAATAAAGTTGGGTTTTCAAAAAAGAAAGAATCATCTAAGGCAACACCAATTTTTTCTATTTGGCTTACAATGGCATCTAAATTGAATCTAAAATCAAGTTGTGTTTTTGTTTTCCAATATAAATTCTTTAATAAAAACATTCGAATGCCTGCATTGTCGAAATGTTTAGACAATACCACATCAGCCTCCTTTCTGGACTTAATATCGGCGTTTTTTACGGCGTATAATCCTTCTATTATACTTTGATGGTGTGGAGCATAATATTTGGGTGCAATATCCACTACAATCAATTTTTCAATAAGGTTGGGAAATAAACACGCAGCAAGCATGGCCGTTTTTCCTCCCATAGAATGCCCTAATAGTATTACAGATTCTAATTCTTTAGATTCTATATACTTTTTTAAATCATTAGCCATAGCTTCATAACTGTGTTCTTCGTCATGAAAAGAATGACCATGATTACGTTGATCAATCAAATGAACTTCATAAAACTCTCCATAACGTTTTGCTAAGGTCATCCAATTGTCTAGCATACCAAACAACCCGTGTAAGATAATCAATGGTTGCCCTTGTCCTATAATCTTATGATGTAACATGTTCAGAATTTAATTGATTTAAATACATACCAATTGTATTTTGGATACCATAGTAAAGCGCATCACAAATTAATGCATGACCAATAGAAACCTCTTTTAGGTTATTCATGTTTTCGCTAAAATATTTTAAGTTATTCAGGTCCAAATCGTGTCCTGCATTTACTTCTAAACCTAAATTTTGTGCAAATTCAGATGCTTTAACGTATTTTGCTATTTCTTGATGATTGCCTTTTTCGTATGCTTTTGCAAAGTCTTCTGTATACAATTCAATGCGATCTGTTCCCGTTTTTTTAGCCCATTCAATTTGTTCTAAGTCGCATTCCATAAAAAGGGAAGTTCTTATGTTTTTCGCTTTACAGCTCGCGACAATAGATTTTAGGAATTCAAAATTGTCTTTACAATTCCAACCTGCGTTAGATGTTAAAACTTCGGGAGAATCAGGAACAAAAGTGACTTGAGCCGGACAAGTTTCAAAGATTAAATCCATGAACTTTTCATTCGGGTATCCTTCTATATTCAACTCTTGTGAAATGTGTTTTTTTAAATCTCTGGCATCTTGATATCTAATATGTCTTTCATCGGGCCTAGGATGAATTGTTATACCTTGTGCTCCAAATTTTTCGCAATCCAATGCAAATTGTAGTACATTTGGATTGTTTCCACCACGTGCATTGCGAATTGTGGCTACTTTATTGATATTTACGCTTAATTTTGTCATCTTTTGTAAAAGTAAGGTACAAAAGTAAATACAAGTTTGTAATTTTATGAGTTTTATAAAGAAATAAAAACGTAAAACCTTTGATAGTAAAAAAAGAATATATCAGAAATGATGATTTGGCAATTCGATTGAGCGACTCTTTATACCGCGTGTATGAACTGTTTGACGAATATCGAGTGTCTCATTTACCTGTGGTTTCTGAAAAAGGAAAATTTTTAGGTCTTATTTCTGAAGACGATGCTTACGAGCAATATGATACTCAGAAAAATATTCAGAACAACAATATAGCCTTTCAAAAAATATTTATCAGCGAAAGCGATTCTTTGTTCAAAGGCATTAAAATAATCACAGAACATAAATTATCTGTTCTTCCTATTATTTGCAATAAAGAGCAATATATGGGGTACATTACACCTTTAGATATTGTTACTTTATTAGGGTTAAATACAAGTTTTACAAATCAAGGTGTATTACTTAGCTTACAAGTAAACAATAGAGATTATTCTTTAAACGAAATTACACGTTTGGTAGAAGGCGATAATGCTCATGTAACTGCACTTTACATAGAAGACGTTGTAGATAAAAGCTATATGCTTGTACATCTTAAAATTAATACCGACGACTTGTCAAGAATCATTCACACCTTAGAACGATTTAGTTATTCGGTTGTAAATACGTTTCAAAAATCAGATTTGGATGACGATGAGGAGTTTAAATTCAACTCTTTTCTTAAATTCTTAAATCCTTAATATGAAAATTGCAATATACAGTACGGTATTCAAAGAGTCTGCTAAAGATTATATTCAACTTTTGTTCAACGAAATTCGTAAATACGAAATTGAAATTAGCATTTTCGATGAATATCTACCTCAATTATTAGAGCATATAGAAATAAACAACACATATTCTACTTTTCATAATCATGAAGATTTAGAAGAAGGTTTTGATTTTGTTGTTTGTATAGGAGGGGATGGAACGATACTATCGGCTGCCACACTGGTTCGAGATTTTGACATTCCAATTCTTGGAATTAACACAGGTAGACTTGGATTTTTGGCAAATGTTTCAAAAAAAGATATCCAAAAAACCATTCTGCAACTCATGGCTGGCCGATACACTGTAGAGGAAAGAGCATTGATTTCTGTGCAGAATATGGGAGCAACTTTCGAAGAGCTCAATTTTGCTGTTAATGAAATTACAATAAACAGAAAAGACACGACCTCTATGATTAGTGTAAAGGTATGTTTAGACAATAAATTCTTAAATACATATTGGGCAGATGGACTGATTGTGGCTACGCCTACTGGGTCTACTGGTTATTCGTTGAGCTGTGGCGGCCCAATAATAATGCCTGGTTCTAGAAACTTTGTCATAACACCTATTGCACCTCATAATTTGAATGTTAGACCATTGGTTATTGATGACAATCACGAGCTTACTATTCATGTGCAAGGCCGTGAAGATGAGTATTTAATTGGATTAGATTCAAGAATTTATACGGTTAAAGTAGGGGCCGAGATTCATATAAAAAAGGCCGATTTTACCATACAAATGGTTACCCCAGAAAATCACGATTACCCATCTACTCTGCGTAATAAACTACTTTGGGGGCTCGATAGGAGGAATTAACTATAATTTACAACTTTAAAGGTTATATTTGCACAACTTAATACGACTTTTGTCGTTCTTTGTAAACGAAATGGAAATCTTGTAAGCTTATGACAAATACAAAAACTTACGGTACTTATAAATACGCATTAAACATATTGTTTCTTGTGTTTACATTATCTGTAGCTCAAAAATCGGTAGCCCAACAACATGAATTTGGTGTTATGGCCGGCGGTATGGGATTTGTTGGTGATGTAGGAGAAACTAAAGGATTTACAAGTTTATCTAATTTAAAATCGAGTTGGGGAATTGTTTATAAGTTTAATGTTGACGATTATATTGCATTAAGAGCATCCTTTACAAGAGGAAGTATTATTGCCGATGATATAGACGCCGAAGAAACATTTAAACAACAAAGAGGTTTAAAATTCGAGTCAAAAATTACTGAATTCAGTGCAATAGCCGAATATAATTTTTTCAGACCAAGAAGGGGCCAAGAAGATAGACATCATACACCATATTTATTTGCAGGATTTTCAAGCTTTACGTTTAATCCACAAGCAACATTGAATGGGGTTGTATACGATTTACAAGAATTAGGTACAGAAGGACAAGTTTTTAACGGTAAAGATAACCGATACAGTTTAACAGAATGGGCCATTCCTTTTGGAATGGGTTATAAAGCAAATTTAGGAAGTAAATGGCGAATTGCAGCTGAGTTTAATATCAGAAAAACATTTACAGATTACCTAGATGATGCAAGTACAAATTATGCAAGTAAAACTTCTGTAATTTTAAATTCGGGAAGTGCTGCAGGATATTTCTCAGACCCAACCAATAACGGAGAAACAGGAAGAACTAGAGCAAGTTCAAACAATAATGATTGGTTTTATACAACGAGTTTTTCGTTAACCTATGTTATTCAACGTCCAAAGTTACGTTGTGAAAACTAAAAAAGTAATGAATTTTAAAGAACACATAAATAAAAATAATATTCCGAAACATGTTGCCATAATAATGGATGGCAACGGTCGCTGGGCTAAACAGCAAGGAATGAAACGCGTTTTTGGACACAAAAATGGAATTCGTTCTGTACGAGATTCTATAGAATCGGCTGGAGAGTTAGGGATTGGTTTTTTAACATTATATGCATTTTCTACAGAAAATTGGAGTCGTCCAAAATTTGAAATCAATGCATTAATGGATTTATTAGTTGGTAGTTTGGAAAAAGAATTACCCGAACTACAAAAAAATAATGTCAGACTTCAAACAATTGGTCAAATGGAAAGTTTGCCAAACGGTTGTCAAAAAAAGTTGAAAGACGTTATTGAAAAAACAAAAGAAAATACGGGGTTAACTCTAGTTTTAGCATTAAGTTATAGTGCAAGATGGGAAACTAAAGAAGCCTTAAAAAGATTTTCTGAAGATGTTTTAAATGGAAAAATAAAGACTGATGATATTGATGAAAATACGATCAGAAATTACCTTGAAACAAAACACATTCCAGACCCGGAATTGATGATTAGAACAAGTGGAGAAACGAGAATAAGTAATTTTCTACTTTGGCAAATGGCCTATACAGAATTTATGTTTATTGATAAATTTTGGCCAGATTTTAGAAAAGATGACTTCTTTGAGGCGATATACAATTATCAGAACAGAGAACGTAGATTTGGAAAAACAAGCGACCAGTTAAAATAATACAAATGGTAAGAAAACTGATTTTGAGCATGATATTGGCTCTTACAGCAATACATACTCAAACTTATGCCCAATTCGATCTTGGGAATACTCAACAAAACATTGATTATACCAAGCCGAAAGAATATACCGTGGGTGGAATTACAATAGCTGGTAATAATGGGTTAGATGAAAATTCTATCCTATTGCTTTTGGGAATTGAAGTTGGCGATAAAATTAGTGTTCCGGGGAATGAAACACGAGCAATTGTGAAAAAATTCTGGGAACAAGAATTATTTTCAGATGTTCAATTGTACGCAACCAAAATTGAAGGTGATTTAATCTTTTTAGAACTTTATTTAGACGAATTACCTAAATTATCAAAATTCTCATTTCCAAATTTAACACGTTCGGAAATTGAAAAATTAAAAGAATCTTTAAACTTTTATAGAGGTCGTATTATAAACAAAAACTTATATAACGAAGCCAAATTAAAAGTGAAAGAATACTACGTTGGTAAAGGGTTTTTGAATGTTGATGTGCAAATAAAAGAGCACGAAGACAAAACCATGAGAAATGGTAAAGCCTTAGACATCATCGTAAATAAAAACAACCGTGTGAAAGTGAAGTCCATAAGTTTTACTGGAAACGAGAAATTTAAAGATGGAAAGCTTAGACGACAAATGAAAAATACCAAACAAAAAAAATGGTATCGTTTGTTTAAAATGTCTAAATACTTAAAAGACGAATATAAAGAAGATAAAGAAAGCGTCATTGCTTTGTATAATTCTATTGGTTATAGAGATGCTCGAATTGTTTCTGACTCGATTTATAAAGGAGATAAAGGACATTTGAACATCGATATGCATATTGAAGAAGGGCATCAATACTTCTTTAGAGATATTAAGTGGGTAGGAAATACAAAATATAAATCGGAACAGTTATCTCGTATTTTAGGAATAAATAAAGGAGATGTTTACGATGAAAAATTACTTGATGAACGTTTAGAATTCAGTTTTTCTGGTACCGACATCAAATCGCTTTACATGAACGATGGTTACTTGTTCTTTCAATTGAATCCTGTAGAGGTTTTGGTAGAAGGAGATTCTATAGATTTTGAAATGCGTATGAACGAAGGTAATCAGGCGCGTATTAGAAATGTTATTGTAAAAGGAAACGACAAAACAAGAGATCACGTTATTTTCCGTGAAATAAGAACAGTACCAGGAGAATTATTCCGTAGGTCAAATATTATTAGAACTCAAGAAGTTTTAACGGGTCTAGGATATTTTAATCCACAAACTATGGGTATTCAACCTAAACCGGATCCACAAACTGGTATGGTAGATATTGAATATACCGTGGAGGAGCAATCTACAGATCAAATTCAATTGCAAGGTGCATTTGGTGCAAACCGTTTTACAGGTACTCTAGGTTTAACATTAAACAATTTCTCTTTGAGAAACATGTTTAAAAAAGGAACTTGGGATCCTGTTCCTTCTGGAGATGGTCAAAAGTTATCTCTTCAAATTTCATCAAATGGTACATTCTTCCAATCATACTCTTTATCATTTACAGAGCCATGGTTAGGGGGTAAAAAACCTACATCATTATCTGTAGGGTTAACACACTTTGTTTACACGTTATCTGGAGATGGTAGAATTTCAAGTATTGGATTAAATGCTGGACTAGGAAAACGTTTACGTTGGCCAGATGATTATTTTACATTACAACATGGTGTGGGACTTTCCCAGTATAACGTAAGAAACTATGAGATTGTTGATGAGTTTAACAACGGAAAATCAAATAACTTCAATTATAAATTATCATTGACAAGAAACTCGGTTTTCGAACAGTTTTTCCCAACCAAAGGATCTACATTCTCAATTTCAGGTGAATTTACACCGCCTTATTCGTTGTTAAACGATAAAGATTATAGAGACCTTTCAGGAAATGAAAAATACAAGTGGCTAGAATATTATAAAATTAAATTCTCAGCAGATTGGTACACAAACATTGTTGGAAAGTTAATTTTAAGAACTCACTTCGAAACGGCATCATTAGGAGAATATAACAAAGACGTTGGTATTCCACCTTTCGAGCGTTTCCATATTGGTGGAGATGGTCTAAACCAAGGTTCTCAGTTTACAGGTTCAGAAATTGTTGCCTTAAGAGGTTATCAAAACCGTCAATTAAACCCGTATGCTAATACAAACAATGCAGCTGCGGCTTACGTTAAATACTACTTAGAAACAAGATATCCAGTAATGCAATCTCCACAGTCTACAATTTATGGTCTGGCTTTTGCAGAGGCAGGAAATGGATTCTCTAAATTTGATGAATTTAACTTGTATGATGTAAAGCGTTCTGCAGGTGTTGGGTTTAGAGTTATTATGCCAATGTTAGGAATGTTGGGTGTTGATTTTGCTTATGGTTTCGACAAGATTTATGGTAGTAACCAAGTAAGTGGTTGGCAAACGCATTTTATTTTAGGTCAACAATTTTAAATTATTGAAATCATGAAAAAACTAATCTTTCTTTTTCTTGTTGCTTTTAGCTTACAAGGTTTTGCACAAAAATTCTGTTATGTAGATTCCAAATATATTATGGAAGAAATTCCCGAATATGGAATTGCAATGGATCAAATTGATGAACTTTCTGCCAAATGGCAAAAAGAAATTGAAGCAGCTAAGAAAGAATTGGATGAACTTTTTCAGTATTACCAAGCAGAACAAGCACTTCTTTCTCCAGAAATGAAAAAGTCTCGAGAAGAAGAAATCATCCGAAAAGAAAAGGAGTTAAAAAAGTTAAAAACATACTACTTTGGATCTGATGGTTTGTTGTTTAAAAAACAACAAACGTTGTTAAAGCCAATTCAAGACCAAGTGTATAGCGCTATAGAAGAATATGCTACCCAATATAAATATGGTATTGTATTTGATAAAGCAGGTGAGTTGGTTATGTTATACACAGACCCTCGTTATAACAAAAGCGATGATATTTTGAAAAAATTAGGATATTAATTCGTTTTAGTTAATTTTGTGAATCGTTAAAAAAAAAGAATAAAAAATGAAGAAGTTTATATTAGCAGTTGTTGTATTAACTGCCACTTTAGTTGCTAAGGCACAGGATAAAATAGGTTACATTAACTCTCAAGAAATTGTTGCCTTAATGCCTGCGGCTAAGTCTGCAGAATCTCAAATGAAAACATTAGGAGATCAAAAAGAAGCTCAATTAGCTGCTTTAGATTCTGAATACAAAAACAAAGTTGCTGCTTACCAAAGAGACCTTCCTACAATGACCGATATTGTAAGATCGTCACGTGAAAAAGAAATTGTTGATTTGGAAACTAAAATCAAAACTTATTACCAAAACGCACAAAAAGAGTTAGAAGAAAAGAAATATGCTTTATTAAAACCAGTATTAGACAAGGTTCAAGCTGCTGTAGATAAAGTTGCTGCCGATAATGGATATACTTATATAATTGATATGGCAAACTCTGTAGGTTTGGTTGTATATAAAGATGAATCAAGAGACCTTAGTACAAAGGTAAAATCAGCTTTAGGTATCTAATTATTTGGTTAAATCATATTATAAACCGTTCAATTTGTTTTGAACGGTTTTTTTGTATCTTATTCTCATGAAAAAACAACCCATTGGAATTTTTGATTCTGGTATTGGTGGACTTACCGTAGCTAAGGCCATAAAAACACTTTTACCTAACGAAGATTTTATTTATTTTGGTGATACTGCCCACTTGCCATACGGCGATAAATCTCCTCAGGCCATTGTTGCTTATTCTAAAAAAATATCGGAGTTTTTAGTGCAATTTAATTGCAAGATGATTGTAATTGCTTGTAATACTGCATCGTCTTATGCTTTTTCGGTTCTGAAAGAAACATTGCCAAAACATATTAAGGTGATCAATGTTATTGATCCTGTGGTAGATTCATTATATGAGAATAAAATAAAATCTGTTGGCGTTTTGGGAACAAAGGCAATGGTATCATCACATATTTATTCTACTAAAATCAAAAAAAATCATCCAGAAATTGATGTTGTAGAATTACCAACACCTTTGTTTGCAAGTATGATTGAAGAAGGGTTTTTTAGAAACGATATTTCTCATAGCATCATAGACGCTTATTTGTCTAATAATGCTTTGGTAGATAAGGAGGCTCTCATTTTAGGTTGTACACATTACCCATTAATTCATCAAGAAATAAGTGAGTTTTTTAATCACTCAAAAACAATAATAGATTCACCAATGTTGGTAGCAAAATTTATTAAAAACCACTTAGAAGAATCTCAAACAAAATACAAAGGAGACCAACATGGAAAATATTTATTTTTTATGTCTCTTTATACCGAAAGTTTCGAAGAAACAGCAAAACTGTTTTTTGACGATTCGATAGAGTTTAAACAATTTGATCTTTGGAAAGAAATCCCATGAAAAAAATAATAAGTTACAATGTAAATGGAATTCGAGCAGCTGTAAAAAAAGATTTTTTAGGTTGGTTAGAATCAGAAAAGGTTGATGTTATTGGTATTCAAGAAACAAAAGCCCAACCAGAACAATTACCAATTACAGAATTAGAAGCATTAGGTTACCATGTATATTCGCATTCGGCCAATAAAAAAGGATATTCAGGTGTTTCTATTTTTACAAAACAAAAACCAAACCATGTTGAATATGGTTGTGGAATAGAAGAAATAGACTTTGAAGGAAGAGTTATTAGAGCCGATTTTGAAGGGTTTTCTTTTATGAGTGTTTACTTGCCTTCTGGAACAAGTGGAGAGGAGAGACAAACCTTTAAAATGGAAACTTTAGCAAAGTTTAAAAGCTATATTAATGCGTTAAAAACAACACATCCTAATTTAATTATTGGAGGTGATTTTAACATTTGTCATACCGAAATAGATATCCATAATCCAAAAACCAATAAGAATTCATCTGGGTTTAAACCTGAAGAACGAAAATGGATAGGGGATTTTATGAATGATGAAGATTTGATAGACAGTTTTAGATATTTTCATAAAGACGAAGTTGACCACTACTCATGGTGGACATATAGGGCTGGAGCTCGAGGTAAAAACAAGGGTTGGCGTATTGATTACCTCTTTGTAGCCAAAAGCCTTGAGCAAGAAATGGTGTCGGCTAGAATATTGAAAGATATTGTGCATTCTGACCACTGCCCAATAGAAGTTGTCATAAAGTAAATTATAGAAAATCAAGAAGGGATAATGCATTCGGTACATTATCCTTTCTTTTTATAGACTAACCTATCTAATAAAACACACTAATGGTTAGTCTAATATTCATGATTTTATTGAGGGAAACTACATGAATGTTATTTAACTGTATAGATATAATCGTCTGTTTCGGATAAATTAAAATAGCCCAGAACTTCTATGTTAGAATTTGTGGTATTGATACAATTTCCAATCAATTTTGCAGGTATAGATTGAAAAGGTCCATCGCTTCCTTCAGATTGAGTAATAAGCAGTTCTAAATAATAGAAATAGGCTTCGGTAATGCCTTGTAAGTTTATTCTTATTTCGTCTCCAGCTTTTAACCCATCAGATTCAAAATCTTCAGATAGTGTATTTCCATCCGATAACTCATCAGAAGATGTTGAGCGCCCTGCCGGATTAGTTTCTTGATTTAAAAAGAACTTAAGAAAGTAAAAGTTTTTTATCCCTGCCGGATCATCGGCCTCTGCCACTACACTAATCTGTTCTTCACCAAATCCAGATTCAATTTCTTGATAAACGTTTTTTATTATAGAAACAGGCGTTAACACACTCGTGCTTTCAATAATTTCATTTTCGTAATCAATTTTCAAATTGTACGTGTCGTTAAGAGTTGGCTTAAAATTGTTACAGACATATACACCATTTTCTTGTTCGGTAAACAGAAATGTTTCGTTAGTAGAAGTATTGGTAACAGTTACAATGGCAGCAGTTGCAGGATTAATTTTATTCGCATCGAAATAATTAGTCGATTTGTTTAGTCGAATGGTTTGTGTTTTACCATCGCTTCCTTTTTGCCACTCAATAGATGCTTCCACAATAAGACGTTCACCTCCATTAGGAACATCAACATCTATCACTTTTGTGCATGATAATGAAAAGGAAAAAACAGATAGTATGAGCAGTGTTTTGATTATATTTTTCATGATGTTGTGGTTTTATGGTAATTTAAAGTTATAGGTTACCGCAGGTAAAATTCCAAATATCGATGTTCGAGTGGCTTCATTTCGACCTGTTTCTAAATTTTCTGCAAATCCTATAGATTTTGCATTTTGACGATTGTAAACGTTGTAAATAGAAAATACCCATTCACCTTTAATCTTCTTTTTTTCGTTGCGTTTAGGGGTTAGTGTTGCAGAAATATCTAAACGGTGATATGGTGTTAAATTACTAGCATTTCTAGCGTCGTAAGTTGGAGTTGAAATGCCTTGATATACAAATTGTCCGTTCGGAAAAGTAGAAGGCCTTCCTGTCTGATACACAAAGTTTACTCCAAATTTCCATTTTTCATTGTGATTGTATGCCGCTGTAATGGAAATATCGTGTAAACGGTCGTAGCTTGTTTTGTACCAGTTTCCATTGTTAATTCCTCTTCCTCCAATAGAACCTCCTGGTGTACGTTGCTCTGCTCTAGATAAAGTATAAGCTATCCAACCTGTTACTTTTCCTCTGTTTTTCTTCAATAAAACCTCTAAACCGTAAGATCTTGATTCCCCAATCATAATTTCGGTTTCAATATTGTTTTGGGCAATTAAATTTGATCCATCAATATAATCGGCTCTATTCTGAACAGTTTTATAATATCCTTCTAATTCTAAAGAGAATTTTTCTTTATTGAAATTCACAAAATAACCTAATCCGTATTGGTCAGCAATTTGTGGTTTTAAAAATTTTCCACTTGGGGCCCAAACATCTAAGGCTGTTGCCGATGTTGTATTCGAAATTAAATGTAAATATTGAGCCATTCTATTGTAGCTGGCTTTAACCGATGAGTTTTCATCTAGTTGATAAGAAAGTCCAACTCGAGGCTCTAAGTTTCCAAATTGCTCAATAATGTCCCCTTTAGAAGTTTCTTGTATTCCAATAGGTGTACCTCTTTCGTAAATTCCTAAATGTTCGTTATACACAACAGGTAGATCGTTTTCATAAAGTGTGACTGGTTGTCCTCCAAAACGGTAAAATTTACTATATCTTAGGCCATATTGTGCTGTTAATACAGGCGTTATTTTATGTTCGGCACTGGCATAAATACCAGATTCCAAGGCAGATTTATCATCTAATTTATCTCTGTTTATAGAAGAGTTTGCACCCGAAGGTTTTAGAAGTCCTGGATTAAAGTCATAATATATGTGACTTGTTCCAAATTCGAATTTCAATTTATCACTTCTATAATACTTAAAATCGTATTTCAAGTTATAGTTTTGAATGTTGGAAGTCCAGTCAATACCAGGATTTGCAATATCAAGATTGTAATTGTATTTACTGTAAATTAAAGAAAGGTTCGAAAATAATTTATTGCTAAACACATGATTCCATCTTAAGTTTGAAGATAAGTTCCCGTAAGAGTTTTTAAACGAACTACCGAAATCCATATTGTCATTCCCATAATACCCTGAAAGGAAGATTCTATTTTTAGGATTGAAACGATAGTTCGTTTTAAAGTTAAGGTCATAAAAACTTGCTGAACTTTTTAAACTCGAAAGTTTCAGGAATAAATGCGCATAAGAACTTCTACCCGAAATTAAAAAGGACCCTTTGTCTTTAAAAAGAGGAGCTTCTACCGTTAGTCGACTAGATATAACACCAATTCCGCCAGTTAAAGCCAGGTGTTTACTATTTCCTTCTTTTTGGGTAATATCTAAAACAGAAGAGGCTCGCCCACCGTATCTAGAAGGGATTCCACCTTTATATAAACTCATGTTTTTTACAGCATCAGCATTAAAAACGGAGAAAAATCCAAATAAATGTGACGAATTATAAATAATGGCCTCATCTAGCAATACAAGATTCTGATCTTCGGCTCCTCCACGAACATTAAACCCTGAAGATCCTTCTCCAGCATTACTTACACCTGGCAACAATTGAATAGATTTAATAATATCTACTTCTCCTAATGTTGCCGGTATTTGTTTAATGGACTTTGTGGTAAGTTTATTCACACTCATTTGAGGTGTACGGATGTTTGTTATTGGCTTTTCATCTGTAGTCAATTCAATTTCATCTAACTCTTCACTGCTTTCTCCAAGTTCTACATCTATGGTTAAGTTCTTAGTTACATTTAATACTCTTTTTTCAGATTTATAACCAACAAATGAAAAGATTAATGTTTGTTCTCCTGCAGGCACATTAATAGAATAGAACCCATATATATTTGTAGTTGTTCCAGTTCCTTTGCCTTTTATTAATACGGTTGCACCTGGAATGGTTTCTCCATTTCCATGGTCGGTTAAAGTTCCACTTATGGTGAAGGTGTTTTGTGCCCAGCTGGGTGAAATTAATCCTAGAAATAGGATAACTATTACAATGCGATGCATAAATAAATAATTTGTTGTTCGTCAAATATAAAGTCGAAAACCAATATTTATTTCAAGTAGTACAAGGGTTTGGAGTGAATTGGTTAGGTTTTGGAGTGAATAAAAACCAAAGTTTATTCTCCTGAAGTGAAACAATACTCTAAGGAGTGAATGTGTTTTTATTGTTGATACTCTTAATCGCTTTTTATGGTCTGTTTTATGCTCTGTAAATACGATTTTGAAACTGGAATCTTCAATTCTTCAAGGCCTGAAAGTATTAAGAAATTCTTGCGATTAATCTGCTCAAGATGTTTTACATTTAGAAGATTTACAGCATATGATCTATGGCATTGTTGAATAGGCGTATGTTCCATTTCTGAAAGCACTTTTTTTAATCGGGTACGAATGAGCGTCTTTTTTATATCGTCACCTTTAGATTCATAAACCAATACATATTGATTACTTGATTCCAGTGCAAGAATGTCATTTAAATTTATGCTTTTTTCAATTTGATTATTTTCATCTAAAATATCAAGTAATACATCAGAGTCTTGTTCTTGCTGATACTTATCTATATAATCGTTTAATTTGTTTTCCAATTCGACAATGCCATCATTTAAGTTTGAAATTTGAATGAAAAGTAAACTGCCTAAAAACGGAAAGCTTAACACAAAAAATTGAGGTATAATAAAAATAAATCCAACAATCACTTCTGAGAAAAAATCGTCTTCCATCAACCAATCTTCATTTTCTTGGTCTATGTGTTCATGTGGGAAATATGGATTTACGATAAAGAATTCAATAAGATTATGAAGTAGAGTTATGCAAAGTAATTCAAGAAAAAATATCTTTAAAATCTCTTTTACAGTAATGGGGTTTATATATGTTTTTCGGAAAATATAGAGCTGTGATAGGGTTAATCCCATAAAAACAGCAAGAACCTCGGCAACAACAAAAGCCAATAATCGGGGAAAACGCGTACTTTCCTCTACGGGTATTGAGGTAATACCAAAAGGTTGATAAAACGATAAAAAAAGAGCGGCAAAAATGACCATTGTAAGAATATAGTTCAACTTTCTTTTTATGGTGTTAAATCCAACTATTTTCTGATTTGCTATTCGTTTAAACATCTATTTGCTCTTGTATTTAATGAAAATGAGGTATATCAAGTATTTCAATTCAATCGAGAAAATACTGAAACGCAATAAGTCTAACAATATTTTAAACTCGTCATTTTATTTCAATTTCTTCTAATTTTATGATTTTTCCAAAAAATGAACTGTTTTTTTCAGCTTGATAGGTTTTATGTTAGTCGATAATAAGACGGTTTACCACGCCTTATATTTAAAATTGCTAATTGGTTTTTATTTCAGATTAGCTTTTTGATGAATTTTCTACTTTTATATTCAGAGTGTTTGAAGAAATAAGAATATGCAAAAGCTGATAATTTTCAGTTTATAGGTCAACATTATTAGTTAGCTTTGCCACATTCTAGAGATTAACAAAATAAGTGTATTATGAAACTATTAGGATTTATTTCCTTAAGTCTTCTTTCAATTGGTTTAGCTTTTGGTCAGGTACAAGAGAGTTCTGTGTCATCGCCTACATCCCCATCTAAAAAAGGTCAAATGTATGTGTATTGGGGTTGGAATGTTACCAAATATACAGATTCTGATATCACATTTAAGGGAGATGATTATGACTTTACTTTAAAAGATGTACAGGCATCTCATAGACCAACACCATTTAATTTTCACGATTATTTTAATCCGGGTCAATTAACAATTCCACAATTTAATTTCAGATTTGGATACTTTTTTCACAACAATTATAATGTTTCTGTTGGTTTTGATCATATGAAATATGTAATGAAACCTTTCCAAACGGTGAAAATGGATGGATATATCGAAAATTCTGGTTCAGATTATGACGGTGTTTACGATAACGTTGATCAGGCCATGAATAAAGACTTTTTGAGGTTTGAACATACAGATGGCTTAAATTATGCCAACGTTGAGGTGAGAAGAGTGGACGAGTTGTTTAAATATAAAAATGTAGTGTTAAACGCGACCTATGGTTTAGGTGCTGGACTCTTGATTCCGAGAACCAATACCACTTTATTAGGTAAGGAACGTTATGATGAAGTGCATGTTTCAGGTTGGGGTTCTGCCGCGGTTGTAGGGCTTAATTTAACGTTCTATGAACGTTACTTTATTCAATCGGAATTTAAAGGTGGTTACATCAACATGCAAAATGTGAGAACTACAAAATCGGAATCGGATGTTGCAAAACAAGATTTTTTCTTTAGCCAACTCAATGTGGTTTTTGGAGTTCGTATAAACACCAAAAGAAAAGAAAGAATGAAAGCCTTGAAAGAAGGAAAATAATAGCATAAAAAAAGGAAGCGAATCTCGCTTCCTTTTTTTATGCTTTAACTAAAGATTTTTCTATCGTCTTAATCAGCGTATCTTTGTCGTAACCACAAACTTTGTGTAGTTCATTTTGAGTTCCATGTTCAATAAATTCATCAGGTATACCTAATCTGGTAATTGGTGTTAAACAGTTGTTTTCTGCCATAAATTCCAGAAGTGCAGATCCCATACCACCTTGAATACATCCATCTTCAATGGTAATTATTTGGTCATATTTATTAAACACCTCTAATAGAAGTTTTTTGTCTAGTGGTTTTACAAATCGTAAATCTACATGTCCAAGTTCAATTCCTCTTTCACTAAATTCATTACAAACTGTTTCTACCATGTTACCAACATGTCCTAAAGAGATCACAGCAACCTGATTACCTTGTCTTAAATATCTTGAAGTACCAATTTCAATCTGCTTCATTTCCGACTGCCAATCTACTTTTACACCATTTCCTCTAGGGTAACGAATAACAAAAGGCCCTTGGTTTTCGAGTTGAGAAGTGTACATTAAATTTCTGAGTTCCCATTCATCCATTGGCGATGATATAATCATTTTTGGAATACATCTAAAAAATGCTATATCATAAGCACCATGGTGTGTAGGACCGTCGGCACCTACTAAACCAGCTCTATCTAAACACAATACAACGTTTAAATCTTGGATGGCCACATCATGTACTACTTGGTCAAATGCTCTTTGCATAAAAGACGAGTAGATGTTACAAAATGGAATTAAGCCTTGGGTAGCCATTCCTGCCGAAAAAGTTACAGCATGCTGTTCTGCAATACCAACATCAAAAGCTCGATCTGGCATTTCTTCCATCATAAATTTTAGAGAACAACCTGTTGGCATTGCTGGTGTTACCCCAACAATTTTTTCGTTTTGTTTAGCTAACTCAATAATGGTTTTTCCAAATACGTCTTGATATTTAGGTGGTTTAGGTGTTGCATTTACATTGGAAATGATTTCACCTGTGTCTTTATTAAACAATCCTGGCGCGTGCCATTTTGTGGTATCCCCATCCATGGCTGGTTTATAACCATGTCCTTTTTCGGTTACACAATGTAAAATCTTAGGACCTGGAATGTCCATTAAATCTTTTATGGTTTTCGCTAAATGAATTACATCATGTCCGTCTACAGGTCCAAAATATCTAAAGTTTAACGATTCAAAATAGTTGCTTTGTTCTAGGAAAAAACTTTTCATGGCATGCTCCATGGTCTGAGCCATTTTTTGAGCATTAGGTCCAAGTTTACTTACTTTTCCTAATAAATGCCAAACATCATCTTTAACCGAATTGTAAGTTTGAGAAGTCGTAATGTCAGTTAAATAACGCTTTAGAGCTCCTACATTTGGATCAATACTCATGCAATTGTCATTCAATATAACCAAAATGTTTGCATTTGTATCTCCAGCATGATTTAAAGCTTCAAACGCTTGACCAGCCGTCATAGAACCATCACCAATTACGGCTACATGCTGTCGGTCTTCATTTTTTAGAGCCGATGCAATGGCCATACCTAATGCACCACCAATAGAAGTAGATGAATGCCCTACGCCAAAAGTATCGTATTCACTTTCAGAGCGTTTTGGGAATCCGCTAATTCCACCAAAAACACGATTTGTATGGAAAACATCTCTTCTTCCAGTTAATATTTTATGTCCGTAAGCTTGATGTCCTACATCCCAAACAAGTTGATCATCTGGTGTATTTAAAACATAATGTAAAGCCACAGTAAGTTCTACAACTCCTAGACTTGCACCGAAATGCCCTCCTTTTTCAGAAACAATATCAACAATATATTGGCGTAATTGATTACTAATTTCCGGTAAGTCGGTTGTATTAAATGTTTTAAGATCTTTAGGTGAGTTGATCTTTGATAATAATGATCCAGCTTGATATTCCATTCCCAAATTTTGTAAAAGCAAAAATACAAGATAATTGTAAATTGAAATAACAAAAATCGTGAAATAGCGTTTTTAAATGATAAAAAATGTAATTTGATAAGCTATTTCACCTTTATTATAAAGTTGTGAAATGTTTTATTTGTTCGCGAACAATACTGCATTATTGTTGAGATGAATACATATTTGATGAAAAAAGTTGTACAGTTTGTTTACTTTTTGATGTATTTTTACACTAATTATTAACGAGATTTTATGCGAAAGAATATAATTCAAGCACAAAAAGAGGTTGAAGATTTTTATGTAAACAATAAAGGTGAGTTTATTGCAAAATTTCGAAAGTTGTATCCAGAAGTTGCTCAGGATGTACTTATCGAAATTTTTCAAGAATCCGTTGTTATTGGCGTTGAAAAACTTCAACAGTCTAAGTTTGAAGGTAAATCTACGTTTAAAACATATGTTTTTGGTATCGGTAAAAATTTGGTGAGAGAATATTTTCGACTCGAAAAAAAGAAAACCGAATATGCAAAGCAATCAATGGTTCTTACAGATGAAAGTGAGACCATGCTTAAATTTGAAGAAACCTCAAATTTGCAACAAAGCTTAATGAAAAAGGCTTTGAGTAAATTAGAGAAAAAATGCTTAGAAATAATTACGGCGTTTTATTTGGAAGAAAAAAAATATTCCGAAATTGTAAATGAATTTAATTATTCTAGTGTAGATGTTGCTAAAAGTACCAAGTCCAGATGTTTTAAACATTTAAAAATGTTAATATCCAATGAAACTGCAATTTGATTTAAATAGAAATGAAATTTTTGAAAAATTTCTTAATGATGAACTTTCTCCTTCAGAAGTAGCTCAATTTAATGAAGCTATTGAACAGGATGAAAGACTAAAAGCCGATTTTTTACTTCCCCAAGATATCCATATATACTTTAAAAACGAAAGAAGAAAAATTCTGAAACAAGCTCTTGTAGATTTAGAAAATAAAGAGGCCAAGAAGCGACCAAATGGAAAGATTGTTTATATGAAAATAGCTGTGTTGGCAGCGTGTTTATGTGGTGTTATTTTCTTTGGTAATCATATGTTGAACCCAGATCATTCTACGCTCTATTTAAAACATTTTGAAGTGTATCCGAATGTTGAAATGGTTACTGTACGTTCAGGAAATACAGAATCTACACTAGACAGTCAATTGATGTCTTTATATGAAACTGAATCTTATAAGGAAGCGGTTGAACACTACGAGAATAAAGGTGTTTCGAATGCAGATATTCAGTTTTACATGGCCATTGCTTATATGAAGATTGAAGAAATGGATTTAGCTAAAGATATTCTTATTCAAATACCGAAAGAATCTAAATATTACGAGAAATCACGTTGGTATTTGTCATTATGTTATTTGAATGATGATGATTTTGCAGCGTTTTCTGAAATTGCTAAAACCCTAAAATACAATAAAGAAACTGCCGAAGAAATTATAAAAGCCTTACAATAGACTTTTGTAATATTGGCAATGACTCATTATACTTTCATCAATATCTTTGTATTTGAAATCAAAGGTATTGATGAATTTTTTATTGTCATAATGATTTTTTTGCAGAGATGTTTTTAAAAGGTCAAGACTTAATTCTCGTTTTTTTCCAAAAATAACCTTCAATAATTCCAAACCTAAAGCAATACGTCCCAAAAATAGGGTCGTTTTATATTTAGGCGGTTTTTTATCTAATCCAGAAGCAATACCGTTCATAATTTTTTGGTAGGAATAGTTGCCTGCAGAAATAATAAATCTTGTATTTACTTCGCGTTTTTCCTGCAATAAAATCATGCTTTTAGCAATATCTACAACATCTACAAAGCCATTTTCTCCGGTGCTATAAAAAGGAAATTCACTTCGTGCCAGATCAAATAATTTTAAGGATGATATTGATTTTGGAAAAACGCCAAGAATAATGGATGGATTTATTATGCAACCCTTTAATCCTTCTTCAAAACCTCGCCATACTTCCATTTCGGAAAGGTATTTACTGATAGCATAAGCCGAGTTTGCACTAGAATTTGTCCACTGACTTGTTTCGGAAACGACTTGTTCTATATTTTCTCTACCAATAGCTGCAATAGAGCTCACATGGAGTAGGTAAGCATTCGTTTTACCCAAGGCGCTATTCACTATGTTTTCGGTAACACTTATATTGGTCTTAATCATAGCGTCAGCATCTTTTTTATTGAAAGAGACTACCGCAGCACAATGATAAATAACCATATCATTTTCTATACATTCTTCAACAAAACAAATGTCCTGTAAGTCTCCTTTTTTCCATATCAAACCAGAAAGTTGATGTTCAGAAATATTAAAGTGTTTCAAGAAATCAAGAGTAAGTTGCTTTTTTTCATCAGATCTGTAGGTTAAGCAAATATTTTCTTTTGTATTATTCTCTAAAATTTGCTTAAGTAAATAGGCTCCTAACATTCCTGTAGCTCCTGTAATGAGTATAGACATAATAATATTGTAGTATATTGATGTAAAGATAAATATTCTTATTGTTTTCGTTTCTAATTTCACATAATTACCTAGAAATTGTTGAAAGCGATGGCTTTTCCATTAAATTAGAAATAATAAATGGGTTAAAAACATTCAAATTAAAGTACCTTCGTTACATATTAAACATGAGCTCGTGTAAGAAAATAAAGCATCTCGATCCATTTTTTGTTACGTTACTCTTCACAAAAAATACTTGATGTGACTAAAAAAGTCAATTCGACAATGATATTTTGACGTGTCCATTTCTTGTATCGAACTCCCGTTATTAAAGAACAATTAAATGAAAAAGTATTCGGTATTATTTATGGGTTTATGGTCATTATTGTCTTGTTCTGGCCAACCTGATCTAAATGCAAACCAAGCTAAAGAACAGAAAGTTGTAGAGACACAAAAAAATAATGTTGATAGGACTTTCAAGGTTGGAGCTGAAAATATTTCCAAAATTGTTGATCTACTAAAAGGAAAAAGATTTGGGTTTGTAGGTAATCAGACTTCTCAAATTTCTAATGTACATATGGTAGACACCTTGTTAGTATTAGACATAAAGCCTGAAGTTGTTTTTGCCCCTGAGCATGGTTTTAGAGGAAAAAAAGATGCAGGAGAACATATAGAAAACGGAAAAGATGCCAAAACTAATATTCCAATTATTTCGCTTTACGGTAATCATAAAAAACCTACAGCATTAGATTTGCAAGGTTTAGATGTTATTGTATTTGATATTCAAGATGTGGGAGTTAGGTTTTATACTTATATTTCAACACTACATTATGTTATGGAGGCATGTGCCGAGCAAAACATTAAAGTTGTGGTATTGGACAGACCGAATCCGAATGGAGGCTTGGTAGATGGTCCTTTGTTAGAAAAAGAACATGCTTCTTTTGTTGGTATGCACCCAATTCCCATTGCGCATGGAATGACAATAGGAGAGTACGCTCAAATGATAAATGGAGAAAAGTGGTTAGGAAATGGTGTAGAATGTGAATTGGAAGTTGTAAAATGTGAAAACTACAACCGATTAATGTCATACAGTTTACCTGTAAAACCATCTCCAAACTTACCAAATGCACAATCTGTTATGTTATATCCATCCTTGTGTTTGTTCGAAGGTACAACGGTAAGTGTAGGTCGTGGAACAAAAACGCCCTTTCAAATATTTGGTTCACCAGAATTGAATGGAGACTTTTCTTTTACACCAAAATCTGGGCCTGGTTCAAAATACCCAAAGCATGAAAACAAACTTTGTAAAGGTGCTGATTTAAGAAAAATAGATGCTTTAACATCATTAAATTTAGAATGGCTAATAGAAGCGTATAAACAGTCTCCTCAGTCGTTTTTTAAACCGTTTTTTACAAAATTAGCAGGAACTAAGAAACTTCAAGAACAAATAGAGAAAGGCTTAACGGAACAGGAAATAAAAGCGACTTGGAAGATGAATTTAGAGCAATTCAAAAAAATGAGACAAGGCTATTTATTGTATCCATAAAAGTATTGAAACAAAAAAAAGGAAAGACCAATTGGACTTTCCTTTTTTTTTTTATGTTTTAGAAAATGTATTACCTTCCTGTAGCGTCTTCTGCTGGTGTTTCGTTAGATTCTTGAGTTGGAGGAGTTACTGGAGTTGCATCTTGAGCATCTTCAATATCCAATCCTTCTTCAACTTGTTGTTGAGATGCAGAATCTAAAATTTCTTGATTAATTTCAATTTTATCTCCTTCTCCCTGTGGGTTACCAATCAGGTGAGAACCTACAACAAGAACCAATAAGGCAATAGCCATAGCCCAAGTCATTTTTTCTAAGAAATTTGTTGTTTTTTGCACACCTAAAACTTGGTTTCCTCCACCAAAAGTAGACGATAATCCTCCACCTTTTGGATTTTGAACCATTACAGTGATAATTAATAGTAAACAAACAATAATTAATAATACACCAATAAGTTGTAACATGCTATTTATTTTTTTTCAGTTCTTTTATTTCCTCTATACGGTCTGCAAAGAAACTACTTTTTTGTGGATTTTTCAAACTTAAAATCTCATAAGCTTCAATTGCTTTCTTATACAGACCTTGATTTGTATATATTTTAGCTAAAGTTTCGGTCGTAAATGTTTTAGATTCCTTAAGGCTTTCCTCTGCTAAGTTCTTGTTTTTACTAGGAATTTTGCTTTTATCGACCTTAAAATGACTTTTAGAATTTATGTAATCTTCTATACGCTCGATTTTTTGATTTATTTCGCTTTTATTTTTTTCTTTTTCGGTTGTTTGAGGCAATTTTTCGATTGTTTTTGTCTCTGTTTCTGGATTTTCTTTTTCACCCATAGCAAGTTTTAGCCAGTACGAATAAGATAGTTCTTCCTTTACAGAGGATGTTGAAAGAGTATTTTGGGAAGTTTTATTTGGAGGATGATCCTCATTTTCAACAGGGATTTCAGCTTCTTTTGGTTGCAATTCTTCAGAGTTAGCTTCAAGAAGAATCTCTTCTTTTTGCTCTTCTTTTGTTTCATTATTAGTCTCTGAAACAATAGGAAGGTTTGATTTTAGAATTTGTTGAGAATCGTTTATTTCTGTTAGCCAGAAAAATGTCTTTCTCGGATCCGTAGCTAAACTGCACGTTTTTCTAAGTTGTTCGTTGTATTTTTTTTCGTTGTTAGAAGCTTGAAGGTGTTTTTGATAAATTAATTGGGCATACTGAAAATACGGAAACGATTTACATAGTTTTTCCAATGCATTCAGTTGTTCTTCTGAAATGTAAGGTTCGTTTTTTATATGTATTAATTCATCTAAATTCATATTACCAATTTACTAAAGATTCATTGAAAATTTTATCAACAAGAATTGTTGACATATCATCTAGAAATAAAGACTCGGCAGCTTGTAATGTGGTTGTACTGCTAAAGTTTTCATTGGTAGAAAATGTCTTTTCAAAATTGTTTTTTTCTTCTTTGGAGTTGGTGAACGTACATTTTATACTGATAATAAGTTTATTTTCAGACGATAGACTTCCAGAATTCACTGCTGTTTCTTGAACCCTATAATCCGTAATAATCACGTCATATTGTAAGTCACCATTCGAAGTTACTTCTCTTAAAGACGTTTGCCTATTCAACCTATTTCTAAGTTTGGTTTGAAGTAAATTTGTTAATGTTGGGTTTATAATTTCGGCTTGATTAATAATTCTCGATATCGAAAATGTTTTTAGATCAGGATGTACGTCTGCTCCAGAAAGTGAATAAAATTTACACGAATTCGTAAAAAAACTCAATGAAATAATCAGAAGTGCGATGTATTTTTTCATAAATCGTATTGTTTTATTTTTCTGTATAATGTGCGTTCTGAAATGTCGAGTTCCTTTGCAGCTTCTTTTCTTTTTCCCTTAAATTTTTCAAGGGCCTTTTTTATCATTTTTATTTCCATATCCTGTAAAGATAATGGTTCTTCCTCAGGGTTGACGTCCTCAATTTCAATTGAATTAATTTCTATTGGTACCGTAGTCGGATTTTGAATGGGTTCTGGTCTGGAGAAGCTACTGTCGTTATAATCTACATTATTGACTGTAGGTTCTTGAAGTCTTAAAATCTGCTGACTATTGGTGTGTTCTGTACTAACATCTTGACTCAATTTTTGAATGATTTGAGCGTTTTCGGTCATGAAATCGGTATTGTAACCCTGTTTCATGAGGTCTAAAGTTAGTTTTTTTAATTCAGAAAGGTCCTTTTTCATATCAAACAGAACCTTGTATAATAATTCCCTTTCGTCGTAATTATCTTGACCTTTCTGGTCCGACAACATAATTGATTTTGAAGCTGATCGATAGTCCGGTAAAAATTCCTTTATATCTTCAGCTTCAATCATTCTTGCTTCTTGTAGAACAGATAATTGTTCTACCACATTTCTTAATTGACGAATGTTTCCTGGCCAATTATAACGGCTAATGAGCTCTAAAGCACCAGGAGTAAGACGGATGTTAGGAATTGAATACTTTTGAGCGAAATCTGAAGCAAACTTGCGGAAAAGCAGATGAATATCTTCACCACGTTCTCGAAGTGCAGGAAGCTCAATTCTCATGGTGTTTAAACGGTAGAATAAATCTTCTCTAAATTTACCGTTGTGTATGGCATCTATTAGGTTAACATGAGAAGCAGCCACAATTCTCACGTTAGTTTTCAGAACTTTCGAAGAACCAACTTTAATGAATTCTCCCGTTTCTAAAACACGTAATAATCTTACTTGAGTAGCTAAAGGTAGTTCAGCAACTTCATCTAAAAAAATGGTTCCACCATCAGCTTCTTCAAAATATCCTTTTCGAGCACCAGTAGCACCTGTAAAAGCGCCTTTTTCGTGACCAAATAATTCCGAATCAATTGTTCCGTCTGGTATGGCTCCACAGTTAACAGGGATAAACGATTTATGTTTTCTTAATGAAAGTTGATGTATTATTTTGGGAATAGCCTCTTTACCCGTACCACTTTCTCCCGAAATAAGAACAGAAATGTCTGTAGGGGCTACTTGTATGGCTTTTCTAATAGCCCGATCTAAACCGGTAGAAAACCCAACAATTCCAAATCTTTTTTTAATATCTTGTTCGTTCATTTATATGTGGTTGAGGTCTTTTTATTGATTAAATTAAATATGTTTTAGTCAAAAAAATCCTCTTGGATAAGAGGATTTTTTGGTTTTTTATTTTACGGCTTTTCCAAATAATGTTGCAGTTGTACAGTCATCAACCAAAACATTAACAAAATCACCTTTCTTATAATTTTCTTTTGGGAAGATGATTACTAAGTTTCTAGAATTTCTACCATATAAGTGCTCGTCTGAACGCTTAGAGAAACCTTCAACCAATACTTCGTGAACTTTTCCAATTTGAGCCTGATTATTGATCAATGAATGACTTCTTTGTAATTCAATAATTTCGGCCAAACGACGTTGTTTTTCTTCTTTTGAAACATCATCTTCTAATTTTTTTGCAGCCATAGTATTTGGGCGCTCAGAGTAGGCAAACATATATCCATAATCGAATTTTACATACTTCATAAGTTCTATGGTATCTAAATGTTCTTCTGGTGTTTCTGAACAAAATCCTGTAATAATATCATGCGAAATTCCACAATCAGGAATAATTCGTTTAATAGAATCTATTCTTTCTTTATACCAAGCATTGGTATAACCTCTATTCATCAATTTAAGGATACGATCGTTCCCAGATTGGAAAGGCAGGTGAATGTAGTTGCAAATATTGTCGTATTTGGCCATGGTGTAAATCACATCGTCTCCCATATCTTGCGGATGCGAAGTTGAAAATCGGATACGAATATCAGGAATGGCCTGTGCTACTTTTTCTAACAGTTGAGCAAAATTTGTGCTCGATGCTTTTTCAATTTCCGAAAGGTTTTTATAGTTCTTTTTCGGACCACCTCCGTACCATAAATATGAATCTACATTCTGACCTAAAAGGGTCACTTCTTTATATCCGTTTTCAGATAATTCTTTTACTTCTTTAAGAATACTTTCAACATCTCTACTACGTTCGCGCCCTCTTGTAAATGGCACCACACAAAAAGAGCACATATTATCGCATCCTCTCATAATAGACACAAATGCCGAAATTCCATTACCTCCTAAACGAACAGGTGCAATGTCTGCATAAGTTTCTTCGGTGCTTAAAATAACATTTACCGCTTTTCTTCCACCATCTAATTCGTCAAGTAAATTTGGTAAATCTCTATAAGCATCGGGACCAACAACCAAGTCAACAATTTTTTCTTCCTCTAAAAATTTGTCTTTTAAACGTTCGGCCATACAACCTAATACACCAACTTTCATTTTGGGCTTATTTTTTTTAAGCTTTTTAAAATTGGTTAATCGTTTACGAATCGTTTGTTCCGCTTTTTCGCGAATAGAACATGAATTTAAAAGAATTAAATCGGCTTCTTCTAAATCTCTGGTTGTAGAATATCCATCTTTATTTAGAATAGAAGCAACAATCTCAGAATCCGAAAAATTCATTTGACATCCATAACTCTCAATGTAGAGTTTCTTTTCTCCTTCTTGAGATTCAATTACGGTGGCTTGTCCTTGTTTACTTTCGTCTAGCTGTTTATGTTGGTCTGTTGTGTGATCCATTTTCGGGTATATTTTGTGCAAATTTACAATAATTTCAACAATACGTGTCAATGTGTCAGTAGAATCCTTGGATTTGAAAAAAACTCTATAATAAGTAATACAAAATAGATGAAATTTAAGCCTTTGACTTTACTTAAATAAAATAAGAAAACACTAAAAATGATAATTCTCAGCCCAACTTTATTTAATACTGTTTATATTTGTGAAAAATTTAAATACAATGAAGTACATTTATACAGCAATAGTTCTTATTATTTCTTTTTGGAGTTGTAAAAGCGATTTTGACGATGTTCCTATGGAATTTGTAACTGTTGCAGAAGGTTCGCAATATTCAACAACAATTTCCGATACATCGAGACAATTTTTATTAATTGTGAACGATATCCATTGGGAAAGTATAAAAAGTAACATTGTAATTGGTGCGGTTTCTGAACCTGAAATCAACTTTTCTAATCATTCTTTATTAGCTGTAATAGATCGTATTCAGCCTAATGATCAATATGGTTTAAAAATTAAAAAGGTTACCGAAAAAGAAGATGATATTGTTGTGAATACCGAGTTTACAGCACCTCATGATACTCTAGTGATTCCGCCTTTAGTTACAAGACCTTTCCATATTGTGAAAGTTGCAAAGTCATACAAGCCTGTGGCATTTAGAAAATAGTAGTAAGCTCAAAATAGAAAAACAAAAAAAAGGTTGTAGTTCAATTAACTACAATCTTTTTTTTGTTACAATAATAGATTTTACTAATATTAAAATAAATTTGTGAGTCAACAAAAACAAAATTCACTATTATGAAAAGAAATTTAGGTTTTTCACTTTTTTATTTAACTCTGTTATTTGTACTCAAAAGCACATGTCTTTCGGCTCAAAATGTACTAATTATTTACGACGATTCCATTTCAAATCCAAATACCCAATCGTTAAAATTATTTTTAGAAAACGAAGGTATGGAAGTTCAGTTTAGCGAAGTAACCGAGTCGAATTGGAATAATACTAATCCATCCTTGGATGATTTTAACGCTGTTATTCATTTAAATGGAGATTCTTATGGTTATGAAATGCCAAATGAAGGTCAGGTTGCTTTAACTAATTTTGTGAAAAATAATGAAGGTAAATATATTGGTTTTGAATGGAATGCATGGCAGTATTTTTCGAAAACACAATTGCAGAGTATGGGAGATTTGATCTTATTTGATTACATAAGCTATATTTATGATCACGATATTGATTTGCAACAAGTTCCTGAACAAAGTACACATCCCGTATTGAAAGATATTCCTTCTAATTTCAGTTTGTTCACTTCAACTAACCTTGGGAAAATACGCAACTTCAATACCTATCCAACAACATTATTAATGACCGAAGGTGAAAATGATGCTCTTGCATTTCGTCCTTTTCATTCTGGATATGTATTAAATTTTCATCTTGCGGGAAATTATTATAATCACAGTTTGTCCAATCTTAATGTTCAGAAAATAATTTCTAACTTTATTAAAATCGATTATGAAGTTGTTGATCCATTACAGATATGTACTTCGAAAGGAAAAAGAAGTCGGTTTGAATGGATAAAACAGATTAATATTGGAAACGATTTTGAAGTGGTTTATCCGTATGGGAATAATGGGTACTTTGATTTCACATCAAGTCATATAAACATTGAGTCGGGAGAAGAAATAGCCATTAAGTTGACTCCTGGATTTAAGAACCATCAATATAAAGAATATTGGTCTATTTGGATGGATTTAAATAATGACAATTTGTTTAGTCCTGATGAATTGATATATAGAAAAATGAAAAAAGGTGAAGTTCAAGATTATTTAGTACTACCCCAAAATATGAATGCCGGAACGTATAAAGTCCGTATTGCAATGAAATGGAAAGGTTATTCTCAACCTTGTGAAAATTTTAATAATGGAGAAGTTATTGATTTTTCGATTGTTATTCAATAATAATACAACTAGGCATTTCTTAATATTAAGTAAATGCCTAGTTTCTATTTTTGATAACCTTTTTCACTACTGCTGGCAGAATATAGTGAAATACTTACTTCTGGAGTAAATATTACGTTACATTCAGGTTCTTTCCACTTTGGTAGGTGTTGAGTCAGCATTGTCTTGTAATCCATAAACATCAGGATCGGTACAGGAATATTCAAATTCAGATGCGTCCTCCGTCTCAATTTATTCCATTGTTATTCGAGTCTGTATCTAAATAATTGGTGATTTTTTTCTCTATCGGTTTCTTCAAGAATTATCAATGAAAAACCAGATTACAGTGGTTACAACTGAAATCTGGTAGTGCTTACATTCTAGGGAATAATGCATTTTCAAACTAATTACACGTATGTATATTGCTGTTTGTGGCATTGTTGAAATTGTTGATGATTGAATAATTGAGTCTTCCATCATCTGCAGAAGTTTCTAAACTGTTGTGAATTCCATTTGTACCTACATTTGTTGAAGGGAATCTGAATTCAGGAGTAATGTCAGTTGTGGCACCAGCTTCATAAGCATCAGAACATCCATCACCATCAGAATCTAAATCGTATTGATTTTCTAAACCATCTCCGTCTATATCGGTACAGTGCTCTTTTGAGGTGAAATTACCTAAGATTTCTTCAGTTCCACTTTCATCGGTAGAAACAATTCTAATGATATTGTCACCTTCTAATAAATTAATCGTGTTAAAAGGTACTATTGAACCAGGATTACCATTTGAAGTATACCCTCTTAATTGGACTGGTTGTAATCCATCATTGTATTTTGAATTTGAACTTTGATAGACAGCTGTTCCAAAAGCGGATACCTTTCCAAACTCATTTATTATGATTCTAACTCGAGGTAAATCGTTAGTTGCTCTTGATTCCCAAGGTTGACTGATACGGTTTTGTGAACTTTGTGCGTCACTAGGGTCGATAAATTCCATATCTGTCTTGTAGGCTTTTTTAGAAGAATCTTGACCTTGAACATCCATTGTTTTTTGTAATTGAGTATCTCCATTAACCGTCACTGTAGAACCATTTAAAATATTCGTTCCATTGATGTAAACTTCAAATGCATTATCAATCTCGTTAATATCAATAATTAAATAGGACGCATTGTTAACAGTGTATTCAAAAGTATGATTATCATTACTACCAATGTTTGTGGCTCCAAAAGAAGATTTATTTGTTCCACATTGTTCATCTTTATCTGGTATTCCGTCATTATCATCATCAAGATCATCGATGTTTGCTATTAAATCTTGATCAAAATCGTCTTCTGGGTTAATGGCTGGTGGGGTTACAGGTGTTGGATTTGGGTCTGAACAAGAAGATATAATGGATTTCCAGTTATCACCATTAAAAAAAATAGTGGATCCAGAACTGCAACAATCTGTACAATAAACCATGAGGCCTTCTGCTGGATTATCTATTAAAAGGGTGTTGTCATACGTTACACGAGGTATTAAAAAACCTTTTGAAGTAGATTGAACATCTAGAATTGAAGAAGGATGTGGGGTTAAGGTCCCTACGCCAATTTGGGCATACGAGAAAGTGGCTAACACGAATGTGATAGCGAAAAGGAAGGGGGTTTTCATAATTAACTAAATTTGGGGGGCAAATATATATTTTTTATTGAAAAAATAACTTTATATATATAACAATATAAAAATGCTTTTTATGAGATTGTGTATCAAATGTTTTAAATATTAGAAGATTTGTTTGTGAATATACCATTTGCTTTAGTTTAAAAGGAAGAGAGGAAATCATGGTTGGCATTTAGGAATCTTGATGTTTTTTTAGATTGCATTTTGCAACCATTTTTATAAAATATATCTTTGCGCCATGGCAAAACAAGATGATATTTTTAAGAAGGTTGTAGCCCACGCAAAAGAGTATGGGTTTGTTTTTCAATCGAGTGAGATATATGATGGACTATCGGCTGTTTATGATTATGGACAGATGGGAGTTGAATTAAAAAATAATATAAAAACCTATTGGTGGAATTCTATGGTTAAGTTGCACGAAAATATTGTAGGATTAGATTCTGCAATTTTTATGCACCCTACCACATGGAAAGCTTCTGGGCATGTAGATGCTTTTAACGATCCGTTAATAGATAACAAAGATTCTAAGAAACGTTACAGAGCTGATGTTTTGGTTGAAGATTATGCTGAGAAAATTCGTTTAAAAATTAAAAAAGAAGTGACTAAAGCGGCAAAACGTTTTGGTGATGCTTTTAATGAAGACGAATTTGTGGCCACAAACGGTCGTGTATTAGCAAATCAAGCTAAAATTGATTCGGCTTTAGAGCGTTTGGCTAAATGTCAGAACGATAACGATCTTCAAGCATTTTACGATCTTATTATTGATCTTGAAATAAAATGTCCGGTATCTGGATCTGCAAATTGGACAGAGGTTCGTCAGTTTAACTTGATGTTTGGAACCAGTATGGGATCTGTTGCCGGAAACGACGATACCTTATGGTTGCGTCCGGAAACGGCTCAAGGTATTTTTGCGAATTACCTGAATGTTCAAAAAACAGGACGTCAGAAAATTCCTTTCGGAATTGCACAAATCGGTAAAGCTTTCCGTAACGAAATTGTTGCCCGTCAGTTTATTTTCCGTCAAAGAGAATTTGAACAAATGGAAATGCAATTTTTTGTACGTCCAGGAGAAGAAATGAAATGGTACGATTACTGGAACGAATTCCGTTTAAAATGGCATAAATCACTTGGTTTAGGTGAAGATAAATACCGTTTTCACGACCATTTAAAATTGGCTCATTATGCAAATGCAGCAGCCGATATTGAATTCGATTTCCCATTTGGTTTTAAAGAATTAGAAGGAATTCATTCTCGTACAGATTTCGATTTAAAAGCCCACGAAGCACATTCTGGTAAAAAGATTAAATATTTCGATCCAGAATTAGGAGAATCTTATACACCTTATGTTGTGGAAACATCTGTTGGTTTAGATCGTATGTTTTTATCGGTACTTTCGGCTGCTTATAAAGAAGAAGAAGTAAACGGACAAACACGAGTTGTATTATCTATTCCACCAGTTTTAGCGCCAATTCAAATTGCAGTTATGCCTTTAACAAAAAAGGAAGACATGCAAGAAAAGGCAAGAGAAATTATGATGGATTTAAAGTTCGATTACAGTTGTCAGTATGACGAAAAGGACGCTATTGGAAAACGATACCGTCGTCAGGATGCTGTGGGAACGCCATATTGTATTACGGTAGATCCTCAAACTTTAGAAGATGGAACGGTAACCCTTCGTCATAGAGATTCTATGGAGCAGGACAGAGTTAATGTTTCGGATTTAAAATCAATTTTAGACGGACATTTAAACATGGCAAAATTGTTAAAAACTTTGGTTTAGAAGTTTTTATAAATCATAGTGTAAAGTCAGAAGGTAAGTCCTTCTGACTTTTTTTGTTTTGATACTTAAAAGTTTGTGAATTAATATTTTGTACTCTTTTTTAAATAAAGTGCTTATATTTGCATCCAAATTTTATAGCCCCTTATCTATGAAAACAAAAACAACACTGTTAATAATACTTGTAATTTCAAGTATTACAATGACTTATGCTCAGGTCGGATTTGGTACCACAAATCCACATTCTAGTGCCATTGTTGAAGTGAAATCTACTGCAAAAGGTTTTTTACCTCCTCGATTAACTCAAAACCAAAGAAAGAGTATTATTAGTCCCGCAGTTGGACTAATGATTTACAATTTAGACAGACATTGTATTCAAATGTATAATGGAACATTTTGGATGGATTTGTGCTGTACAGACGTTGTAAATTCAGGAATAGATGCGCTTCCAATATTACTTCGTGTAGATCCTTCTCAAAGTTCTAGCTTTTCAAAAATTAATGCTAATGGATCCAATTCTAATACACCCGTTGTACTGAATGAGTTTGTTCATACTATTATAACCTCACCAGATGGTGTGGCTCTAAGTTATGTTCCTGGTGCCAACGAAACATCAAACGGAAATCACAATATTTTTAAATACGAAGAAGAAACTTCATTGATCCCTTATAAACAAAAGAAGTTTATTAGTAGAACTCAGAGTATTTCTGGAGGTTCTGTTTCCCGAATTTCTTATGATTTTGTACCAGATAGGCAAGATGAATTCGAAATTTTTGTTGTTGGAAAAATGGATAATTCTGTTGGGAATATAGTAGATTATGCTTCATTTTTTGCTGGAGCTGACAATTCAAATGATCAGTATTCATTGCAACTGGGAGTAGGTAGTGGGTCAACAGGTTGTACCAGCGATTATTACAGAGTGTTATATTCAAATGGTTCTTCAGGGAGAGCTTTATGTACAAATATTCCAAACAACATTATTCGGTCAGATGATGGAAATTTGCACACATTTAATATCATTTCAAGAGATCATCCAGATCAGGCGAACCACCCGAATAAGGTTGTTCTTTCTTTGTTAGTTGACGGAATGTTTATTGACTCAGACTCCAATATGGATAATCATATTAAATTTGAAGAGTTTAAGCTGTTTTCAAACCGTAATTCAGACAATGCATCCAAATCTTCAATCGGAGAATTGGTGTTTTTTGATTCGCCTTTAGATGAAACGCAAAGAGAAACATTAAATCAGTTTTTACTCTGTAAATACGGAGAAGAATAGAAATAAAAAAAAGTGAACCTTGTTAAGATTCACTTTTTTTTGTGATTAGTTTTCTGATTTTAACTCAGAATTATTGGATGTGTCTGGTTTTTCAATTTTATTTATTTTAGACTCCTCTTTTTTAGTTTGTAGAGGTTTTTTAGTCTCGAATTCTTTAGGCTTATTTTGTTTTTCCCTTTCAGAATTTCTTCTTTCTGGTCTAGGTTTGGCAACATCTTTTCTTTCGTTGTTGTCTTGCTTTCGATTAGTCGATTTTAATTTTTGCTTTTGATGATAAGCTTGTTTTTTTGCCAACAAAAATCTTGAAATTTCTTTTGGATTGATTTTATTTTTTTCGAGTTCTTGATTTTCTGTCCTTGAATTAAATATATCAATAGCTTGAAAAACGGCCTTTCTAAAAGATTGTTCAGAGGCTTTACCTTGCCCTGCCAAGTCATAAGCTGTTCCGTGATCAGGAGAAGTCCTAACAAATGGTAATCCTGCAGTGTAATTTACTCCATTCTGAAACGAAAGCGTTTTAAATGGAACCAATCCTTGATCGTGATACATGGCCAAAATAGCGTCGTATTTTAAATACATTCCAGTTGCAAAAAAACCATCGGCCGGAAACGGACCATAAGCCAATATATTTTGATCCTGAAGCGCTTCTATCGTATCGTTTAAATAATCTTGTTCTTCGTTTCCTATTAATCCATTGTCTCCAGCATGCGGATTTATTGCTAATACAGCAACCTTAGGTTTGCGGATCATAAAATCTAATACCAAACTATTGTGTAAAGCTTCTGCTTTTTGAACAATAATGTCACTGGTTAACCTATTAGAAATTTCTGAAACAGGAATATGTCCTGTAGCAACTGCAATACGTAATGAGTCATTTACCATTAACATAAGTGCTTCATTGGCTGCCAAACGGTCTTTTAAAAACTCGGTATGGCCAGGGAAAGAGAAGGAGTCACTTTGAATATTTTCTTTGTTAATAGGTGCTGTTACCAGAACATCAATCTCATTATTCTTTAAAGCTTCTGTGGCGGCCTCCAAAGATTCTAAGGCAATTTTTCCGGCAACTTCAGTCGAAGTTCCTGGTTTCATCGGGATTTCTTCGTGGGTAGAAGCCAGAATATTTACTTGTTTGTGTTTAATATCTTTAATATGGTCACAAACTGTAAAATGAAAATTCTTGAGATGCAACGTTTTTCTGTAATATGCAATCACTTTCGAAGGACAGAAAATAATTGGTGTACAAGAGTCCAACATTCTTGAGTCACTAAAAGTCTTCATGACTACTTCTGGTCCAATTCCGTTAATGTCTCCAATACTTATACCTACTCTTATGTTTTTCTTGTTTGCCATGAGTCTTTTCTTGTTTGAAAGTAATTTTCGAAATTAATTAAAAAAAATTAAACCATTTATTTAATTTTGTTTTTGATGAGCGAAAGAATAGCAGATTTAAAACAAAAGATAAAAGCCGTTGGATTAAATCCTGGTGTTTACCTTTTTAAAAACATAGATGGTAAAGTTATTTATGTTGGAAAAGCCATAAAACTGAGAAACCGTTTGAATTCCTATTTTAGAGAAAATCAGACTGGAAAAACACGTATTTTGGTAAGTAAAATAGTCGATTTCGATACTATTTTGGTAGATACCGAAGCCGATGCTCTTTTGCTTGAAAACTCCTTAATAAAAAAATATAAACCAAAATATAACATTTTATTAAAAGACGATAAGTCATATCCTTGGATTTGTATAAAGAAAGAACGTTTTCCACGCGTTTTTCAAACCAGACGGGTTATAAAAGATGGATCGGAATATTTTGGGCCTTATACTAGTGTTTATATGGTTAGGGTTATGTTGGAATTACTCAAACAATTGTTTCCTATTCGAACCTGTAACTTTTTATTGAGTGAAGAAAATATTGAAAAAGGCAAATTTAAAGTTTGTTTAGATTATCATATAAAAAACTGTTTAGGCCCTTGCGAAGATTATCAGTCAGAGGCATCTTATAATGAAGATATCAAGCAAATTCGTTCTATTTTAAAGGGAAATACAAAATCTGTTTTAGAAGTTTTAGAAAATAAAATGAAACAGGCCGCCGCCGATTTTGAGTTTGAAGAAGCACAAATTTGGAAAGATAAATGGGAAAGTTTGAAAGATTACACTCGAAAATCTACGGTGGTAAGTTCTCAAATACATGATGTTGATGTTTTTTCATTAATTTCGGATGAAAAATCGGCCTATTTTAATTTTCTGAAAGTCATGAACGGATCTATTATTCAGGCCTATACTACAGAGGTGAAAAAGGTTCTTGAAGAATCTGATGAGGACATTTTAAAAAGTATGATTTCGAGTATTCGAGAGAAATTTTCGTCACAATCTAAACTGGTTTTCACAAATTTGAATGTAGATATTAAAGGAGGAAATTTTCAAATACACCAACCACAAAGAGGTGATAAAAAACAATTGGTGGATCTATCTGTGAAAAATGCCAAGTATTTTAGGGCCGAAAAGTGGAAACAAATTCAACAAACCGATCCAGAAAAGCATCAGCATAGAATGTTAGATCAACTTCAAAAAGATTTAAGATTACATGAAAGACCAGTGCATATTGAGTGTTTCGATAATTCAAATTTTCAAGGAGACGAAGCTGTTTCGGCATGTGTTGTATTTAGGAATGCAAAACCATCTAAAAAGGATTATCGCCATTTTTTAATAAAAACAGTTGAAGGACCCGATGATTTTGCAAGTATGACAGAAGTAATTACCCGACGCTATAAAAGATTACTGGATGAAGGACAACCTTTGCCTCAGCTTATTGTTGTAGATGGTGGTAAAGGGCAATTGAGTGCTGGTGTAAAAGCATTAAAAAATTTAGATATTTATGGTAAAGTGGCCATTTTAGGTATTGCTAAACGCTTGGAAGAATTATTCTTTCCAGGAGACCCTCATCCTTTGTATTTAGATAAACGATCAGAATCGTTAAAGATTATTCAACATATGAGGGATGAAGCGCACCGTTTTGGTATTACACACCATAGAAAAAGGCGCGTAAATAAGAATTTGAAAAGCGAACTCCATGACATAAAAGGGCTGGGTCAAAAAAGTATCGATTTACTTTTTAATACTTTTGGTTCTGTGAAAGGCGTTATGGAGGCAAATGAACAAGATGTTATTGAGTGTATTGGTAAACATCGTGCAAAACACATTGAAGAATGGAAAAAGAAAAAGTTAGAATAGATAAATGGTTGTGGAGTATTCGTTTGTATAAAACGAGAACCATTGCCGGAAAAGCATGTAATTCTGGTAAAGTAAAAATTAACGGACGTTCAACAAAAGCTTCATCAACCGTTTGTGTTGGAGATGTAGTTACAGCCGAAAAAAACCGAATTAAATACACTTACGTGGTGGAAAAAGCCATTGAAAATAGAGTAGGCTATAAAGTAGCTATTACTTGTTTTGAAGATCGAACTCCTCAGGAAGAACTAGATAAATTTAAAGAGCAATTTGTGATTCGCCATAAAGGAGAATTTAGAGAACAAGGAGAAGGAAGGCCTACAAAACGAGATCGACGAGATTTGGATGAATTTAAAACCATTGATATTGATTTTGAAGACTATTTCGATGATGACGACGATTAATAAACATAAAAAAAGCCCCAACATTGGGGCTTTTTTTATGAATAATATGAAGTGCTTATTTTAAGATGGCAGCAATTCCAGGAAGTTCTTTTCCTTCTAGGTATTCCAACATGGCACCACCACCAGTACTTATATAACTTACTTGTTTGTCTAAACCAAATTGTTTTGCTGCAGCAACAGAGTCACCACCACCAACAAGGCTAAATGCTCCATTTTTAGTTGCATCGGCAACAGCCTGACCAACGGCTTTAGTTCCTTCAGAAAAGTTTTCCATTTCAAAAACTCCCATCGGACCATTCCATAAAATCGTTTTCGAATTCAATAGAACCTCACGATAGTTTTTCATGGTTTCTTTAGAAATATCTAATCCCATACAATTGTCAGGAACTTCTCCAATTTTAGATTCGCAACGGTTAGCTTCGTTAGAAAATTCGTCGGCATTTAAAGAATCTACAGGAATATGGAGTTCAACATTGTTTGCTTTGGCTTTTTCTATAAGCTCTAAAGCCAACGGTAGTAATTCATCTTCAACCAAAGATTTACCGATGTTTCCACCCATAGCTTTAGCAAAAGTATAGCTCATTCCACCACCAATAATTAATTGGTCTACAACTGGAAGAATTTTTTCAATAATACTTATTTTACTAGATACTTTAGCTCCACCCATAATTGCAGTTACCGGCTTTTCTCCACTCGATAATACTTTTTCAAGGTTTTCGATTTCGTTTGCCATAACATCTCCAAAACATTTGTTGTTTTCGAAATAATTAGCAATTACTGCAGTAGATGCATGTGCTCTGTGAGCTGTACCAAAAGCATCGTTGACATAGATGTCTCCATGTTTTGCTAGTTTCTCAGAAAATTCGGTATTTCCTTTTTTCTCTTCTTTGTAAAAACGTAAGTTTTCAAGTAACAAAACATGTCCAGGTTTTAAATCGGCAGATTGCTTAAAAGCTTCTTCAGAAACACAGTCGTTTGCAAAACCTACCTCGGTATTTAATACTTTAGATAAATAGTTTTGGATGTGTTTTAAAGAAAATTTATTTTCTTGAGCCTCAGGACGACCTAAGTGCGACATTAATACAACAGAACCACCATCTTTTAAAATTTTATTTATGGTTGGCAGAGCTGCTTGAATTCTTGTGTCATCGGTAATATCGAAATTACTGTTTAATGGAACATTAAAATCCACACGAATTAAAGCTCTTTTGTTTTCAAAATTAAAATGATGTATTGTTTTCATTACAGAAAATGGTTTGAAGTTTTACTGGCGCTAAAATACAGAATATCATCGAATAATTTTCTAAATTCGAAATGGATTAAAAATTAAAAAGGTTTTAGGTTATGTTTTATATTAATTTACAATAAAGTGTATATTTGTTCTAATGCAGTTAATGAATATCCTAGGACAAGAAGATAATATCAATAGATATATACAGAGTGTTCAAAATGAACATGTTGCTCACGCTCAATTTATTGCCGATAGGCATGGGGCTGGTGGGTTTGCTTTTGCATGGGCAATGTCTAAATATATTCTGTGTGAACAGAGAACAGAAAAAGACGCTTGTGGAAAATGTCAATCGTGTAAAATGGTGTCCAATTTGGCGCACCCAGATTTGCACTTTAGTTTTCCTGTAGCCAAAGATAGCGCTTCAAAATCGGCTTCGTGCCGAGATTTTTTAGCCACTTGGAGAGAAATGATGCTCGAAAATCCATATTCAGACCTTGAACAATGGGTAAATGTTGCTAATTTTCAAAAAAAACAAACTCAAATTGATATAAAAGAAGGACAACAAATTTTAAGAGATTTAAACTTAAAATCGTTTTTAGGCGAATACAAAGTTTTAATTGTTTGGTGTCCCGAAAAAATGAATGTTCAAGCATCTAATAAAATGCTGAAATTTATTGAAGAACCAATGGGGAAGACACTTCTGTTGTTTGTAGGAACAAGAATGGAAGACATTTTACCCACTTTACAATCGCGTATGCAGTGTTCGAATTTAAGACCACTACAACCACAGATTGTTGAGAATTATTTGATGGAAAATCATCAAACTTCAATAGAACAAGCAAAAAGTATTGCCAATATTTCTGACGGAAATTTATCACTGGCTATTCACTGGGTAGCAAATTCTGAAGATATAGATTTGTACTCTCTAACTTTTGTGGAATGGGTTCGACTTTGTTTTCAGGCCTTGAAAAAACAAAAGTTAAACCTTATGGTGCAGTGGGTAAATGATATTTCTAAACTTGGGCGAGAAAAACAAATTGCCTTTTTAGAGTTTGCCATGGAATATTTTAGGAAAGCTTTTTTAGAAAATTATCAAATGAGCGAATTGTCTCATTTCGAATTGAAAGATGTGACTTTTAACATTCAAAATTTTTGTCCCTTTGTTCATGCTCAAAACTGTGTCAACATAATCGAAGAAATTGAGTTGGCCTGCAAACAGATTAATCAGAATGCAAATTCAAAAATTGTATTTTTAGATTTATCGTTTAAAGTGGCTCGAAATCTTCACAAAAAACTAAACGTAGAACAGTATGGGGTGTAGTGGTTGCAGTAGTGCCGGATCTTGTGGGAGCGGTGGTGCATGTGGAACATGTCATTCGAAATTGCCAGTTTTTAACTGGTTAAGCGAAGTACATGACCCAAAACAAGATATAGTAGAGGTTACTTTTAAAAACGGAAGAAAAGGTTTTTATAGAAATCAAGATAAATTACAGCTAAGAGCGTCGGATGTTGTTACCGTAGAGGGAAGTCCGGGTTACGACATCGGAATTGTTTCTATGGCTGGTGCGCTTATTCGATTACAACTTAGAAAAAAAGGTGTAGAAAAAGACAGCGACGAAATAAAAAAAATATACCGTAAATCTAACCAAGCCGATCTAGATAAATGGCAACTTGCTCGTGGTAGAGAAAAAGATACCATGTACCGAACAAGAATTATGGCTTCGGATATTGGATTGAAAATGAAAATTACCGATGTTGAATTTCAGGGAGATAATGGTAAAGCAACATTCTTTTATACGGCAGAAGATCGTGTAGATTTTAGAGAGTTGATAAAAGTAATGGCTCAAGAATTTAAAATCCGAATTGAAATGCGCCAAATTGGTGCACGTCAAGAATCTGCACGTTTGGGCGGAATTGGATCTTGTGGTAGAGAGCTTTGTTGTTCGACTTGGTTAACTGATTTTAGATCTGTAAACACAAGTGCCGCACGATACCAACAATTGTCTTTGAATCCTCAAAAACTTGCCGGACAGTGTGGTAAATTAAAATGTTGTTTAAATTATGAACTAGATTCTTACGTAGATGCATTAAAAGATTTTCCACCTCAAACGGCTTTGAAATTAAAATCTGGAAGAGCTCAATTTCAAAAGATGGATATTTTTGGAGGTAAGATTTTATATAGTATTCAAGAAGAATTTAAAATGAGTTGGGTAGAACTTACTTTAGATAAAGTTAAAGAAGTTCAGGCTTTAAATGCCGATAATATTTATCCGGAAAGTTTAGACGAGTATGCTATTATTAAGGAAGAGGAAGCAAAAGTAGATTTTGAAAATGTTGTTGGTCAGGACAGTTTAACACGTTTTGATGCTTCAAGAGGAAGACGAAACAGAAAGCCAAAAGCTAAAGTTAGAAATCGCGAAAACACTTCGGTAACGGCAAATAAACGTTCGAATGTAAAGAGAAACGATTCTGATTCGGAAAATATAAATAGTTCGAAAAGGGAGCCTAGAAATCCTAGAAATCGAAAAAATAATAGGAGTAGAGGTGAAAGGGTGATCGCTAAAAACAAACCTAATTCCAATAAAAATACTCCAGAAAAATCTCAAGATTCTTCAAATTTCAGACCAAAGAAATCATCGCCTCAAAGCAGAGAAGAGAAACAAAAGGCTATGAGACAAAAAAATATTGGAAATCCTGGTCGAAAAAGAAAATCGATTCCTAAACCTAGCGATGGTGGAATGGAGGCTTTTGTTGCTCAACAGAAAAAGGCAAATAAAGGTAACGATGCAACACCTAAAAAACCGAATCCAAGACGTAAGCAAAATCCAAGACGAAAAAATAATCCGAATAAAGATAAAGGAACAAATGATCAATAAATTCTTACTTATTTTTGGTGTATTCACTTTATTTTCTTGCGGAAAGCCAGAAATATTTAGCCAGGTAAAAGAATTTTCGGAAGCGAAAATGCTTTGGAACGACCCAACAGAGTATCAATTTACAATTGAGGAAGAAGAGCCATTAAATGCATTTTTTCACATTCAACACAATAACGATTATGCCTTTAGAAATATTTATTTCTTTACGCGTGTAGAATGGCCAAATGGCGAAACAAAAGAAGATACCTTACAGTATATGTTGGCTAAGCCAAGTGGAGAATGGCTTGGGGGAGGAATTGGGGCATCCAAAAAAATGTATTTACATTATCCTCTAAACATCAATCAAAAAGGAAATTATAAAGTAAACGTTTGGCAGGCAATGCGAAAAGATACTTTGGTAGGAATAGAAAAATTGGCTTTTAGTATTCAGAAACATGAAAATTAAAGAGAAATTAGAACCGATATTAAATCGAATAAAACCGATTTTGGTTAATATTAAATCAACAAAGGTTTATTCATTTATTGCCGAGAAATTAAAAAGTACCGATAAAAATGGAAAGGTAAACTGGACTAAACGCATCATTCTTGCGATTTGGTGCATGGTTTCGGCTCCGTTTATTGTTATTGGTTTTGGAGTTTTCTTTGCATCTATGGGTTGGTTTGGAGATCTGCCAGATATTGAAGATATTGAACATCCCGAAAATAATTTTGCCTCTCAGGTTTTAAGCTACGATGGTAAAGAATTGGGAAAGTACTATTTTGAAAATAGAACGCCCGTGAGCTACGAAGAACTTTCGCCGCATTTAGTAAATGCTCTAATTGCTACCGAAGATGAGCGTTTTAGAGAGCATTCTGGAATAGATTGGTATGCTATTGCTCGTGCCATTTCAAATGCCGCGGTAGGTAGAAATGCAGGAGGAGGTTCTACGATTACGCAACAATTGGCTAAAATGTTGTTTACAGGAGAGCGATCAAAATCAAAAATTGGACGAGTTCAACAGAAATTCAAAGAATGGGTGATTTCAGCCCGTTTAGAGCGTCATTATACCAAAAATGAAATTATTGCCATGTATTACAATAAGTTTGATTTTTTATATCAAGCTGTTGGAATAAAATCTGCGGCAAAAATTTATTTCGATAAGTTACCGAAAGATTTAGATCGTCAAGAAAGCGCAATACTTGTTGGTATGGCTAAAAACCCTGGTTTGTTTAATCCAAAGAAATCTTTAGATCGAGAAAATGATCGTGCTTTAAATAGACGAAATACGGTTTTTGGACAAATGTTGAGGAATGAATTGATTAATCAAGAAGAATTTGATTCACTAAAAGCCCTCCCATTAACCATAGACTACCATAAAGAAAGTCATGTGACGGGTTCATCGACATACTTTAGAGAATTCTTAAGAAAAGAATTGAAAAAGTGGATTAAAACCACAAAAAAGCCAAATGGAGACGATTACAACATTTATACCGATGGTTTAAAAATTTATACGACTATTGATTCTCGTATTCAAAAATATGCAGAGCAAGCCGTAAATAAACACAATAAAGTATTGCAAGAGCAAATGTATAATCACATGAAATGGCGTAAAAAAGCGCCATGGCCTTGGGATTATACCAAAAAGAAAATTGCAGATAACTTAGAACGTACAAAAAAGCAGTCCGACCGTTACCGAAAAATGAAAAAAGCCGGTGTTTCTGAAGAAAACATTGATAAAGCTTTTGATGAAAAGGTAGACATGGAACTTTATACCATGCATGGCATTGTAGACACACTTCTTACACCAAACGATTCTATTTTACACAACAAATATTTGTTACACCATTCGCTTATGAGTATGGATCCTCAAACCGGATTTATTAAAGCCTGGGTAGGAGGAATAGATTATAAATTCTTTAAATACGACAACGTAAAGTTGGGTAAAAGACAAGTGGGATCTACGTTTAAACCATTAGTTTATGCTACTGCGATAGATCAGTTAAAATTTTCTCCATGTGAAGAAGTTCCAAATATTCCGGTGACTATAGAAAAAGGAATGTATGGATTGTTACGAGATTGGACGCCTAAAAATGCCGGAGGAAAAAAAGGTGGTGTAGTGTCATTAAAATATGGTTTGGCGAACTCTATGAATAATATTACAGCTTTTTTAATGAAAAAAGTTGGACCAGAAAAGGTTATTAAAATGGCTCGAAGAATGGGTATAACATCTGATATCCCTCGAGTACCTTCAATTTGTTTAGGAACACCAGATATTAGTTTATATGAAATGGTTGGTGCTTATGGAACATTTGCAAACAAAGGAATTTACACCGAACCTATTTTTATTACTAAAATTGAAGATAGAAACGGTACAATCATTTACCAATATCAGCCAGAAACAACAGCTGTTTTAAGTGAAGAAAAAGCTTATACCGTAGTTAATTTAATGGAAGGTGTATCTAAATTCGGAACAGGAACTCGATTAAGAGGACGAAAGTATGGGTTTAAAAACCCAATTGCTGGTAAAACTGGAACAACTCAAAACAACATGGACGGATGGTTTATGGGTATGGTTCCAAATTTAGTTACTGGAGTTTGGACAGGTTGTCAAGATGCGGCCGTTCGTTTTAGTTCTACCAAATACGGACAAGGTGCAAATATGGCTTTACCTATTTGGGGAGAAATGATGAAAAGCATTTATGCCGATAAGAGTTTGGATATTTCTTCAGGAAAATTTGAAAAACCAAGCGGTAAAATGGAAATAGAATTAGATTGTAAAAAGTATAATGAAGCGCAATTTGGTGAGGATGGGGAAGATCCATCAGATCCAGAATTCTAAAAAACTAAGGTTATGATTAATAAAACAGTGAAAAACGCCCAAGAGGCAACAAAAGATATAAAAGACGGAATGACTATCATGCTAGGTGGTTTCGGATTGTGTGGAATTCCAGAAAATTCTATTTCGGCTATGGTTGATATGAATGTGAAGGAATTAACCTGTATTTCTAACAATGCTGGAGTAGATGATTTCGGAATTGGATTAATGCTGCAAGGTAAGCAAGTCAAAAAAATGATTTCGTCTTACGTTGGAGAAAATGCAGAGTTTGAACGTCAATTGTTGTCGGGAGAATTAGAAGTAGATTTAATTCCTCAAGGAACTTTAGCAGAACGTTGTAGAGCAGCTGGAGCTGGTATTCCTGCATTTTTCACACCTGCCGGAGTTGGAACCGAAGTTGCCGAAGGAAAAGAAACACGTGTTTTTAACGGAAAAACGTATTTAATGGAAGAAGCTTTTGATGCTGATTTTGCTATTGTAAAAGCTTGGAAAGGAGATACGGCTGGAAATCTTATTTTTAAAGGAACAGCTCGTAATTTTAATCCGATGATGGCAACAGCCGGAAAAATTACAATTGCAGAAGTTGAAGAATTAGTTCCTGCAGGAACCTTAGATCCAAATCAAATTCACACACCAGGAATTTATGTTCAACGTATTTTTGAAGGTGTGGATTACGAAAAAAGAATTGAGCAACTTACCGTAAAAGAAGACTAAACATGATTGAAATTCTAAATTACATTGGTGGTCAGTTTGAATCATCGGTTTCTGGAAAGGTTTTAGACAATGTGAATCCTTCGAATGGAGAAATTTATTCTACTATTCCAGCCAGTGACGCACAAGATGTAGAAAAAGCCTATAAAGCGGCAAGCCAAGCTTTTCCTATCTGGTCAAAAACTCCAAAGCAAAAACGCTCTCAAATTATGATGGCCATTGCCAATGGTGTAAAAGATAATTTAGAAGCTTTAGCTATGGCAGAAGCAAAAGACAACGGTAAACCACTTAGTTTAGCAACTGCTGTTGATATTCCAAGAGCGGCATCTAATATGGAATTTTTTGCCACCGCTATTTTGCACGATCAGCAACATGCTTATGACATGGACGGAACAGCCATAAACTATACCCAACGTAAACCATTGGGTGTTGTAGGTTGTATTTCGCCTTGGAATTTACCATTATATTTATTCACTTGGAAAATAGCACCAGCATTAGCATCGGGTAACTGTGTTATTGCAAAACCAAGCGAAATGACACCAATGACGGCTTATTTATTTGGGAAAATATGTAAAGACGCTGGATTACCAGATGGTGTTTTAAACATCGTACATGGTTTAGGTGGAGACGTTGGACAAGCCATTGTTGAGCATCCGAATATTCCGGCCATTTCATTTACAGGAGGAACGGTAACTGGAGCACATATTTCGAAAATTACGGGACCAATGTTTAAGAAAACATCTCTTGAACTTGGAGGGAAAAACCCGGTGATAATTTTCGACGATTGTGATTTTGATAAAATGCTATCTGGTGTTGTTAGATCATCATTTGCTAATCAAGGTCAAATTTGCTTGTGTGGATCTCGAATTTATGTGCAAAAAGGAATATACGAGAAGTTTAAAGCCGAGTTTGTATCACGTGTTAAACAACTTACTGTTGGTAATCCTTTCCACGAAAGTACCAAAGTAGGAGCCGTTGTTTCTGAAGCTCATATGAACAAGGTATTGTCTTATGTAGCTCTAGCAAAAGAAGAAGGTGGAATTATTGAAACTGGAGGGGAAAGAGTTTTTCCAGAAGGTTTTGAAAATGGATTTTATTTATCTCCAACCGTAATTTCTGGACTAGATAACACTTGTCGTACAAACCAAGAAGAAATTTTTGGACCTGTGGTTACCATTATGCCTTTCGATACTCAAGAGGAAGCTTTAGAAATGGCAAACGATACAAAATACGGACTTACCGCCGTAGTTTGGACAAAAGATTTAAATACAGCCCACAAAATGGCTCACGATTTAGATACCGGAATTGTTTGGGTAAACACATGGTTGCTTCGCGATTTAAGAACACCATTTGGTGGAGCAAAACAATCTGGAGTAGGACGTGAAGGTGGATTTGAAGCCTTACATTTCTTTACCGAAGAAAAAAATATATGTATTCGTATATAAATCAGGCGGTTTATAACGTTACTGTTAAGGAAAAAAACATATCTTTAAACAAAAAATATTGATTATGAAGAATTTATTAGTTTCTCTACTTTCTATTTTCGCCATGACAATGGCCATTGCCCAACAAACCAATATTGACGAATTGACGGAAGGTCGATCGGATATTATTTTGAAAATCAAAAAGCAAAGGTTAGGTGGTAAATATATTGCAAGAATAAACATTGATAAAGGTTTAGATGCAGCAGGTGAACGTTATTATAATGACAACCGTTTAAAAGAAACAGAATCTAGAAATATTGTTTATTTCGATTCTATGGACGATTTAAATACATTCTTTTCTAAGCATGGATATACTTTAAATCCAAATAAATTTGCATACTGGGATCACCCAACTGGAGATAAAAATTCATTTGAATTAAGAAACGGAACTGCAAAAATTGGTGAAGGAAAAATGGTAGAAGCAACTTCTACAGACCTAAAAGAAGTATTTGTATACTCGAAAGGAAATGGAGTGTATTCTTCAAATTCTACAATGAATACACAATGTTCTGATGCTTGCAATTGCCCAGAAGGAAAATGCGATGGATCTTGTGGATGTTCGGGATGTGGAACTGGAGAAAAACCATTTGCAAGTGTATATTTTGATACGGATAAAACAGATATCCGTTCTGGAGAAATGACAGATTTAGTAAATGCATTAAAGGCCGACGAAAACTTAAACATAAGAATTGAAGGTAATGCAGATAAGCGTGGTGCTAAAGATTACAATCAGAATTTAGCAGACAGACGTGCTCAAAAATGTTTAGACACTCTCGTTAAAAAATATGGATTTAGTCCTAAAAGATTTAAACTTGTAAGTAACGGAGAGGTGAAACCTCAATCAGATGATTTAAGTAAGAATCGACGCGTTGATTTCTTTAAAAACTAAAAAGAAAATATTTCTAAAATATCCTGCTTTTCTATTTTGAAAGAGCAGGATATTTTTTTTGAACTGATTTGTGTAAATTCGTACCTTGCGAAAATTAATTTTGGAAGATGTTTAAAATTCTAAAATTAATGGCATAAAAATGAAACAGTTTTAAGAATTTTGATCTTAAATTATGACAATGAAAAACTTCGTTACGACGACACTTTTCTTATTATCCTCTGTCTTGATGGCACAGGATAAAGTTCCATTTACAGAAGAAATGTTATGGAATTTGAAACATATATCAGTAAAACAAGTAAACACAGATGAGCAAACCGCTCTTGTAGGAATTTCTGAAAAGAATATAAAAGGAAACTCTGGGTCTTCGAATTTATATTCAATGTCTTTAAAAGACGGAAGTTTAACTTCGTTAACAAATTACAAGTCCAGTGTAACAGATGTAACCGTTGTTCCAAACTCAAATAAAATTGGGTATATGTACAAAGGGTTTTGGTATGAAATGCAGGCAAATGGAGACAAGAAGATGAAGATTATGAATTCGTCGAAACCCATTTCTGTGTTTAAATACTCTCCTAATGGTAAATATGTTTTGTACACCAAAGAGACAAAATTGCGTAAAACAAAACGTTTACACCCAGATATGCCCAAGGCAGATGTTAAAGTGATTGATGATTTAAATTACAGACATTGGTCGCATTGGAATGACAAGGAATACAGTCATGTTTTTGTAGAAAGCTATAGTAAAGGAAGGCTTTTTGGTGAAAAAATTGATGTGATGAAAAATGAGCCCTTCGATGTACCAACCAATCCGTTTGGAGGTGCCGAAGATGTTATTTGGGCTCCAAACAGTCGACATATCTTATATGTATCAAAAAAGAAAGAAGGCAAAGAATATGCTACGAGTACCAATACCGATATCTACGAATTTGATATTGTAACTCGTAAAACAAAAAATTTAACGAAAGAAAATTTAGGATACGATAATAATCCTTCTTTTTCTAATTCAGGAAAGCAATTGGCCTGGTTAAGAATGGAAAGAGATGGTTATGAGTCGGATAAAAATAACATTTTCGTTATGAATTATTCCGACAAAAAACGCATCAATTTAACAAGCCAATTTTCTGAAACGGTTCTTAGTTACATTTGGGCAAAAGAAGAGTCTAAAATTTATTTTGTAGCGCCATTTAAAGGGTCCAACCAAGTGTTTGAGCTTGATTTTACTCAAGGATTTTCAAACATCGTTATTAATAGAATTTCTGAAGGAGACCATAATTACGGAGTAATAGAAGATTTAGGTAACGAAATCTTAGTGTCTAGACAAGACATGAATCATGCTACGGAAATTTTTGGATTGCAAAAAAATAAAAGTGTGAGACGTATTTCACACATCAATGATCAGGTTTATAATTCTATTGAATTAAGCCAAATTGAAAAGCGTTGGATAAAAACCACAGATGGTAAAGAAATGCTGACTTGGGTTGTTTATCCTCCAAATTTTGATAAAAATAAGAAATATCCAACCTTATTGTATTGCCAAGGTGGACCTCAATCTATGGTATCTCAGTTTTATTCAACGAGATGGAATTTCCAACTTATGGCTGCAAAAGGATATATTGTTGTTGCCCCAAATAGAAGAGGTTTACCAGGTTTCGGACAAGAATGGAATGAAGCCATTAGTAAAGATTGGGGTGGACAACCTATGCAAGATTACCTTTCGGCCATAGACGATTTAAGAAAAGAACCGTTTGTAGATAAAGAACGCGTTGGTGCTGTAGGAGCGTCTTATGGAGGTTATTCGGTATACATGCTTGCTGGTATCCACGAAAATAGATTTTCATCGTTTATTTCGCACTGCGGACTGTTTAACTTAGAGTCTTGGTACGGAACAACAGAAGAGTTGTTTTTTGCAAACTGGGACATTGGAGGACCTTATTGGGATCCGGCTAATAAGGAGCTTTATTTAAAAAATTCACCTCATAAATTTGCCGACAATTGGAATACACCAATAATGGTTATTCATGGAGGTAAAGATTTTAGAGTACCAGAAAATCAAGGGATGGAAGCTTTTCAGTTGGCTCAACTTAAAGGTTTAAAATCGAGATTTTTGTATTTCCCAGAAGAAAACCATTGGGTATTGCAACCTCAAAATGGTATGATTTGGCAAAGAGAGTTCTTTAAATGGTTAAAGGAGACTCTATAAACTCGATCTCATACTCATATACGCCATTAAAACATGGCTAATGTCTTCATTAATATTAACAGGTACATATGTATTGTTTGTTTCTATTATCGAAGATTTAATATCTTTTAAAAGGTCTGTCATTTTTTCTTGATAGGCCTTTTTTAGGTTAGAAACATCACCTTTCAGTTTTCCTTCGTTTTCTAAACCAATAAACTCTAGGTGGTTTGCAGAGAAGTTTAAATCCACTTCCTTATCATAATCTAGGCAGTGGAATACAATAACTTCGTGGCCATTGTGTCTCAGGTATTCCAAACTCGAAATAAATGCTTTAAATGCTTCATCAGTATCAAATAAAAGATCTGAAAACAACATAAACACAGAGCGTTTTTTGATAGGTAGAACCAAGGTTTTTAAATGCTCAGAGAACGACGTTGTTTTTGGGCTATTTGTATTAAAATGCACCAATTGTTGTTCAAGTTTTTTAAACAATTCGTATTGGTGAGACTCCAAATTCTTTATTTCTGTATGCTCTAAAAGCGATTCTCCAATGATACTTAATCCTATTGCGTCTCTTTGTTTTCTAAATAATTGCATGAGCGATGCAATGGCGTAGGTTGAGAATAGGTATTTATTTGGTTCTTGGTAGGTCCATTGTTTTTGCACAGGAAAAAACATGGAACTTGATGCATCGAGAATAAACTGACACCTTAAATTGGTTTCAGCTTCGTATTTTTTAATAAATAATTTATCGGTTTTGGCATAACGTTTCCAATCAATGTGCTTTAAAGAATCGCCAGGGTTGTACAATCTGTGTTCAGCAAATTCCACAGAAAATCCTTGATACGGACTTTTGTGTTTTCCGCTCATAAAGCCCTCAACAATCTGATTGGCTAAAAAATCTAAACTCCCAAATTCGTGAATAAATTCGGGAGTAATATATTTTAGTTTTTCGTCCATATGCCTTTATTGTATGTTCCGAAGCTTTTCCAAGAAAAATCGGAATTGATATAAGGTGAGTTTTTTGATTTAGAAACAATTTGCTCTTTAGAGAACGTATAGGTATGGTGTGTTGTAAACAGAGTTAAATTGGCTAGATTTCCAACTTCTATTCCAATAGACTTTGTGTTAATAACCGCGTGTGGTTTTTGCGAGAATAAACTCATAAATACATCAAGGTCCATTTTGTCTTTCAGAGCTTCGTATGCTGCCGGAATAGTTGATTGATAACTTAAGGCACCAAATTGGGCAATAGAAAATTCGCAACGTTTGGCATCTAAATCTTGAGGATGATGGTTAGATACAACACAATCTATTGTTCCATCAATTAAACCTTCTATTAATGCCTCTCTATCTTCTTCTGACCTAATAGGAGGTATGACCTTTAAATTTTGGTCGAAACCAAGTAAACTGTCATCTGTAAAGGCTAGATTATGTACAGCAACAGATGCTGTAACAGGTAAGCCGTTGGCTTTAGCCTCACGAATTTTATCTACACTTTCTTTAGATGAAATACAGGCGAAATGTATATTTCCTTTTGTATATTCGGCAATAGATAAATCTCTAGAAACACCCATTGCCTCAGCAATAGAAGGATTTCCTTTTAAGCCTAAAAATACAGATATTTTCCCTTCGTGAACCATGGCGTCTTTACAGATGGCATCATCATAAGGAAAACTCATAACTGTTCCGTTAAAAATACGACTGTATTCAACGGCAGTTTTCATCACTTCGGTATTCTTTAAAAAAGTACGGTTTTGGGCAAAGGCAATAGCTCCATTGGAATACATGTCGTATAATTCGGCCATATTTTCACCTTTTAAACCATTGGTTAAGGCTCCAATCGGTTTAATGTCAACAGTGTTGTTTGCACAATTCTGATTTAAAAACATCACTTTTTCAACCTTATCGCAAGGAGAAAGGTTGTGGGGTACTAATCCAATCGACGTAAAACCACCTTTTTGTGCCGCTTTCATACCACTCTGCAAGCTTTCTTTATATTCTTCTCCAGGTTCGGGTATAGACCCGATGAGGTCAAAAGCACCTTGAGATAAATATAAGTGCTCTTCATCTACAATTTCATCGGCATTTGGTTCCGAAATGGAATTTCCAATTTCTTTAATGCGTCCGTTTTCAATTAAAACATCTAAAGTTTGTCCGTTATAAGCAGATTCTACATCTACAATTGTGACATTTTTAATGAGCAGTTTCATGCGTTGAATTCTTATTTAAAAATAATACGAATACCATTTCAATAATATACAAAAACAAAGCGGCATAAAGAAAATATAGCCAATCGTTTTGCCTGTGTTTTTGATTATTAATAAAAGTATTCCAGTTCTTTTTCTTGGTATCTAAAATATGTAAATGAGATGCTGTTTCACCGAGTTTTTTAAGTCTGTCTGCGGTATGAAATTGCATGTCACTTTCTTTTCTGTTCTCATTTACCCCGTATGTGGCAATGGTTTCGTCTTTGTTCAAAATATCGAAAAAACCGATGTCTGTAAACTGTTCGTCTATAGAAATATATTTGTTTTGCTTAAATCGGTTTACGTTTGCCGAAATGCGTTTTTCTCCAAATTGAATCTTAATATTTTCCGCTTTTAAGTTCGTTGATACATCTATACGTTCCAGTAATCCCAAAGTAATGTGATTGTTGGACTTTTTACCATTAATAAAAGCCATATTTATTCCTAAAGGCGCAAACATTTGGTGTTGAGAAAAATTGGTATTTGTACTCAGGTTAGAATACATCAAATAAATAGCTCCCTTGTTAATGGGTAACGAACTTAAAAAAGGTACCTGGTTATTACTTAGAATAATAGATTTCTCTTCTGGGTTTGGATGTAGAGGTTTCAGAAACTCAATTTGGTTAATCTGGCTAAGTTCATCTTCTTGTTTTTTACCAAACATTCGTTTAAATATAGGATGAAGCTTGTTTAGCGTATATCGATGTGTTTTTTGAGTTTGTTTTTTATAACCAATATGTTGTGGCCCAAGTTGAGAAAGAAATGTATTTATCTTGTCTAAATGTTGAGATGGAACGACAAGTGCATTTTTTCCTGCATTAAGAATGTCTTTTAATTGAATAGCCAATCCAGAATTCCATTGACTCAATTCATCTAAAATAAAATAATCGTAACTGTCTAAAGTCGAGTAATCAATATTGTTTTCTTGAATGGCTTTATAGTTAAATAAAGACGTGTTGTAAAGATTATTGAAAGCTACGTTGGGCGATTTTCCGTAGATATGTGCAACTTTCAATTGTTTTTTTGCTTTTAAAGCGGTGTAAAACACATTGTCGTAATCAAAACTATGATCTTCAATTTCAATTTTTAATTGATTGCTTTCTTCAGGTTTTAAACGTAATTCTACCTTTACATTAAGTTCTTCTAAAGGTTCTAAATTTATTTGCTGAACCGTTTTTAGCGTGTTACCACTGTATATTTTTAATGGAAGTGATTTAAAGCCTTTGTCATTGTGATTTTTTAATGAAACCACAAGATTTATAGGCTCGTTTTTAATAAGAATAGGAGAGGTTGTAGCCACTTGTTCTATGCTTATGTTTTCGTTTTGTAACGATTGTAACGGTATTAAATACGTTTGAGTGGTATCCTTTGAAAAAGATTCTAAAAGGTGTTGATTTTTTTGAAAATCGGATAAATAGAATTGTATATTTCCTCTGTTTTCGGAGTAATTCTTTCGACTTTGTGCTGTTTTGTTCAATATAAAATCTGAAGATTTTGTAAAGTGACTTAACTGCAGGTTGTCCAATTTTTGTAGAGCCGCATTTTTATCAATAAACTTGGCGTGTTTTCCCGAATAAAAATCGTTAGAAATAATATGGTATCTAAAATCATCTCCTAAAGATTCCACCAACTCTCGTGCATATTTCTTTTGAAGATCTAATAGATTTGGTTCACCAATTTTACGAGAATTACTTAAAGAGTTATCTACATAAATGGCAACGTCTTGTTGATTCCCGATTTGTGTATTTGGCTGGAAAATAAATTTACTAAATCCGAAAACTAAACAACCAACAATAAGAGAACGCAAAATAATTAAGAAAATATTTTCTAATTTAGAACGCTTTCTTTTCTCTTCTATTACCGTGTTTAACAGCCTAATATTTGAAAAATAAACCTTCTTAAACCTCTGTAGGTTTAGCAAATGAATAAGAACAACCACCGCAATGGCGATTAAAAAATAGAGTATGTTTGGATTGCCAACTGTCATTAAAGCACAAATTTAGAGAAATATACTTATTCCATTCGGTTTTTTAATAAATATTCTAAAGTTTGAATTCATATTTAACATGAGTTCCATTTAAGATGTACATTTTTGGATGATGAAACCACTCGTTTTGGTATCTATTTCCACACTAAATAAGCTGAATAATATATCTTTATTTACATGAATAAACATAAAAAAAAATCTACCTAAGTAGGTAGATTTTTTAGTAAATCGGTTTTATGTTATTCAGCCTCTACAAATCTAGGATCAGTTTCCATAACGTGTCCACAATTGTTACATGTTCTTAACTCTTCTGAGGCATAAAACTTTTTGAAAATAGGTAAAAAGTCCTTTTCAATATCTGTTAATGGAAAGTATTCTTCGTAAAGTTTGTGATTGCATTCGTCGCAAAACCATAATAATCCGTCTTTTACCTTTCCTTTTCTTACTTTTTCTACAACAAGCCCTACAGAGTTTTCTCCTCTTCCTGGCGAGTGCGGAATTCCACCTGGTAACATAAACATATCTCCAGGACCTAAATGAATTTCTTTAGCTTCTCCATTTTCTTGAATTTTCACACAAATATTCCCTTCTAACTGATAAAACAATTCTTCAGATTGATTGTAATGATAATCCTTCCTTGCATTAGGACCACCAACAACCATTACAAAAAAGTCTCCTGCTTGAGCATATAAATTCTTGTTTCCAACAGGTGGTTTAAGTAAATCTCTATTTTCTTCTATCCATTTATGTAAATTAAAAGGTGCTTGTACCGCCATAGTATTTTCTTTTTTGATAAAGATAATAAGTTTTTTTGTTTCAAGCAGAGAATATCAGTATCCACCTTGAAAAATTATTGCTTCTTTGGAGGAGTGTCAACCCTAGTTGATGAGGTGGTTCAGCGTTAGTCAAATCAACCTTCGAGAAGAAATCCAACTTAAATAAAAATCATTTCTGTCAAGAAAAATAGGTTTAACAACACATATCGTCTATTTCATTATCTTTGAGCCATTGAATCTAAACGAAAAGAAAATGAAACGAATAGTTGTGTTTGCATTGGGGTTAACTCTATTTGCATGTAATTCTGATAAATCAGGACAAGTTGAGGTTAAGAAAGAACCTGTGAAAATAAATCATCGTAATGAAAAAGGTGAAAAAGACGGTTTGTTTGTCTCAAAAACTCCTGATGGGAAATTCAGAACTCAAATCAACTATAAAAACGGTAAAAAACACGGTGAGTCTCTAGATTATTATGATTCTGGGAAATTGCGTGCGCGTATAAATTACAACAATGGTGTAAAAGAAGGTAAGGCACTTTGGTATTACGATGGAGAAAAAGTGTTTAGAGTAAATACATATAAAGACGACTTAAAGCACGGATTACAAGAAAAGTTTTATAAAAACGGAAATAAGTTAAGTGAGTTAGAATTCCATAAAGAATATCCAGGTGTTGGTTTGCGCGAATGGAAAGAAAATGGTGATGAACGTATCCTTGGAAATACCATAGAAGTGTCAAAGAAAGGAAACATGCTTAGTGCAAAAATGTCTTCGGGACAATCAAACGTTCGATTCTATTATGGAGAGTTAAGCGAAGGTAAATTCTTAAACTTTCAATTACAAGACATAAGTGGAGCTAATGGAGAAGCCCAATTGCCTAAAAAAGACATTAAAGATTTAAATAATATTGTGATTACAGCACGTTATAAAACCTATTTGAAAAACGATAGAATTGTAACTAGAACTGTTAAATGGTCTGAGATATGAGAAATTTAATTTTAGTGTTTGGAATGGTTTCCACTTTTGGGTTTGCCCAAAAGAATACCTGTCAACATTTTAAACTGCCTTTAACATCTTCGGCTTCATTAGCTTTGGCAGATGTGGGAAACAATTCACGAAGCGATACTTTTGACATCATTAATTATACCATCGATTTAGATTTAACAGATGGCCAAAACGAAAACATTTCTGCGGCTTGTGAGGTTAAATTTACGTCGTTAATTTCTGGACAAAACACCATACGTTTAGATTTATTTGGACTTACTGTAGATTCGGTAAAATATAACCAAACAGCCACCACGTTTAATCATACCGACCAGAGTTTATTGGTTGATTTGGGAGCTGTAAACAACATTGCCGACACCAATGTTGTACAAGTATATTACCATGGTACTCCTTTGGTTGATGGAAGTACATTTGGTGGATTCGATTTTAATGGAAGTTATTGGTATAATTTGGGAGTCGCTTTTCAATACGAACCACATAATTTTGGTAGAGGATGGTTTCCATGCTTTGACAATTTTGTTGAGCGTTCAACTTTTAAATTTAACGTAACAACACCAAGTTCCATTACATCTTATGCCAACGGAAATTTAATTTCATCTACAAATCCAACACCTACAACTTTGTTAAGGGTTTGGGAAACTGAAACCGATTTCCCAACTTATTTGGCATCGGTGGCAGCTGCACCATATATTGAAATTACAAAAACATTTACAAGTATTACGGGAAGTCAAATACCAGTTGTTTTGGCTTGTTTACCTGCCGATTCAGCCAATCTAGAAGCTTCATTTGTGAACTTAGAAGCGTCTTTCCATGCTTTCGAAAATAAATTTGGAGCTTATAAATGGGAAAAAATAGGTTATGCCGTTACACCAGTGGGAGCCATGGAGCACCCTGGAAACATTGCTTATCCAAGTAATTTAGTGAACGGGAATTTAAGTGGAGAAACCATTATGGCGCATGAACTTGCTCACCATTGGTTTGGAAATTTAATAACTTGTAATGATGCCAAAGAAATGTGGATAAACGAAGGTTGGGCAGAGTATTTGTCTTATTTCTTTTTAGAAGATGTTTATGGTACAGAAAGATACATGGAAGAGATTAGAAACAATCACTTAAACATGTTAAATACTGCACATACGGCCGATGGTGGATTTCAAATATTAGCCGAAATGCCAATAAATATTACTTACGGTAGGCATACTTACAACAAAGGTGCAGATGTCATTCATACCATGAGATCTTATGCTGGAGATACACAGTTTTTTCCGATGATGAAAGATCTTTTGGAACAATATTCTTTTAAAGACATTACTTCGGAACAGTTTAGAGATCATTTATTGAATTATGGTTTTACTAATGCCGATGCATTTTTTAATGATTGGATTTTTCAAAAAGGGTGGACTCAATTTGATGTAAATACTTATCAAGTTACACCTTCTGGAACCGAATTTTCTGTGGATATAGAATTTGTTCAAAACCTAAAAGAAGCAACAAACTATTATACAAAAGTGCCTTTAACCATCGCTTTTTATAATGAAAATGGTGGAAGTGCAGTTTATTTGGAAGAATTAGGAGGGCAGTTTACAACAAAGAATTTTATTGTCCCATTTAATCCGACTATGGTTACCATAAATGATGATGATAGAATAAGTTTAGCAGCTTTTCATGAAAACATTTGGGTAAAGGAAACGGGCAATGTAAATTATTCTTCGGTAGATGTAAAAGTAAATACGAATACTCTAACTCAAGATTCGGTACAATTATTTTTACAGCAAAATTGGGTAGGTCCTCATGGAACATACAACGACGCTCAATATATTATTTCACCAGATCGATATTGGCAAGTAAAAAGCCCTAGTTTATCTGGAATTGAAATGGATTTAGAATTCAGATATAATGGGAATTCGGATCAGATTAGAGATTTTGGTTTAATGCAAAACATTTCGAGCACTGAGTATTCTGAAGAAAGAATTGTATTGATGTATAGAGAAAATGGATCGCAATCTTGGCAGCCTTATTCAAATCAGGAAGTAAACACTGGAAATATATACAATAAAACAGGGCGTATTAAAGCTGTAAATGCCTTGGCCGGAGATTATACATTTGCTATAAGTAAATGGCCTTTAGGTCAAACTAATGTTGATGTAAAATTGGAATGGGAGATTTTCCCTAATCCGTCTAAAGGTGTTATCTTTTTTGAAGGAAGTGATGCCTTGTCAGCAGATATTTGTGATACGGTAGGGAAGGTAGTTTTACATTTAGAAAAAGAAGACTTATCGTCTCCAATTTCAATCAATAACCTACCAAACGGATCGTATATCTTTACAGTAAATAAGCAATTTGGAAATAAAGAAAGTAAAACTTTCATTGTAAAAAAATAACAAACATAACCTATGAACTTAGATTTATCAGGAAAGAGAGCAGTGGTGTGCGGAAGTACACAAGGTATAGGACTTGCATCTGCCATTGAACTGTCTCAATTGGGAGCAAATATCTGTTTAGTTGCCAGAAACAAAGAGAAATTAGAGTTGGCATTATCACAGTTAGATGTATCTAACGGACAAAAGCACGACCTTGTTGTTGTAGATTTTTCTAATCCATCGGATGTTGAAAATGCTGCAAAAACGTATTTAGATAAGGTAAAACAAGTTGACATTCTTGTGAACAATACAGGAGGTCCTAAAGGTGGATTGGCAATTGATGCACCTGTAGAGGAGTTTTTGGCTGCGTTTAATATGCATTTGGTGTGTAATCACCATTTAGTACGTGTGTTTTCGGAATCTATGAAGGCTAATGGATACGGACGTGTTGTAAATATTATTTCTACTTCGGTTAAAATTCCATTAAAAGGATTGGGTGTTTCTAATACCATTCGTGGTGCGGTTGCAAGTTGGAGTAAAACGCTTGCCAATGAATTGGGAGCTTTCAATATTACGGTAAATAATGTTTTGCCTGGAGCAACAAATACAGTACGTTTAAAAAGCATTATTGAAAATAAAGCGGCAAAAACTGGAGATTCGATAGAAAATGTAAGTAAATCTATGGTATCAGCTATTCCGATGGGGCGCTTTGCTGAAGCAGAAGAAATTGCTAACACTGTAGCATTTTTATGTTCGCCAGCTGCTTCTTACATCAATGGAGTTAATATTCCTGTAGATGGTGGAAGAACGGGAAGTATGTAATTTAGTGCTTAGTGTTAGGTTTTTAGAAAATTGTCCCCTTGAGGGGACAATAGGGGTGTTTTTCTTATGTACTTTAATAAATAGTAGTGT
>JBMYWP010000002.1:0-99266 GCA_049607525.1 Flavobacteriales bacterium
AATATTTTTAAGATAGGATTCCATTTTCTCGGGTGTTGTAGTGGGGCTAAATCTTTTGACTGGCTTTCCATTTTTATCGATCACAAATTTGGTGAAATTCCATTTTATACGTCGCCCAAATAAGCTTCCTAAGTTTTTTTTCAAAAATTCAAAAATTGGATGAGTATTTCCACCATTCACATCTATTTTCGAAAACATGTGAAAACTAACGCCATAATTTATTTCACAAAAAGATTCAATTTCCTCATTATTACCAGGGTCTTGCTTACCAAATTGATTACATGGAAATCCTAAAATAACCAAACCATCGTTTTTATAGGTTTTGTATAATTTTTCTAAACCATCTAACTGAGGAGTAAAACCACATTTACTTGCTGTATTCACAACAACTATAGTTTTTCCTTTAAAAGATGACATTTTTATAGTTTCACCCTTAATGTTTTCCGCTTCAAAATTGTAAAAATCAATTGTCATTTGGTTTATTTTAATTAAATGCTCCTAATATCTTATAAATGCTTAACCGTTAAAGACTCTTTACAATTTAAAAAATCCTTTTGATAACCTTGAAAAATAAGTTGCCCACCTTTATTTCCACCATAAGGTCCTAAATCAATATTCCAATCGGCTTGCTTTATCAAATCGGGATGGTGCTCAATAACTAAAATGGTATGTCCTTTTGCAATTAAAGCATCAAATGCATTTAGTAATTTCTGTATATCTTGAAAGTGTAACCCAGTAGTAGGCTCATCGAAAATAAATAGATTGCGTTCTTTGTTGTTTGTTAAACTTAAAAAGGCTGCAAGTTTTACACGCTGTGCTTCTCCACCACTTAACGTAGATGACGATTGCCCAAGTTTTACATATCCTAAACCAACATCTAATAATGGTTTTAGCTTATTAACAATTTTATTTTCGCCAAATTCATCAAAGAATTCTACAGCTTGTTCTACTGTTAAGTTTAAAATGTCGTAAATATTTTTCTCATTGAATTTAACATCAAGAACCTCGTCTTTGTAACGTTGACCTTTACAATGTTCACAATCCATTTTTACATCGGCCAAAAATTGCATTTCAATATTTATTTGACCTTCACCCTGACATTCTTCACAACGTCCGCCTGGAATGTTAAATGAAAAATGTTTTGCCTTATACCCTCTTTGACTGGCTACACCTTGTTTTGCCAATAAATTTCGGATGTCATCAAATGCTTTTATATAAGTTACAGGATTAGAACGCGAAGACTTTCCAATCGGATTCTGATCTACAAATTCAACTCCAGTAAGAAAATCTTTATCATAAATTAAATCTTGGAAAAAACCTGGTTTATCGGCATAGACCTCTAAGCTTCGCTGTAAAGCAGGATAAAGAATTTTTCGAATCAATGTACTTTTTCCAGAACCACTCATTCCAGAAACAACTGTAAATCCATTCAACGGCACTTTTACATCCACACCTTTTACATTGTGTTCTCTAGCGCCTTTTAATTCTACAAAATCACTAAATTCTGTTTTTCTATTGGTTCTTGTAAGTTTTACACTATTGTTTAAATACTGAGCTGTATAACTGTCCTCGGCTTTTAATAAATTTTCATAATCTCCAGCAAAAACAATATGTCCACCGGCTACACCAGCTTCCTTACCCATATCTACAATAAAATCTGCAGCTTGCATAATATCTTCGTCATGCTCTACAACAATAACCGTATTTCCAATATCTCTTAAACCTTTTAGAACTTCAATTAGGCGAGCAGTATCTTGAGCATGTAATCCAATACTTGGCTCATCTAAAACATAAGTAGAAGACACCAAAGAAGAACTAAGAGAACACGCTAACCGAATACGCTGAGACTCTCCTCCACTCAAAGTATTAGACATTCTACTCAGTGTTAAATATGGCAATCCTACTTTCAATAATAAATCTAAACGACTGTTTATCTCATCCAATATACGCTTGGCAATTGGCGCGTCTTCTTCTGAAATTTGAACATTTTGAAAAAACAAAAACAACTCATCTAATGGTATTTCTATTAAATCTGCAATGTCTTTATTTTCAAATTTCACACAAAGTGCTTCTTTTCTAAGTCGTTTACCTCCACATTCGTGGCATTCGGTTTTACCTCTAAAACGAGAAAGAATAATACGGTTTTGAATTTTATATGAAGACGATTCTAGGTAATCAAAATATCCTTTTATTCCTTTAAACTTTCCATTACCATTCCAAATGGCATCTTTTTGCTCTTGTGTAAATTCTGTATATGGTTTGTGGATAGATAAATCTATTGAGGCACACATTTTATAGAGTTCATTCACCCAATCTTCTACCCCATTAAAATGAGAAAATGCAATTAAGCCGTCGTAAATGCTTTTTGTTGGATTCGGAAATACCAATTCTTTATCTAAACCTATGGTTTTTCCGTAACCTTGACAAGACGGGCATGAACCTACTGGAGAATTAAAACTAAATAAATCGGTACTTGGAATCATAAACTCCATACCGTCTAATTCAAATCTATTGTTGAATCTTTGCTGATTATTAGTCTCCAAAGAATGTAGAACAAGCTCTCCTCCACCTTCATAAAAAGCCAACTCGCAAGATTCGGCCAATCGTTGAAGATAATCTTCGTCATCAGATTTTTTCTTGAATCGGTCTATAACTAAAAAACTATTGTTCTCTAAATTCCAATCGTCTACTTCAACCAATTTATTGTCTATAAGCAAACGAGAGTATCCTTGATTCAATAAAATCTCTTTATATTTCTTTGTTGTTTTTTCTTGAGGAATTTCAACTAAAATAGCCAATTTCTCATCTTCTTTTAAAGACTGAACATAGTTTACAACATCAGTTACATCATGTTTTTTAACCTCATTTCCGCTAATAGGAGAAATGGTTTTACCTACTCTTGCAAAAAGCAATTTTAGGTAATCATAAATTTCTGTACTTGTACCAACAGTAGAACGTGCATTGGTAGAAATAACCTTTTGCTCTATGGCTATACTTGGTGTTAAACCTTTTATTTCTTTAACATCCGGTTTATCAATTCTCCCCAAAAACTGTCGGGCATAAGAAGATAAACTTTCAACATACCGTCTTTGGCCTTCGGCATATAAGGTATCGAATGCTAAACTGGTTTTACCCGAACCCGAAAGTCCTGTAATTACAATCAATTTATTCTTAGGGATTTTAACGTCAACATTTTTTAAATTATGTTGATTTGCACCGTAAATTTCTATGTGGGTATGTTTAGCCATCTTGTTTTACCAAATATTGAAAAATAAGCTGGCAATTTACTACTTATTCGTGTACTTGCAAAGAAGAAAGCTGAAGTAAACCATTTGATTTTTAAACACAGGATTAATCATTAATATGGATCTTAAAATCGAGAAACAATTGAAAACATTTCCAATAAACAATGGCAAAATAGAACCAAAACCTACTTTAACACGCCCTTCATTCGTTGATTTTTTTATATCTATGCAAAATGAAAAAAACAAATTATTTTATTGGATTATTAGCAGCCGTTATTGTGAGCTGCGTTGGCGAACCATATTCATCTACAAGATATGTATTAGACAATGAAACTTCAGAAAACATACAAATCATTCGTTTTCATAAATTTGATAATAATGACACCATAGTCATCAATAATAACGATGCTATTGTAGAATATAGCGCAAACGATGGAGGTATTGGAGGTTCATCTCAACATGAGTATCATTTCACATACGACTCTATTCAAGTCATTTATCAAGATACATTAATGGTTACTCATTTACCTGTAAATAACAAATCTGAACGTTCTCTATTTATTAACGTTTCCGACAATTGGATAACAAAACAAAGAGCATTAGAGAATAATGGTACAGAAACCACATACATTTACAAATTTACCAACACCGATGTTGAAGAAGCCAAAATTATTGGTGTAAACATAAAATAATAACACACTATTTTCATCCAAAATCATATTTAAACATGGTTTTGGATGTTTTTTTTGGGGTTTAATATATATTAAGGAACTAGGAACTATATCAAAAACCACCCGTGACTTCCTGCAACGGCTCCAAAAATTGTAATTAAACTTAAAGTCAGTAAAATCCAATGTGCTCTATGCATAATTTTGAATGTTCTATCCGGATTTTTGTCTGCATATTCCTTAAACACCCGATGTAAAATAAGTGGTTCGAAAACAAATAATACCAAGGTGAAAATAAACCAAACCATTGTCATGGCATGCATCCACCAAAATTGAGGTTGTAAATATCTGTCCCAAGCATCCAATTCATACACCATATAAAATCCCGAAATTCCGGTGAGCAATGTGGTTACTTTTGCCTGTGTTGCAAATTTACCCTCAATCGTTTCGAACGTGGTTATTTTATTCTCTTTAGACTTCATTTTTTTGATGGCTGGAATTAAAACCGTTGTTACCATTGATACACCACCTATCCAAAAAACTACAGCAAGCACGTGAATAACTCTTGCCAATGTAAAATACTCCATAATTCAAACGTTTATTCGGATTCAAATTGAACACAATTTTATATCATTTACTATGACATATTTCAGTTTTACAATATAAAATCACAATTAATTATCTACAACACAAAAACTTAAATTACCACAATAAATCTATTTTCTATTATTTATTCGTAGATTTGAAATAAGCTAAATAATTATTATGAAACATTTATTACCTTCCGTATTACTTCTATCGTTTGTTATGTTCGGATGCCAAAGCGACGACGATTGCTCTTCTAACTGTGATCGAACCATTGAAGTAAGTGAAACAGCATTCAACAACGCCTCATCTACGCATATTAATATCCTATCTAAAAGTATTGATGGCGATTGCCTAACCATTAAATTTGGAGCAAGTGGATGTTCGGACCCTACGCCTAGTGCAAGTTTAATTGACTCTGAAGAAATTATTTACACCAATCCAGCAAAAAGGACCATCAAACTTTCAGTATTACCAACTGGGTTGTGCGATGCATATTTTGAAAATGAAATATCATTTGACTTGGCGCCTCTTCAAATTAACAATAACAGTAGTTATCAATTATTACTACTGAACGACAGTTCTACCATCAATTATGATTATTAGAAGGTGAATTAAATCATCTCAATTTTTCTATTCGAATAGCTATTTGTAAAAAATTAATACGTCGATGAACACAATGTTTTTTTGTTGAAACATTAAAATTCATGGGCCAATTTTTCACAAATAGCTATTTCCACCTTACACAAAATCCTTTAAACACATATTAAACAAAACGTTACCTCAATAAAACCATCAATATTTATATTAAATCTAAAATCAATAATCATAAATAAATTCAAAGCAATATTTTTAAATTATTATTAAATTTGTTGGTCAACCAAAATGGAACATTTTGAAATTACGTAAAGAATTTTTAATCGGAATAATAGTTATCATTATAAGTATAGCTATGTTCTACACCATTCGTTTTATACAAGGGTCGAATTTATTTTCAGATTCTATAATTGTTCATGCTTCATATCCAAAAATCAACAACCTACAAGTTGGAAACCCAATTTATATTAATGGTTTAAAAATTGGATTGATAACGGATACCCGAATTTCTAATGACTCTGATGCTCATATTGATGTTGATTTGACTTTAGAAACGAAATACCCAATACCGAATGACAGTAAGGCCGAAATAATGGAATTGGGTTTAATGGGTTCTATGGCCATGGATATTGTTTTGGGAAAATCTAAAACACCATTGGTAAATGGAGATCGAATTCATGCATCCATACGTTCTGGAATGATGACAAAAGTACAGGAGCAAATTTCTCCAATTGTAGATCAGAGTGGTGCTTTTATTTCTAAAATAGATACTGCCCTGACCGAATACACCAAGGTTGCACAAAATTTGAATCGAATCATTAAAGACATTGAAATTGAACAAAAGCTAAAACATATAGACAATATGGTGTTAAGCTTTACTGAAACCAGTAACAATGCTCAGCTTGCTTTAGCAAACTTTTCGGAATTAAGTGATTCGCTTAAACAAATTGAATTTGGAAAAGTAGTAAACAATTTAAATACATTACTTGTATCGTCTGAAGATTTGATGCAAAAAATTAAATCTCCAGAAGGTTCGGTGAATAAACTATTGACCCAACCAGAGCTTTATGATAATTTAAAGAACTCAACCGAATCTTTAGACATATTATTAAAAGACTTAAAAGCTAACCCTAAACGATATGTACATTTTTCTGTATTTGGAAAAAAAGACAAATCGAAAAAGTAAGACAACAACAAACGCCTAATATCTTAAAATAAGACAACTAAACCTATGGGATTTATTTCTAACTTAATTTTTGCATTAGCACTCGGATTTGCATCCTTTCTGTTTGCAAAAAACATTAAACGCATCCGTCGAAACATTTTTCTAGGGCGAAAAATTGATCGTTCTGATCAATCTGCCGAGCGATGGAAAATAATGGCAAAAATAGCCTTAGGTCAAGGTAAAATGACCAAAAGACCAGTAGCCGGAGTTTTACACATTTTGGTTTATGTTGGTTTTGTTTTAATAAACATTGAAGTATTAGAAATTGTACTTGATGGTTTGTTAGGAACCCACAGAATTTTCTCATTTATGGGCGGTTTCTATAATTTCTTAATCGGAACCTTTGAAATATTAGCTTTCTTGGTTTTAGTGTCATGTGCTATTTTCTTTATCAGAAGAAATGTACTGAAATTAAAACGTTTGAATATGAAAGAAATGAAAGGTTGGCCAAAAAACGATGCCAATTTCATTTTAATTATGGAAATCTTTTTGATGACGGCATTGTTTTTCATGAATGCTTCCGATCAAATATTAGCATCTCGAGGCGTAGATCATTATGTGATGGCGGGTTCATTTCCAATAAGTTCTAATTTAACCGGAATGTTAAGCGGAATGTCGGATACAGCTTTATTTATTTTGGAAAGAGGAACTTGGTGGATTCATATTTTAGGAATTTTATTCTTCCTAAACTACATCATATACTCAAAGCATTTACACATTGCATTAGGTTTCCCGAATGTATATTACTCTAAATTGGAACCAAAAGGTGAATTAGACAATTTAGAAGCGGTGACCAATGAGGTTAAATTAATGATGGATCCGGATGCAGATCCGTTTGCCGAACCAGAAGTTGATGAAAATGCCGAAGACCCAGGTGTATTTGGAGCTAAAGATGCAACCGATTTAAATTGGGTACAGTTAATGAATTCATACACCTGTACCGAATGTGGTAGATGTTCTTCTGTTTGTCCAGCTAACCAAACAGGTAAAGAGCTTTCGCCACGTAAAATTATGATGGACACTCGTGACCGTATTGAAGAAATTGGAAACAATATAGATACACACGGCGAAGGACATGAAGATGGAAAATCTCTACTTGGAGATTATATTTCTAAAGAAGAAATTTGGGCATGTACATCTTGTAACGCTTGTACAGACGCCTGTCCTATTGGAATTGATCCACTTTCTATTATTGTAGATTTAAGACGTTACTGTGTAATGGAAGAAACGGCTGCTCCAACAGAATTAAATATGATGTTTAACAACATTGAAAACAATGGAGCACCATGGCAAATGCCAGCTTCAGATCGTTTAAATTGGGCCGAAGAATTAAAAGAAGAAAATTAAGATACACCAGATGAGTCAACATATACAAGTACCAACAATGGCCCAAATGATGGGTGAAGGAAAAATACCTGAAGTTTTATTTTGGGTTGGATGTGCCGGAAGTTTTGATGATAGAGCAAAGAAAATTACAAAAGCCTTTGTAAAAATATTAAACAAGGCTGGAGTAAGTTTTGCGGTGTTAGGAACCGAAGAAAACTGTACTGGTGATCCTGCTAAACGTGCTGGGAATGAATTTTTATTCCAAATGCAAGCCATGATGAATATCGAAATACTGAATATGTATGAGATTAAAAAGATTGTTACAGCTTGTCCCCACTGTTTTAATACCTTAAAAAACGAATATCCTAAATTGGGTGGAGAATATGAAGTGATTCACCATACCGAATTGATTCAGGAATTGGTAGATGCCGGAAAAATTACCATAGAAGGTGGTGAATTTAAAGGTAAAAAAATTACTTACCATGATCCTTGTTATTTAGGGCGAGCAAACGATATTTACGAAGCACCAAGAGCTGTACTTTCTAAACTAGATGCCGAATTACGTGAAATGAAACGTTGTAGATCTAATGGGTTCTGTTGTGGAGCTGGAGGAGCACAAATGTTTAAAGAACCTGAAAAGGGAAAGGAAGATGTAAACGTAGCCAGAACTGAGGAAGCTTTAGAAACTAAGCCTGATATTATTGCAACGGGATGTCCGTTTTGTAATACCATGATGACCGATGGTGTAAAAGCAAAAAATCAGGAAGCTAATGTGGCGGTTTACGATATTGCCGAATTGATTGCCAACGCTCAAGAACTATAATTATGTATATACCATACTCTGAATTATCAGACAACAATAAATTATGGATTTATGTTTCTGAACGTCCATTTACAGCTGAGGAAGATGTCTTGATTGATGAAAAATTAAAGGCAATTTGCGAAAACTGGGATGTTCACGGAAGTCCTTTAAAGGCTTCTTATATCGTGGTGAAAAGTCAAATAATTGTTCTTATTACCGATGAAGTTGAAAACCAAGCCTCGGGATGTTCGATTGATGCTTCGGTAAGAGGCATAAGAGAAATTTCGGAAACTATTGGTGTTGATTTCTTTAATAGATGGAATGTAGCTTGCGAAAAGGACAATACAATTCAGGTTTTACATGTAAACGACTTTAAAGCCAAATTGAAATCGGGTGAATTAACTGGAGAGGATTATGTTTATAAAAATCTTTTGGAATCTAAATCTGAATTTGAATCTACTTTCAGAGAAAAAATAAAAGATAGCAACTACAAAATGTTTGTGTAGTTGATCTTTATCTAAATATAAAAAGCGTCTAATTTTTTCGAGTTAGACGCTTTTTGTGTTTATATGGTTTTCTTTAGATAGGATGGTTGTGTATTCTTAACAACCACCCCACCGTTACCGCGGCACCCCTCCAAAGAGGGGAAGTTGTGCTTAATTAATTTCAATTATTTTATTTTAAAATCAGACAATAAGTCTAATTGATCCATTTGACTTTAATAAACATTATAGCAAATATTTAGGGATGAGCATTACTTTTTTCACTAAATTTACGCTTTATGTATATTAAAATTAATATACTATACTATACTACCATTAACATATTATTTTATAATGATAAAAAGAGGTCAATTATCAAATATCTTACGTTTTTTTAGATTAATCTATCTTACAGATTGGATAAGATATTATATAGAGAAATTCAAAAATAAATCAAACAACAACTTATTTAAAGCGAATAATCCAAACATATTATTACCACCAGATTACTTACTTTATGAATCTTTTCAATTGAGTTATGAAAAGTACTATTTCGGTGGTCACGATACAGCGAATTGGTTAAAAGATCATTTTAAAGAACATATAACACTTAAAGACAAAAGTATTTTAGATTGGGGGTGTGGACCAGGAAGAGTTATTCGTCATATGCCTGAAGTTATTGGGAATAACTGTAAATTTTATGGTACAGACTATAATTCATCTTCTATTTCTTGGTGCAAAGAGAATTTGAAAGAAATTGAATTCAACTTAAACACATTAGAAGCTACGCTTCCATATGAGGATTCTTCAATCGACGTTATATATGGAATTTCCATATTTACACACCTTTCAAAAGACATGCATTATGCTTGGTATAATGAATTATTCCGAATATTAAAACCTGGTGGAATTATGTTTTTAACTACTCATGGTAATAATTATAAGGCGAAATTAACTGATAATGAAATCAATGACTTCGATCAAGGGAAATTAATTGAACGAGGATATGTTAAAGAAGGTCATAGAACATACACCGCATTTCAACCGCCATCTTTTATGAAAGAACTATTCTCTAATCTTGAAATATTAAAACACTTAGAAATTGAGCCAGATGGCGGAGGTTGGTTACCTCAGGATATTTGGATTGTAAAAAAATAACCAACAACACCCTAAATATAAAAAGCGTCTAATTTTTTCGAGTTAGACGCTTTTTGTGTTTATATGGTTTTCTTTAGATAGGGTTGATGTGTATTCTTAACAACCACCCCACCGCTACCGCGGCACCCCTCCAAAGAGGGGAAGTTGTGCTTAATTAATTCTCCTCGGTGGAGGATGGTAACAACGTTGACGAGGTGGTTTTATACTACATTAAGAGATCGCTATTTAGAGTCAATAAAAAAATCCAATTCTTTTAAAAATTGGATTGAGTTTTATAACGGCAGTTTATTGATTTTCGATTAATTTATTTACGCCTCAAATTCCGAAATATATTTGTTGATATTTTCTTTTAAAGCCTCATAATCTTCCGATGTATTTAAAATGATATGGGCCGATGTTTCTGAAGTTATAGATTTATAAATGCCGAATATTTGTAATCTCAATTCTTTAACAGAAATATCATCAGACAAAGAGTCTGCTCTTTCCTTGAGTAATAGCTCACAGTTCTGGTTATATGTTTTTAATCGGGTTATCCAATCTTGTATACCCAAAACGTTTACAGCATTCATCAAGTTGTTTGAAGCTTCAATTTCGTTAACTAAACTGGTCAACACAGCCGTTTCTTCTACATTATTTAAACGTGCAATACTAGAGCCATGGTTTTTTATTACATTTAATAGTAATTCGGCTTCTTTGGCTTCTGACGGAATGGTACTGTAGGCGTAACCCTCCAATATTTTAGAGACTCCCAATAAGGTATGGTCTCTATTCCTGTCTTCTGTTTGAATCTCCGCAGTAATTGGGTTTTTTAATGATGATTTGAATCGGGTTTCTAAATGGTCAAGTTTTAATTTAAACTCTGCATGCTTAGCATTTAAATCTTCAATTCCGGATTCCATAATTAATTTTTCAATAAAACGCATGAGTTGTAAAAAACGAGCATTCTTAAGTTTTCTGTGGTCAATTGAAATAAACATAATCTGATTTTTTTTATTATTAATATTATAAATTTACTGAAATGCAATGAATTACGAATGGAAAAATTGTGTAAAAATGGTGAGTAATAAATTTTTAATCATATATTTAAATGTAATAATAGGGTTTTATTTACATAGAAATCATTGTTAAAATGCCCTATGAGCTTATAGATTGGAATTTGCACTCTGCAAAAAGGTAGTACATTAATCTTTGTACTATTTTACAGTTGAAAATTAAGCACAATAGATGTATTACACCTTTTTGCAAGCTGTAAAAACCTCTTTACAAAGGATTAATGTTGTTTTGCAGGTTACAAAAAGATCTATATACCTTATATATCCATTTTTGCATACAGTAAAAGGATATATTCAAGGGGTTATCAGTTTTACATTCTAAAAATCATGAAATCAAATTTATTTTAGTGGTTGATTTTAGTTCGTCAAGAACAATTTGACTGTCTATATTTCCAATATTTTTAATGTCTGTTAAATCATTAATAAGGAAATTCTTATAATCATTAATATTAGCGAATTTTACTTTTGCCAAAAAATCATAACGCCCTGAGGTATGATATAACTCCGTAATATCTGTTAGTCTTTTCATATCCTCAACAAAAGCACGTCTGTAATCTAAATGGTGTTCTTTAATAGTGATATTTAAAAAAACAGTTAGCCCTTTATTTACTTTAGTTGGATCTAGTAGGGCTACATAAGATTTAATTACCCCTTGGTTTTCGAGTTTTTTAATACGTTCGTATATAGGCGTAGGGGTTAAATTTAATTTTGCGGCCATTTCTTTAGCTGTTAATTTGGCGTCTTCTTGGAGAAATTCAAGGATTTTTGCATCAATCTTATCCATAAAAAATGTTTTTTTCCAAAATTACACAAATAAACAGTGAAAATTACTTAATTATAGCAATAATGCAATATTTTAACATCGTATACATATATTTGATTAGTGAAAATAAATTAAATAATGCATGTAGTAATGGAGTCAGATTCTATTTTATTAATGGGGCCATTAGCAGCTGGAAAAAGCAGTATTGGACTAGAATTGTCTAAAAGGTTAAATTTGAAAAATTATCCAATAGATCGTTTAAAATGGTATTATAGGTTTAAAAATGGGTACGACTTGTCACGAGGTACAGAGTTGTTAAGATCTAAAGGATTTAAGTCTCTTATTGAATATACAAAACAATATTTTGGTATCGATGAAATAAAGGAGATACTAAATAACTTTAAGGGAATACTCGATTTAGGTGCCACAGACACCTATTGTATAACTCTAAAAGAATTCGCCCAACTTTATCTTTTATTTAAACCCTATAAAAATTCGTTTTTAATCTTGCCATCAGAAGATGATGACAAAACAGAATTCATTTTAAATCAGAGGCTATTACAAAGATATGAGCGTCATCCATTTAAAGAAGAAGTTTTGGATTCCTATTTAAATATGAACAAAGAGTTTATAAAGCATTCGGTTTTAAATGTATTTGCCAATCATATTATTTATGTAAATGATAGAACTATTGATCAGGTATGTTATGAAATAGAATCAAAATTAATATTATCAGACCAAACAAATGTATATAGGAATTATATAAATTAAATGTCCTTGTCAGACAATGACCTGTATTCTTGTTTAGAACTTGAAAACAGGTCATTTTTAACAAGTATTTATAGCCCATTAAACTATTGCTGTTTTTTACGTCATTAATATTTAATAGTGTACATTTTTATTAAGCATATTTCCATGAAAAAAAATAAAAGTTATATTTGTTCACATGTTTTTGTAAAATGTTAGGTTTTGCTTATTTCGATAGTAGTTTTTGTATGAAAACCCAAAACTACATAGCACTTAAGAAGTGTTGCGAAAAAATGATCGTGTTTTCTTCACTTATTTCCCAAGTTGCCCTAATCGGGTTAAACTCCATACGTTTACGTGGAGTGTATTTAGAACTTAGAGTTTAGTATATCTTAAAAACTAGATATTTATAGAAGTCTTTCTATGGTAATTACACCGTGGAAAACAGACTTGTTGTGTCATTTTTTTTTAAGATGTATGTATGAATACCAAATACAAAGATCTAATTGAACAAACATTTGACTTCCCGCAAAGGGAGTTCGAAACAAGAGAGAATCAATTATTTTTTCATGGAATAGATTTAATGGAGTTAGTAAAAACTTATGGAACCCCATTAAAATTCACCTATTTGCCAAAAATTTCTGAAAACATTAATCAGTCAAAGCTTTGGTTTAAAACCGCTATGCTTAAACTAAATTATCGGGGGAGTTACTTTTATTGTTATTGCACAAAAAGTTCCCACTTTAAGCATGTTATTGATGAAGCATTAAATAATGATATTCATTTAGAAACCTCCTCGGCATTTGATTTAGACATCATAAAATTTTTAAAACAAAACGGACAAATTACCGCAGATACTTATATTATTTGTAATGGGTTTAAACGTGGCGCTTATATTCAGAAAATTGGAGAGTTCATAACCTCTGGTCATTTAAAATGTATACCTGTTATAGATAATTTTGAGGAAATAGGATTACTCAAAAAAGAAACCAAATCTAAATTTAGTATTGGAATTAGAATTGCGTCTGAAGAGGAACCAAAATTTGAATTCTACACAAGTAGACTGGGCATTGGCTATAAGAATATTAAGGCCTTTTACGAGAGAGAAATTCATAACGACCCACAAGTTGAATTAAAAATGCTTCATTTTTTTATCAATACCGGTATAAGGGATAATTCGTATTACTGGAATGAACTATTAAAATGTATTGGTGTATATATTGAACTCAAAAAGATTTGTCCAACATTAGATAGTTTAAATATTGGTGGTGGATTTCCTATAAAAAACTCTCTGGCGTTTAATTATGACTACGCTTATGTGATTTACGAAATATTAAATCAAATTCAGCAAGCTTGTTTAGAAGCTGGGGTTGAAGAACCTCATATTTTCACCGAATTTGGAAGTTATACAGTTGGAGAATCTGGAGGAGCAATTTATGAAGTTTTGTATCAAAAAAAACAAAATGATCGTGAAAAGTGGAATATGATTAACTCCTCATTTATTACGACTCTTCCTGACTCATGGGCCATTAATAAGCGTTTTATTATGCTGCCCGTAAACAAGTGGGATCAAAAATATGAACGCGTTTTACTTGGGGGGTTAACTTGCGATAGTGAAGATTACTATAATTCAGAACAACACATAAATGCCATTTACCTTCCTGTTTTTGAAAAAACTAAACCCTTATATATTGGTTTTTTCAATACAGGTGCCTATCAAGAATCCATAGGTGGTTTTGGAGGTATACAACATTGTTTAATACCACAGCCTAAACATTTATTAATAAATAAAAATGAAAAGGGACAAATGGTAACAAGCGTATTTAAAGAAGAGCAAAAAAGCAACGACATATTAAATATTTTGGGTTATGAAAACAATTAAAACTTATGCAGGTATTCCGAAAGAATACGCTCAGTTAACAGGTGCCGAAATTGTACTTATTCCTGTACCTTATGATGGGACCAGTACATGGCAAAAAGGTGCGGATAAAGGCCCAGAAGCTTTCTTAGAAGCTTCCGAAAATATGGAGCTTTATGATATTGAAACCGATTATGAGGTCTATAAAAAAGGAATTTACCTTACTGAACCTGTTGCAGAAAACAGTTCTCCAGAAGCAATGGTAGAAGCTGTATATAAAACCACCAAGAAGTATATAAAACTGCGAAAATTTGTAACCCTTTTTGGTGGAGAACACTCCATTTCTATAGGTTCAATACGGGCATTTAATGAATACTATGATAACTTAACCGTATTACATATTGATGCCCATGCCGATTTAAGAACGTCATATGACGGTTCTAACTTCAACCATGCCTGTGCCGTATATGAAGCCAGCCAAACTACCAATCTTATTCAAGTAGGAATACGCAGTATGGACCGTTCAGAATTAGCCTATATGCAAAAAGATAAAGTCTTTTTTGCTCATGAAATGGTTCAAGATGACTATTGGTCTGATAAAGTAATAAATCAACTTACAAATCAGGTGTTTATAACTTTTGATCTAGACGCCTTTGACTCTTCTATATGCCCTTCTACAGGAACACCAGAACCTGGAGGATTGTTCTGGTATGAGACTTTAGATTTTTTAAAGGAAGTTTTTAAAACTAAAAATGTCGTTGGTTTCGACATCGTTGAACTATGCCCAAACCAAATAGATAAATCTTCAGATTTCCTAGCGGCTAAGTTGTATTACAAAATGTTGAGTTATAAGTTTTCGTATCAGTCAACCCCTGAAGAAGAAAACGATTTATATGAACAAAAACAGAAGCAAAAGCCCTTAAAATTTAAAAAGAATAATCATGAAGAATAAAGGAGCAATTTCAAACTTTATAGAAAAATATTATTTGCATTTTAATGCCGCTACTTTAGTAGATGCCGCCAAGGCCTACGAACAACAACTATTAAACAATTCAAAAATGTTGGTTTCACTTGCAGGGGCAATGAGTACGGCCGAATTAGGGAAGATTTTCTCTCAGGTCATAAGAGAAGATAAGGTTCATATTATATCCTGTACAGGAGCCAATTTAGAGGAGGATATTATGAATCTGGTTGCCCACTCACATTACAAACGTGTACCAAACTACAGAGATTTAACGCCAAAAGATGAATGGGAATTATTAGAACAAGGCCTCAACAGAGTTACAGATACTTGTATTCCCGAAGAAGAAGCATTTAGACGTTTGCAAAAACACATTTTTAAAATATGGAAAGATGCTGAAGATAATAATCAACGTTTTTTTCCACATGAGTTTATGTATAAACTACTTCTATCGGGTGTTTTGGAAGAGTATTATGAAATAGATATTGCAGATTCATGGATGTATGCAGCTGCAGAAAAAAATCTACCTATGGTGGTTCCCGGCTGGGAAGATAGCACATTAGGGAATATTTTCGCTTCCTATGTTTTAAAAGGGCAATTAAAGGCAAGCACAATGAAAACAGGAATTGAATACATGACATTTTTGGCAGATTGGTATACGCAAGAAGCTAAAAATGGGATAGGATTTTTTCAAATTGGAGGTGGAATAGCTGGAGATTTCCCTATATGTGTAGTTCCAATGCTCTATCAAGATATGGAAAGAACAGATACCCCATTTTGGAGTTATTTCTGTCAAATATCCGATTCAACTACGAGCTATGGATCATACTCGGGAGCTGTCCCAAATGAAAAAATTACCTGGGGTAAGTTAGATATTGATACACCTAAATTTATTATTGAAAGTGATGCAACCATAGTAGCACCGTTAATTTTTGCATACCTATTAAATATGTAAAGCATGAAACGAGTAATTGTAGATATTAAAAAAGTATCCAAAGAAGTGGAACTCGAAATAAATAACCAATATCCTTACGGTTATAATTATGAAGACACCATAACCTTTAAAAATACGAAGGGAGAATGGATAAGGGCGCTTAGAATAGCTTTACATGATACTGTTTTTTTGGTGAAAGTAAGTGTTACAACCCAAAGTAATGGTATAAATGATTTTGATAGTGAAGATTTAGGAATAGAGTAAAATGTATAACTGAAATAAAACCAATAATTATGGAACAATATGTAACCATTAAGGGGATTTACCTAGGGCAACAAAATGATCGTTTTGTGTTTGAGTTAGAAAATGGAGATGTGTTAGATTTTGAAATTCATGACGATAGAATTTTAAAAACCTATAATTTGTTCTCATCCGTTCTAGTTCGTTCAAAGTTCGAAATTGTGTATGAAGAAATACTGGAAGAATCCATCTCCTTTGAATTAAAAGACTTAATCAAGATTAATTAAACACACACACCTTACCATCCCTGAATTTAACCTTAAACATCAAAAAGTATCAAATACAAAATTCATGTTGGTAAGGTGTTTAATAACAAAAAAAAAACAATACCATTGAAAAAACATGTTGTAATTTTTGAAGCCCGAGGGGGTTCAGATAAAGGACGTTACGGATTTAGAAACGACTCTAAACCAATTATTGATTCTCTAACTAAAAGAGGATGGTCAGCCGAAATCATTTTTTATGATGATGAACATAGAGGTGAAATTTATAGGCATACAATTGAAAAGGCAGATGCTTATATCAGTCGAGTAAACCCGGGTAATTTAGCAGATGAAAAAGGGTATTTTCAAATGTTAACCGAGCTAGTTTTACACGGAATTGTAGGGTTGCCACACCCTGATGTTATGACTGTGTATGGTGCCAAAAATTCTTTAGAAAAATTAAAAGGTTTAAACAACCTTGTGCCAGATGATGTTTATACATATTACAGTTTTGATGAAATGAAAGAGAATTTCCCAAAAGTGTTAGCTACTGGGGTTCGCGTTGTAAAGCAGAATAGAGGGTCTACAGGTGAGGGTATTTGGCGCATTGAAGTGAAAGACAAATCTAAAATAATTAAGGATGAAGTACAGCTTGATGCCATTCTTAAACTCACTGAAGCAAAGGATAATCATACAGAAGAAAAGACCTTACAAGAATTTCTAGAATTTTGTATCCAATATCTTGAAGGTCCCAATGGTTTGGTGTTAGATATGCCTTTTTTGCCTAGAATAAAAGAAGGTGAAATACGAGTATTAATGTTGCGCGATAAGGTTGTTAATATTGTACATAAAAAACCAGCCAACACTCCAGATTCATTTTCGGCCACACTTTTCTCGGGCGCTAAATATAGATATGACAAACCGGAGAAATGGCCAGAATTAGTAAAAGTTATTAATCAGAGTCTCCCATTGATTCAAGAACGACTAGGTAATTATGCCTTACCGCTTATTTGGACAGCCGATTTTATTTTGGATACCGACAAGAAAACGAAAAAAGACATATACGTTTTGGGAGAAATAAATGCCTCGTGTGTTGGCTTTACAACATTTTTGGAATTAAGTGAGAATATTGCCGATGAAATAATAAATCTAATGGACGCTGAATCTTCTGTAAATAATAGGTGGTCGGCCTACCGAAAATAAAGATTTATACTGAATGGATGATTTGACACCTTTTGTACCCTTTGTATATCTATTAAAAAAGAAATAGAAGGGGTGCTATATAAAACTCCTTCTTATTAATTATGAATCCATATATACAAAAATGGTTCTTCCTTATTTCTTTATCCATCGTTTGGGGAAGTTCATTTATTCTCATCAAAAAAGCCTTAATGGGCTTTACACCCTTGCAATTAGTTGCTATCCGGATATTTTTAACTGGAGTTTTTTTGTTAATAATTGGAGCAAAGTCTCTTAGGAGTATCAGAACTAAAAAAGAATGGTTTTGGATAATAGTTTCTGGATATATTAGCACCTTATTACCCATTTATTTATTTGCTGTGGCTCAAACAAAGATCATTAGTTCGACAGCTTCCATTCTTAATGCCCTTATTCCAATAATGACCATTTTAATTGGGTATTTTGGTTTTAATGAAATCGTCAAACGCAATCAAATTATCGGTGTTATTATCGGTTTAGCTGGAACTTGGTTGTTAATAGGTGCGTCTTCCACTATAAACTTAAACTCAGGATATCATTTTAGTTTACTAATAATTTTGGCTTGTATCTGCAATGCATTTAATATTAATTTAGTAAAATACAAACTTTCGAACATAAATCCAATTGCTCTAGCAACAGGATGTTTTATTTCTATTATGCTACCAGCAATATATTTTTTGATTAATGAAGGGATGTTAGAACTGAATTTTTATTCGACTGAACACACTAAAAACGCTCTTTTTTATGTTTTGATACTCGTTGTTTTTTCAACGGCTATGTCTAGAATTGTTTTTAATAGGTTAATACAAATTTCTTCACCAGCCTTTTCTTCAACTTCAACCTATATTATTCCAATTGTCGCCATCATGTTAGGAGTAATAGACGGAGAAGTTATTACATGGATAGAGTATTTGACAATAGCAATCATATTATTTAGCATATATATTGTAAATGATGTAAGGCTTTTTCCTTCTTTTTCAAGGAAAAGATAAAATCCTAAAATAAATGTTATAAATCTTAATATTATACAAAGGCTGCCCAATAACAAGGACAGCCTTTGTATTATAATACTCCCCAAATTTTCGACAATTAGTTTATTTATAATTTAGCGCATTAATTATGAGAGCAAAACGCAGAAAATTTGGATCGTCTTTTAAAACCAAGGTTGTTTTAGAAGCCCTTAAAGAACAGAGTACCCTTCAAGAATTATCCTCGAAATATGAGGTTAGGGTACAATAAATAAAGAAATGGAAGCTAGATTTTCTATCTAATGTTTAAGTTGTTTTTGAATAAACCAACGAGAAGAAAAATCAAGAAAATTCTGAGGATAAACTCTATAAAAAGATTGGGCAACTTCAGGTTGAGATTGTTTTTTAAAGAATGTCTTGGAGAAATAAGCACCCCTCCAAAGATGGCAAGTTGTACATAATAATTCTCCTCTGTGGAGGAGTGGCAACAACGTTGACGTGGTGGTTTTCACGGTATTTATTGTACATTGAAAAAAGATCAAAAAAAAATCTCATCAAACAATAGTTCAATGAGATTTAGTATATGGGAAAAGGTTTTGAGTAACCTTTAGTAAATTTCTAATTCAAACGGCATACGTGCCTGAATTTTGTCTTCATTAGAAAGTGTTGTATTTATAGAATTCATCCATTTTTGTACCCATTGGTTGGATTGAATTGAATTTTCAGACATCATAGCACCAGAAAGACTATTCAAAATATCCATAAATTCATCTTCTTGTTGTGGATATTCCTTTACCGAATAGTTGTCTAAAGATGCCAAATGAGCAGCCTCTGCAAGTGCTTTATCCAAACCACCTATTTCATCTACCAAACCAATAGCTAAAGCATCTGTACCAGCCCAAACTCGTCCTTGACCAATAGCATCTACAGAATCTATACCTATTTTTCTTCCGTCGGCCACATTTTTTGTAAATGTACCATAAACACGCTTCACACTGTTTTGAATAATGTCTTTTTCCTCAACAGATAATGGTCGAGTCATTGTTCCTAAATCGGCAAATTTATGAGTTTTGTATTGGTCTATATGAAGTTCTAACTTATCTTTCAATAATTCTTCAATTTGGAACATCAATCCAAAAACTCCAATAGAACCAGTAATTGTATTGGCTTGTGCAAATACTTTATCACCAAGACAAGAAATATAGTAACCACCAGAAGCAGCAAGATCTCCCATAGAAATAACCAATGGCTTTTCTTCTTTAAGTAATTTTAATTCTCGCCACATAACATCTGATGCTAAAGCCGAACCACCTGGAGAATTTACACGTAAAACAACCGCTTTAACATGGTCGTTTTCTTTTGCCTTTCTTATGGCTTTTACAATGGTTTTATCACCCATTGAATTTCTATTACTCTTCCCAGAGATAATCTGACCTTCGGCATAAATAACAGCCACTTTATCCTTATGTCTGTTTGTATTTAAAGTTCGGTAATACTTATCCAATTTCACAAAAGCAACATCATCATCGCTTAACTCGTCTTCTAAGTTTTTCTCAAACTCATCTTTATATTGTAATGCGTCTACCAATTTAGAATCCAATGCATTTTTTGGCGACTGAATAACAAAATCTTCAACAAGTTTATTTAATTCATCTGTAGAAATAGATCTTGATTTAGCAATTGCTTTAGCAAAACTCCCCCAAACAGTATCTAATAACTTAGACGTTTGCTTTAAGTTAGCCTCACTCATTTTATCTAACATAAAAGGCTCAACCGCACTTTTAAATTTACCATGACGTATCACTTGAGGTGTTACACCAAGTTTGTTTAAAAAGTCTTTATAAAACATAATTTGCGTTGCCAAACCTTTCAATTCCATTCCTCCTTCCGGATGAAGTGAAATATGGTCTGCAACCGAAGCTAAATAATAAGCCTTTTGAGATAATACTTCGGCATAAACAAATACTTTTTTACCAGAAGATTTAAATTGTTCTAGAGCATTACGGATTTCTGTAAGCGTAGCAGCTCCACCAGAAAAATTTCCAAAAGATAAATATATGGCTTGTATTTTCTCATCATCTTTTGCAGATTCAATCGAAGTTAATATATGATTCAATCCCAACGGAAAATTATCAGATATTCCAGGGAGGTCTAAATCCCCAAATGGGTTTTCCTCTGCCTGATCTTGAATTGGACGATCTAATTTCAAATGAAGCACATGTTTTCCTACTAATACTTGTTTTTCTTCAGATGATGAGGTTACGGCACTCACCATAATCATCATGAAAACGAAAAATATTCCAACAAAAATTCCTAAACCCACTATTGTGGCCAAGACGTTTCTTAAAAATTTCATATAATGTTTGTTTTATCAGACACAAAAATACAACTTTAATTAAGGTCAATTCATATATCTTTGCAATACATTTAACTTACACGACTATTTTAACCGAGTTTAAGAAACATACTCTATGGAATACATACTCTCACTAGGATCTAATTTAGGAAATAGGATTGAACATTTAAAAAGAGCAATCAGCCAATTAAATTCAATAGGAAAAGTTGGGCATATTTCTTCATTATACGAAACTGCAAGTTGGGGGTATGGAGGATCTGATTATTTAAATCTTTGTTTAGTTTGGAAACCTATAGAATTATTGAATCCAATGCAAATTTTGGATCAATTACAACACATAGAACACCTCATTGGTCGGCGTAGACAAAATATACAGTATGTAGATCGATGTATCGATATTGATATTATTCTTGGAGAAAAACTTGTTCATAATACAGAACGATTAGAAATTCCTCATAGCAAAATGCAAGATAGAAACTTTGTTTTAATACCTTTGGCGGAAATTTGTCCGCATATAAAACATCCTATTTTCAATAAATCAATTCTTGAAATCTTAGATGAATGTTCGGATACAAGTTCAATTAAACTGTATGGAAAACTATAATTACATTGTCATAGAAGGGAATATAGGTTCGGGTAAGACCACGTTATCAAAGCGCATATCTGAGACATTCCAATCCAAACTCATTTTAGAAGAATTTTCTGACAATGCATTTCTTCCAAAATTTTATAAAAACCAAGAACGTTATGCTTTTCCGTTGGAATTGTCATTTCTTACAGATCGATTTCATCAGTTAAAAACGGAATTATTGGATCCTAAAAATAATTTAGTGGTTTCTGATTATTATTTTTCTAAATCTCTTTTGTTTGCCGAAGTAACTTTACCAAAAGAGGAATATGACTTGTACAAAAGAGTGTATGACATCATATATACAAATCTTCCAAAGCCCGATTTATACATTTTTCTAAAAACAGATATCCAACGGCTGTTGCGTAATATTGAAAAAAGAGGGCGTTCTTATGAGCAAAGAATTGAAGCTGAGTATTTAAAAAATATACAAAACATTTATTTAGAATATTTAGAGAAACAAGATCAGTTTCCGGTAATTATTATTGATAATTCAGATATGGACATCTTAAATGAAGGCAGTGATTACGCTTTTATTTTGGATTTGATAACATCCCAATCATGGGAGAATGGTGTACACAACATACCCAAATTGAAAAAAGCTAGAACCTATTATTACAACAAATAAAAAAAGGGAATGATAAAATTATCATTCCCTTTTTTTATTTGAAATACTTAGTGATTAAGCATTCGCTCTTTTTTGTTTAGCAACATAATAAATAGCCGCAACTGCCATTAAGCAAACCGCAAGCATAATCATTTCATTATGTTCAACAGAAAGTGTTGTAATTGAATTTTGAGTTGGACCTGAAGTTGCTGCTTCAGGACTATTATATGGATTCTGATTTGGCATAGGTTGAGCTAGTAAAGAACTTATACTCAAAACAGAAACGATAATTGTTATAATAAATCTTTTCATAACTTCTAGATTTTAGTTATTGTTATTCAATACTTTTCCTTTATATAATTTACCATTTGCAGTTACTTCAACAAAATAAACTCCTCTTGGTAAATTTCTCATATCATACTCATATGATTGAAAAACGTTAGGCGAAACTCTTACTATTTGTCTACCAGTTATATCATACATAATCATATCCTGGATTTCTGTATTTTCACTGTTGGAATTAATAAAGACAAAATCTCCATTTGAAAATAAATCTAGTTTTTCTTCAAATCCGTCTGGTTCAGAATGTCCAAATTTTAAGAAGAAACGATCTTGTTGTTTTCCTGGTTTAAAGATGTTACATTTATATGGTCCATTTTTAGAAATATTATGCGTAGTATTTAATACTCTATCAACCACATAAACATCATAATCATCTAAATTAACACTTCTTTTTGATAATGAAAATTCATAATCAATGTTCCCTACTTTAGATTCAAAACCTACTGGGATTAATTTATTGACATAATCGGTTTCAACATTACGTATAGAAAAACCTATTTCATCTTTATGATCTACTTGAGTGTAAACATTAACATCTCTATAAGACATTAATTTATCAGCATCAGAAGATAAATCTTGTTTAAAAACAACTCCATTAAATTCTCTAGGATCAATATCGTCAGATAAAGAAACAGCCAACTGACTCCATCTTCTGTTCTTTATTGCTTTTTCAGCATCACCACTTTGAGCAATATTAACAAAAGCTAAAGGCTCAGAGAAATCTGACTGTTTTAATAAATTGGCTCTTGTAGTTGAACCAGTTCTCATAGAGTTCTTAAAAGTAGTTGTTACTTCAACATCTTTGGCTGTATTATGAAAAATAAAGAAACCTTGACCCGCAGCTAATTCACTAATAGTAGACACTGTTGGCGCTGGTACGCTTAAATCTGCTAATAAAGTATCATTTAACCCTACCGCAATTCCTGCACTATTTATAGCTACGTATCCTGGATTATCAGCTGCAGTTGAATTATCTATATCCATCAATACAGATAATGTTCTTCCTGTATATTTTCCGTTTGCATCTGCAACAGTCGCTCCTGTTAAGGCTTCTCCTAAATAAGAAGAAACATTTAAACCTGAACGATATGGGTTACCAATCATGTGCCATGATCTAAAGAAAGCACTATTTGGAGCTTTATTTGTAATGTCTAATTCGATTGTACCATCATGGAATCCATCTCTAGAATAAATACTCTCTCTACCATAAGATTTTGCAGTATGAGCAGTTAAAGTATCACCATAATAAACAACAACAGCACGACAACTATCTACCATAGTTGGTAAAAACTTCTCTGAAACACCATTGAATCCTTCTTCATTCTCAAAATGTTGGTACGAATGATCAGTAGTATTATATACTGTCCAATCTTTATAAGGAATCACTTCATCAGATCCAGTAGATCCATCTTGTGCTGGAGCAGTTAAAGATAATGAATCAGGATTATATCCTGTAACAAAAGAAACTGTAGCGTTATCCCAAAAATGAATAGTAAAAAACTGATTATCTGCAGGATTTGCAGTTGCAAAATCTAAAGAGTCTCTCTCGGCATTTTTGAACGAAGGTGCAAAAATTGTTGATTTTTTATTATCAAAATTCTCGTCGTATCTATACTGTTGGTTATCTAAGAAATAACGATAAGGCTTATCAGCTGTATGATGAATATAAGTATGTAAACCTAGCTTCAAACCACCCTTTATTTGAGCCGTATCTGCAATGATTGATTCATCCAAATTCATAGTCATTGAATCTGATAGCTCCAAAATAACATCAGTAATGTTAGTAGGTATTGTTACAGTAGCTGCTTCCATTTTCAAATCACTTCCAGGAGCATCAATCCAAACATGACCTTCATCATGTCCTGTGACTTTGATTCCTGCAAATGTATCAAACATTGAATAAAGCGTATCTGAGGCTGTTGAGATATGAAAATCTACACCAGTACCAGATATATCTACAACTTGTGCTTTTGCAGATAGGAATGCAAAACCACAACTTAAAATTAATAATTTTGTTTTCATATGCTTATTAAATAAATTTTACTCTTTTTTTAACCAATCATCTTCGGTTGTATTTTTCAAAAACGTGTCTAGGAAACCTTGTATTTTTTTAACACCCAATGGCCCTTCTCCATTTTCCAAAACTGATTTAACTTTTTCGTTAGTCGTAACTGTCACACCACAACTCGGTATATCAGCAATTTCCAACATATAACGATCCTCTAATTTAAAAAAATCTGTTTGTTCTACCAAATTTTCAAGTTCTTGAAAATTCACTTTCTTAGTTAATGAATAACTTCCAATATGGTCAACAAACATTTTCCCTTCATATGTTACGGAACCGTCTTTAAACACTTTTACAGTATAAATTGGGCACTTTCCGTAACAACCACTCCTAGACATTGAAACGGATTCAATAGTCTCTGTTTTACTCTTAAACAAACTACAACTACTTAATAACAAAGTAATTAAAGCTAAATAAAATATTTTCATATTCATCTTCATATATTGGAATCATCTCCAATTAATACGCTACAAAACTACAATTAATATTTAAAAACCAAGTCAATACATCGATAATTTATAAAAAAATATGTTATCAAAGGTATTAATTATAGGATAGATAGCTTTTTCACCACGATTTTATCTTCTACAATAAATCGAGCTATATATACATTAGAGCTTACATTTATTGGTAATGATTGTTTACCTTGAGTGAGATTTAGCTTATATCTTTCAATCAATTTTCCTGTAGAAACTTCTATAAGTTCCATAGTTGCATTCTTACCTTCTCCTTTCCATTCAAAAACAATTTGGTTATTTACAATAGGATTCTGTAAAATATTTAATTGTTCTTGACTATCATTTTCGACAGTATTTAATAAATCAAATACACTTGTAATATTCGCAGTAAAAATACCATTTCCATGTGTTGCCACTAATACCAATCCATCTTGTTTTCTCGTAATCACTTGTTCGACTACAACATTCCCGATAACATCTGGACTTATTTGCGACCAAACTGTGTTGGCACCATTAACACCTATGGTTCCATACAACCCAACACTAGTTCCGACCAAGTATAATTTCTCACCACTGTTTAGAGACATAATACTTGCCCAGCGTGTTGATGGACCATCTCCAGAACCATTTGGATTTTCTTCTAAATTTCCTGAAATATCATTCCAAGTCACACCTCCATCTAAAGAATGTGCTAAACTACGTGTTCCATAATTTGAGTTTACCAAAATTATTTCGTTTCCATTGTCTGGATTAGCCGTAATACAAGATGTATACCCCGCACTATACGCGGCTACACCATTTGCATCTTTGAAACCTAATTCTGTAACTGTAGGTGTTGCACTTGTAGCATTTTCAACTTTATACGTTTTTCTATGATTTGTTCCTAGGTAAACTGTATGTTCTGGGTTAGATTTTGTAATGTGGAGTGAAGTTATTTCACGATTTGCAGGAATATTAAATCCATCAGCAATATAATCCCAGCCTTGGGCAAGAGGACTTAACGATTCATTTTCGACAATTGAACTTAATTGAGACTGTCTATAAAGCGTATCTTTTACAGGATAAAACATAAAGTCTTCATTGTTTGGATCAACCACAAACGGATGAATAAATCCTACATTATCTCTATCAATACCAGCTGGATCAATTCTTCGGAATGAGACTTTATTCCCATCTGCATCTAAAGTGAATTTTCCAACTCGACCTCTTTGAATGGAAAGATAAAAATTCTCTTCATTTTCTGCAATATAAGAAAACGAGCCGTCTCCATTATATGGCAAAACCCAAGGAGCAGCTGTATTCGATTCTCTAGTTACAAAGTTTCCATTATCTTGAAAACCACCAACAATCGCATCAGTTACCTGATTTTGATTAACACTTACTGCGTATAATTGAGTCGTATAATATCCATTATTCAATGATTGCCAATTGGCATTATTATCTAATGGGCTTTCTGAAACAAAGATTCCTCCATCATTTATTGAATATAATTTTGTAGTATCACCTTCAGCAAAAACGATGAGATGTTGATCTGGATGGTGATTCGCTGTAATATCCCAATTGGTATCAACACTATTCTCCGCATATCCACCTAAGAAATGAGTATTTGTATTCGATGTAAAACCATCGTCTGATCTATAGATATTGGTACCTCCAATATAAATCACATTAGATTGTGTTGGATGTACTTTTATTGCCATATCGTATCCACTTTGGGTATACAAAGTAGCAAAACTCGTTCCTGAGTCTGGTAAATTATCGCTTAAATCCGTCCAAACACCAAGTGTTCCAGTTGTTGTACCGTCATATGTATATTTCCATAAACTATTCCAGTCTTCACCGTCGAAAAACGTATTGGTATGTTTACCGTTATTCGGTGTATTCATAAAGAAATAGACTTCATTATTATTAGATAAATTAATATCTAACACACCTCTTTCGTATGTGGAAGGAAAGTTTGAAGGCGTTATATTGGTCCAAGTATCACCATGATCATCAGAAACCCATACACCTTTTTCAGCATCACTGGCATCTGAATTTAAAAATGCATAAGTTCTACCATTATCTCCAACTTTTATATTCGTGGTATATGGTGATGAACTCGTTCCTAATATTTCAGTCCATGTATCACCTCCGTCCGTAGAACGAGAAATTCCTCCATTAGTAGCTCCATAAACAATATCTAAGCTATCAACAGTATGGTCGATCTCAACATTCCACATAATTTGCCAAGATTCAAGAAAGGCTGTTGAAGAAGAAGATGTTGTTGAAGCAAGTGATTGCCAAGTTTCTCCATTGTCCTCAGATTTAAACATTCCGTTTCCAAAAAAATAAGCACCGTTTGCCGAAGCCGAATTTCCGTAACCTTCTCCTGTACCGTAATACCAAATATTTGTTTTCCCAGGACGTTTATCTTGGACTAAGCAAGTTACACTTCCAAACACAGAAGATTCAGTTTTTTTGGTCCAACTGGCTCCTCCATTTGTAGATTTCCAAATTCCACCACTAATTCCACCTGCAATTAATGTTTGATCATCGTTTACATCAACCGCAAAAGCTCTTGTTCTACCACCTACATTATAAGGTCCACGATGTTCAAAATCTACCGCCATTTGCATTTTCGGCAAATTCGAGGCAAATTCCAATTCTCTTGCCCTCATATTTTCAGGTATCAAACCTGTATTTGGGTTAGCCAATTTATCCTTTATTAGTTCTTGTTGCTTAACTAAATCTTTAGAGTTTGGCATTTCCATGGCCCCTGAAAAAGTACGTGTTTTTTTCTTTTTCTTTTTGGCTTCTATCTTATTTCTTAAAGATTGATTTTGATCTTGATTTGGATTTTGGGAATAATCCAAAGATAAAACGAGCCCTGAAACTATAATTATTCCACCTAGAGCTATAGATATTTTTTTTGTCAGCATAATTAGTTATTATGTGTAAATGGGAGGTTTAAAAAGTCACCTTTAATTGTGAATTTCACAGCAGTATCACCAGGTGCAGATGATGTAATTCTTACTAAATTGAATTCACCCGAAATTAAATCATATCCAGAGCGAATTTTTTTGATATACACATAAGATTTTGCAGTATTAAGACTATCTTTATTTGTAATAAAACTGGATATTTTTTCCGGAATAGGGCTGTAAATATGTAAAGATGTATCTACTTGAAGTCTTGCTTCAATTCCATCTAATTTAAATTGCCCTTCTCTAAATTCATTGAGTTCCAACTTTAAAGTTTGCTTGGTATAATAATCTTCAACTTCATCTTCTTTCCCTTCTATTGGTAATTTATCTGTAAAAGCACTAATTGTTACATTTGAATCTTTACTCACAAAAGCGAAATAATCACGAATAGGATCTTTTTCTCCATTATTGGTCACTTCAAAATGACTGGGGATATCATTTGAATTATCATCTGAATTTGATTTACAAGAAAAAGCGAAAAGCGAAAATATAATGAGACCGAAAATTGAAAATAATTTATTTGACATAATAAAAACGACGTAATTTGTTGTTATTCTAAACTAAATGCTAAGATACTACTATTTTTTCACTCTTTCGATACCATCGTCTGCAGGAGGATATCCTGGTTTTAATAAAAGGACGGTAGAGTAATCATTAAACGCTTTTTTCTTTTCACCTATAATTTCATAAACATAACCTCTCGCAAAAAAAGCAACAAAGGAATTCTGATTTTGTTCGATGGCTTTTGAAAACATTTCAATTGCCAAATCGTATTCCTTAATCTGAGAATAAATAAAACCTTTATTATAATATATTCCGTCGTTAGACTTATCTAATTTCAAAGCTAAATCATAAAAAGACAAAGCTTTATCATATTGGTTATTATTCTGATAAAAGAATGCCATATTAAAATAAATCGTTTTATTTTCTGGCTGGATATTTAAAAGACTTTTATAATAATCTATGGCCAATTCATCATTGTTGGAGGCATAAATACTTGCCAACATTTCCAGACCACGTGTAAAATTGGGCTGGTGTTCAACTGAATTTTGAAAATGCTTTATGGCTTTTACGGTATCTCCAAACTCCAACATGGACATCCCTTTAAAGAAATAGGCCAAATGATTAGTGCTTTCGATTCTTAGAATTTCATTTGAATATCTAACACTTTCTTCATATTCTTGAACATAAAAATACAATTCTGCCAACTTTATTCTACAGCTTACATTTTCTGGATATAAATCAGAACATTTAGCCCAAGCTTCTTTAGCTTTTCTAGTATCGTTTAACAACGTATTATGATTCCCAAAAGCCAATAGATATTTTTCGTTTTCCGGTTCAAGTTCCAAGGCTTTTTCTATATCATGATTTGCCGGTACGTTCATTCTATTATTTATCCACAACTCTGCTCGTTCAATATATAAGCTTGCACGATCTGGTTCCTTATCTATGAGTTTGGTTAAGGAATCAATACTAGAAAGTAAATTCTCTTTTTGTTGTTGCAATTGTGACTTTTTTGGGGTCGTTTCTGATTTAGGTTTTGAATCTCCACAACCAATAAGGGTTATTCCCAATAAAACAACAGTAATAAGAAAAGTATTCTTCATAAAAAAATTCGGACTGATTAATTACAGCCCGAATTTAAACAAATTATAATGATCTATGTTGAAAAAAGAAAAGTTTAAGACTCTCCATTAATTTCTGCAATGATCTTTTCTTCTATTTCATCTGACAATTCAATGTTGTCTAACAGAATATTTTTAACAGAATCTCTTCCTTGTCCTAATTTCACATCACCGTAACTATACCAAGAACCACTTTTCTTTAAGATATTGAATTCAGTACCAAGATCGATTATTTCACCAATCTTAGAAATTCCTTCTCCATACATAATATCGAATTCAGCTCTTCTAAACGGTGGTGCAACTTTATTTTTAACGATTTTAATTTTCGTTTTATTCCCAATTACTCCGTCTCCTTCTTTAATTTGAGTACTTCGACGGATATCAATTCTTACCGAAGCATAAAACTTTAATGCATTACCTCCTGTTGTAGTTTCAGGATTTCCGAACATTACACCAATCTTCTCTCTTAATTGATTTATGAAAATAACTGTACAATTCGTTTTAGATATAGAACCTGTAAGTTTTCTTAATGCTTGAGACATTAAACGTGCTTGTAATCCCATTCTTGAATCCCCCATATCACCTTCAATCTCGGCTTTTGGAGTTAATGCAGCAACAGAATCGACCACTAAAATATCAATAGCACCAGAACGAATTAGATTATCGGCAATTTCTAAGGCTTGTTCACCATTGTCTGGTTGAGAAATCAATAACTCATCTGTATCAACACCCAACTTTTCAGCATAATATTTGTCAAAAGCATGTTCAGCATCAACAAATGCAGCAATTCCTCCCTGTTTCTGAGCCTCTGCAATGGCATGAATCGCAAGTGTTGTTTTACCAGATGATTCTGGTCCAAAAATTTCAATAATTCTACCCTTTGGATAACCACCAATTCCTAAAGCCAAATCCAATCCTACAGATCCACTTGGGATGGCTTGAACATCAACTACAGGTTGATCTCCAAGTTTCATAATTGAACCTTTACCGTAAGTTTTATCTAACTTTTCCATTGCTAATTGCAATGCTTTTAATTTTGCTTCTTTCTCTTTATTATCGCTCATAATGTATGTTTCTAAGTTTGTATTGCAAATATAAAACTACATAATGACACTTTGTGTCATCAATATAAATTTAATATCTGATTGGTATGATCTTTTGTTTTTACTTTTGTGATGATATGTTCTATATTTCCTTTTTCATCAATAATAAAAGTGGTTCTATGAACACCTTCATATTCACGCCCCATAAATTTCTTAGGTCCCCACACCCCAAATTGATTCATTACTGTTTTATCAACGTCAGCTAATAAATCGAAAGGAAACTTATATTTGGCAATGAATTTGGTATGCTTTTCAGGTGCATCTGGACTTACACCCAACAATTTGAATCCTTTACTTATTAATTCTTCAAAATTTTCACTCAAATTACAGGCAGCAGCTGTACATCCTGGGGTATTATCTTTTGGATAAAAGAATAGTATTAATTTACTTCCTAGGAAAGAATCACTCTTTATGCTTGTACCATCTTGAATGACACCTTCAAATACTGGAGAGACATCCCCTACTTTCAATGTAATCATCTTTTTTTTTATAAAATTAAAAAAGTCATCCGAATTCGGATGACTTTTTACAAAGTTTATTTAAGAAGTGTAAATTACTTTACAACTAATTTTTGAGTAGAAACATTATTTCCTTCTCTTAAAGTTACAATATAAACTCCTGTTTCGAATGAAGATGTATTTACATCAAAAACGTGAACTGTATTGTTATTTGACTCAGCAGTAAACATTTCTTGTCCTAACATGTTAGTAATAGAAACTTGAACATCTGCATCATCAGCTAAAGTTGTAGAAATTTTAACATTTCCAGCTGTTGGATTTGGTGCTATATCAAACGTTTTAACTTCATTATCCGCAACATCTAAGAATGCATAATCTGCTAAATCAAATTCAGCAACAATAATGTAGTTATCTGTTTGTGTATGCTCTTCTCCACGAACATTAAGTCCAGGAAGAATATCTCTTTGGTACATAACATATGCTTTTCCATTGTTTACAACAACGTTACCAAAAACACCTTCATAAAGTTCATCATCTAATACTAAAACAGACATTAAATCTCTTGGCACAGCCCAAGTTGCTCCATTATCAGTAGAATTAGTAATGAATTGGTGTCTGTGGAATTTATCAGATTCTGCTCCAGAAGCTTTTTGATCTTCTGTTAAATCTGTAGTTGCAGAGAATGTCATCCAAATATCACCATTATCAGCAACAAATGTAGATGCCATAGACGTTAATGATAAATAGAAATTAGCAATTTTATCGATTCCACCAGCGTCAATTTCAGCAACAGCTTCGGTTGTTAAACTACCAAACAACGTATCTAATTGAGTAAATGCTTGACCTGGCATTAATCCTGCTGGATCTGCATCACCGTTGTTTACATAACCATAAGATTCTTTCCATTGGAATAATAAATCTTGAGTTGGGTAGAATGAAGTACCTGCAGTGTTTGTATCTGAATTAGACATTCTATAAGAACCGAAGAAAGCCATTAACTCACCATCGTTATTATACATAAGGTTATATCCACCATCAGCAGTACCAATTTGTCCACCTGGTTCTGTTCCTACAGCTGGTACAGTTGTAGTATCAACTAAATCACCTTGATCATCGAATTTTTCAATTGGAAAATCCCATAAAATGTTCTTTGTCCAAGTTGTTCCATTATCTGTAGACTTCATGATCATAACATCGCGGTCTCCACCACCAATAATCATAGAAACTTCATCAGAGTTTGGTTTTGAAGCCAACATATATGAATCTCCAGACCATGCATTATATAAAGAATCTTCTAATCCAGGAAGTGCCATATTTACAATATCCCAAGTTGCACCTTCGTCTGTTGAACGAGAATATCTTAATCTGTAATCAGGAGCTGATGCATTTCCTAAATTTTCTCCTCCAATTACGTGAAGTGTTTTTCCGTCTGTACCACCAGTAATCATACGGTGCCAAACGTTATCTAAAACTGGATCAGCTGTTGAAGTTTGAACAGGAATTCTTACCCAGTCACCAGTACCAGCCGTTGTTCTTTTAGCAAAATAAGATGATGAACCGGCATGAGAAATCATAGCTTCACCACCATTTGTTAATTTTACGATTGATGGCCATCCTGTTCTTTCTGTTTCTATACGACTACCTGGTTGAGATTCCCAAGAAGTACCATCATAGAAGTTATATCCTGTTCCTCGATCAGGAAAAGAAGCGTCACCAGTAGATAAACTCATTGTCCAAGCTGCAGAAATCTCTCCACCTGGGTGAAGAACCATTCTATTTTGAACAGCAGAATTTGTTTGTAAATCGTAAGTTGTTGTTCCAATAATTGTTTCTGTAATTTCTCCATTGGCTAATTTCGCCAAAGGTGCCATTACTTTAGATGCCTTTAAGTTTGAACTTAATTCAGGACTTGGTGTTGAAACTACGTCTGATTGTGCGTACACAAATGAAGTAGTACTTATTAATAAAGATGCAAAAATCGATTTTATTTTCATAGTCGTTTTAATTTTAGGTTAACCAAATTTAAAAAAAAATAATTGATTACATAACAGTCTGATTAGATAAATATAATATTTCCTGCATTATTAAATGATTTTCTCACAATCTAATCAATAAATTATGGCATAATAGCTAATCAACTTGTTTGTAAATAAAAAAGGGTCTGTTGAAAATCAACAGACCCTTTAATTAACATATTGTTATATGATCTTAGTTACGTACAATTTTAGATGTCGCAGTTCCTAATTCATTAGAAATTTTCACAAAGTAAATTCCAGTTTTTTCGTTTGTTAAATCAACTGAGAAGTTTCCTCCGTTTACAGTAGATAAAACTTCTTGTCCTAACATATCAAAAACAGTTACTGTAGTTTCGTTAGATTGAGAAGTAATATTTAATAAACCATTTGTTGGGTTTGGAGATACAGATACATTGATTGCATTGTAATCTTGAGTTCCTACATTTGGAGAAGATACTTTAAAACGGATATAGTTGTGGTTTGAAGAATAGTTAGCATACCATAAAAAAGATAATGGCAATAATGATCCATTTTCAATACTTCCTGTGAACTGTTGGTATCTTGTTCTTGTAGAAAGATCGTAAGAATGAGATTGCTCTTTATTGTAAGTAAACTCAGACTGCGATGGTAAGTTATTATTTTCTTGGAAAGAAGTTACAGCAAATAAATTTTCGATAGTATCTCCTAAATTATGAACCTGACCTGGAATAAAAGTTACAACAGCACCAACTCTATCTCCAGCTGCAGCATTAATTTCAGTAGTTAAACCAAGACTAAAAACTTGATAAAAATTTGTTGTTGTATCAGCCTCTGTTAAAGGAATTTTAAAAGTTTCAACAACTGTTCCTGCTCCAGTTATCTCACCAAACTTAGAAAGATCAGAATTTGGAACATAATCAATTCGTTGTGCGTTAAATTGAGGAGAAGATCCCCAAGTAATCATTGGACCACTTTTTAAAACTTTTACAACAGCAGTATCTACAACAGAAGATTCTGAATTACGGAAATAGTTATATACAACTTCAACAGAATCCACAGTAAATGGATTGTTTACACCATCTAAATAATCAAAATACTCATCCGCTGGGTTAATTACAGCTGCAGTTGAGTGAGCAAAAACTGGAAATAATCCATTAGAATATTCAATAGATGCATTTGTATCTAAGTCAATAAAGTTACCTCCACCAAGAACAAATTCATTAGCTGCTAATCCTGAGTTTCCTCCAAATTCATATTCAATAATTCCTTCAGCGTAATTTAACCATCTAGATTCAGCACCTGCAGTACTTTTTGCAGCAATTCTATCAGCTACTTTAGTTTCAATTACTCTGTTAGAATATTTTGTTAACTGTCCTTTTTCTACATTCTGCGCTATTGCAGATAATGCCACTAAAGACACCATTCCTAGTATACTTTTTTTCATACTAATTGCTTATTTTTTGTTTTTTACTTCCACAAATTTAAAGAAAAGAACTTACAATCGTGCACTTTTACTTGAATAATAATGTTAAAATATTCACTTTATTTTAACTCTACATTAATAATAGTGGCAATTGAATCGCAATTTTGAAAAGTAAAACCAATTTCTTTCTCATTAAATTCGGAAGTTAAACTGTAGGTTTTACAGGGTTTAGCTTCTCGATCTAAAAGTGAAGCAGAAAACTCTTGTTTATTAAGTTTCTCGGCAACAACGCCTTTACTAATAGAAAGACCATTCATTTGTTCCAAAGCTTGTTTCGAATACTCAATATTCTTTTTTGAAAGATCATTTTGAATTCGACTTGACGGGAAATAGGTCATTCTGATATCTTTAGAATCCCAGAAAACATTTACAGCCAGAATTCCTAATAGAACTCCAAATCCGTAATACATTAATTTCTTTTTTATATTCATGACTTAGTAGTTGTGAAAAAATAAGTTTAAATTGGTATATGGTAAATCAAATAAATCTGAAATTAATTTATTTGTAGATTTTCCTTGATAAGAATAAATGCTGTTTCTAAAATATTCGTCTTCTGCCAATAAATGAGCAACACCTCCGCGTTCAGAAATTGACAAAAGTAGAGATGAAAAGATATTACTCAAAGCATAAGTTGCTGTTCTTGATACAGTAGAACCTATATTTGGAACCCCATAATGTATCACTCCAAATTTTGTAAAAACTGGATCTTCTATAGTAGTTAATTCAGAAGTTTCAAAACATCCGCCTCTATCAATACTTACATCTATAATAATGGAACCTGTTTTCATTCTAGATACCAAATCGCTATTAACCAACATTGGGGTACGTTTGGTGTGAGCTCTCATGGCTCCAATTGAAACATCGGCATTTAAAAGAGCTTGTTCGATAATTTTTGGTTTGGCCAGTGACGTATACACTCGTTCAGTAAATAAAGATTGAAAGCGTCGTAATCGATCAAGTTTAGTGTCGAATACTTTTACTGAAGCACCTAAACCTAATGCCGTACGTGTAGCATATTCAGCAACTGTCCCAGAACCCAAGATAACAACTTCGGCCGGTGGAATACCAGGAATACCTCCTAGTAATCGACCAATACCACCACTAGAATTACTCAAATAATGGCTTGCAATTTGCATTACCGAACTACCCGCAATTTCACTCATAGATCGAACAACCGAAAAAGAACCTGAATTGTCCTTTAAAATTTCAAAACCAATAGCCGTTATGTATTTTTTTGCCAAAATCTGAAAGTATGCTCGATCGACCTTGTGAGGTTGAATTGCGGAAATTAATACTTGACGACCTTTCATCCATGACAACTCTACTGGTGTAGGTGCATTTATTTTTAAAACAATAGGACATGCAAAAATCTCTTTTGGATTATAAACAATCCTCGCGCCTACTTCACTAAAATCAGCATCGGAATATTGAGATCTTAATCCAGCTCCAGTCTCAACCATGACAATATGGCCTTGTTTGACTAAAAAATCGACTCCATCAGGATTTAATCCCAGTCTATTTTCTGAGACAGAACATTCTTTGGGAATTCCAATACACAATTGTTGTTGAGAATTGGATATTGCCAACTTTTCTTCTTGTGGAACAAATAATGTAGAAATATCGATTTTTGCCTTCATAAAATGTTATTTCTACAAAAATATCAAATAGAAATTTGAATTTGGATAAATGGCTCTGGATTTTTAAACATTCATCAAAAAAACATTATTTAAAATTAGTTTAAATAAAAATAGGTAATCTAAAAAACCTCTTATAAATTTGCACAAAAAAATAATAAACCATGTTTAAGACATTATCAAAACTATCATTAATTGCTATTTTAGCAACAGGTACAATTTCTTGTAGCTCTGATGACGACAACGGATACAGTGTACCAAATTCATACAACTTTACAAATGCAAGTTATTCTGGACAAACGTCAAGAATTGATATGTTAAAGGAATTGACAGCTTACATGAAAACTGCTGATGCTTCTACTCCACTAGATGCTCAACAAATGAAAAACATGTTTGCAAATACTGGATATACCTGGACAAGTACTCCATTCGCCTCTGCTCAGCCAACAAAGCAACTAAAGAATAAGGCCGCATCAGGAGAAGCTGCAAAAATTGAGGCTTGGATGGATAAACTTGCCACTATAACGAGCAGTTTAGGTACGGGAAGTAATGGTACAGCTGGTTTGGTTACTTCAAACTCTGGAGCAAAAAAATATATTTTCGATGAGAATGGATTTGAACCAATTCAACTGATTGATAAAGGAATAATGGGAGTTGTATTTTATTACCAAGGAACATCTGTTTATTTAAGCGACTCTAAATTAGGTGGAGCAAATAACGATGAAAACGTTGTAGGTAAAGACTATACAGAAATGCAACACTATTGGGATGAATCTTTTGGATATGGTTCTTTTCCAACAGATTTAACTGGAGATAATATTGGTGCAAAAAACACAGCTGGAGAATTAGCCTACTATAGTAAGTATCTTAAAAAGGCTTCGGATGCTGGTTTGAAAACAGTTGACGCATTAATGAAAGATGGATTTATTAAAGGTCGTGCTGCTATTGACAACAAGAACATTACTGATAGAGATGCTGCCATTGCAGTTGTTAGAAAGGAATGGGAAATGATTAATGTTGCAGCTGGATTACATTATCTAAATGCTGCTATTTCTAACATTGGTGATGACGCTTTAAGAATGCACGAATTGTCTGAAGCAAATGCATTTATTAACGCATTAAAATTCAACGAATCTAGAACAATGTCTATAGCACAAATAGATGCAGTTATTGCGGCTTTAGGAACGAATTACTACACAATTTCAGCTACAGAAATCAATAACGCAAAAACTTTATTAGCAACAGCTTATGGTGTTGACGCTAATAATTTCTAAAATCAGATTGACATAAACTTAACAAGGGTTTGTAGATTTTTATAAATTTACAAACCCTTATTTTAAATAGGATAAACTATGAAAACACAAAAAATCATTATTACTTCTCTTGTCATTATTTCACTCATTTTATCATGTGGGACCGATGATGGAGGATCAAAAACGAATTTTTCGGACCTATTTATGAATACATCAGAAAACATTATTCAACCTCAGTATAATGCGTTCAATGATCAAATATCCTCATTAAAGCAAGCCACAGAAACCTTTACTTCAACAGTTAACATTGCTAATCTAAGTGCACTTCAATCAAAATTTGAAGAAACATACAAAATGTGGCAACACACTTCTTTGTACGAATTTGGACCAGCAGTTGATACCGATATTTTGCTAAAAACAAGCATCAATTCGTATCCAACAAATTCTACTCTAATAGAAGACAATATAAGTTCTGGTACTTATAATTTAGATGGTGCAAATAATATTTTTGCAGCTGGACTACCAGCTTTAGAATACCTAATTTATGGTATTGATAAAAATAACAACACAATAGTTTCACAATTTTCTACCGAAACTAATTTCCAAAACAGAAAGCAATATGCTCTCGATTTGGTAAACAAAATGGCAGAAAAAACAGCTTTAGTTTCTCAAAAATGGGTTGCATATCACAACTCATATATTGAAAATACAGGAACAGGAAACAGCTCTTCCTTAACCTTATTGTTTAATGCATATTTAAAAGATTACGAAGAAACAAAACGAAATAAATTTGCATTACCAGCAGGTTATGCCACTGAATATTCTATTCCAATTGCCAAAGACGAAAATAAAGTTGAAGGACTTTATAGTGGAATCTCTTTCGAACTCATAACGGAAAGTATAAAAGCACATAAGGCATTTTTTAAAGGTATAGGATATAATGGTGTTGATGGTATAGGATTTGAAGATAAATTGATAGAACTAAAAGCAGTTTCTACAGTTGTAGATGGCGATCTTTCTCCGGCAGTTTCAAATCAGATTGAAGAAATATTAACGTCTTTACCTACATTTTCAAATACACTAAAGGAAGAAATTGTGAACAACAATTCTGCTTTAGCAACATTAAATACAAAACTGCAAAAACTGGTTCCTATGATTAAAATAGATATGAAATCATATTTTGGAGTTCCAGTTACATCTCAAGATACTGATGGCGATTAATTATATGGGGTACTAAAATGTACTCCATTTTATTTATTCACTTTATCCCAGAATACGATCCCAATTTCCAAAAAATGCCTCCACTTCAAGGTCATATGACAAAGATTTTTCTTTTTGCCTTTTATTTAATTTGTAACGCAAGTTTTGCTCAATACATATTAAAAGGAACCATCTATGAAAATGAAAGTTTAACAACTGTTCCGAACGTGAATATTGTTGTAGATCAAAAGCATTATTCAACTTCGAATGCTCATGGAAAATACAGCTTAGAATTCGAAAAGCCAGGAGAATATATTCTTAAAATTTCAAATATCGCCTTTAAGAATTTAGAACAGAAGGTTGTCATCAAAAAAAGGGTAACCGTAAAAAACTTTGACCTCGTTCAAGACAACACTATTCTCTCTGAATTTGTGTTGACAGACGAATCTGATAGAGAACCGATAGAAAGAATATCAATAGCACGATTAAAATCTATTGAAGGTACAACCATTAATGCTGGAAAGAAAAATGAAGTCATTAAATTATCTAAATCGAACTTTAATACGGCTACAAACAATTCCAGACAAATTTATGCCGAAGTTCCAGGGTTAAATATTTGGGAAAGCGATCAAACTGGACTGCAACTCGAAATTGGAGCGCGTGGTTTAAGTCCGCAACGAACATCAAATTTTAATACCCGTCAAAACTATTATGACATAAGTGCCGACGCTTTAGGCTACCCCGAAAGTTATTATACCCCACCATCTCAAGCAGTAGATCGAATCCAACTTATTCGCGGAGCGGCATCTTTACAATACGGACCCCAATTTGGAGGAATGCTCAATTTCATTATGAAAAAAGGTCCTGAGGATAAAAAACTTGAACTTACAGCATCGCAAAGCATTGGTTCCAACCAATTATCTTCAACATTTTTAAGTGCTGGCGGTCAAATTAAAAAAACAAATTATTACGCTTTTGCTCAATACAAAACAGCCAAAGGTTGGCGACCAAATTCGTCTTTAGATTCTTATACTTTGTTTGGTGGGATTTCTCATAAATTCTCGAAAAAACTGACATTAAAACTAGAATACTCTAGGTTATTTTATACAGCCCAACAACCAGGAGGTTTAACTGATTTACAATTTCAAGAAGACCCAAGTCAATCGAATAGATCAGGAAATTGGTTTCAAGTCAACTGGAATGTATTTTCTACGCGTTTAGAATACAAACTATCTACCAACACTGAAATTTCCTCACAATTCTTTGGGTTATACGCACAAAGAAATGCCTTAGGTTATCTACAAGACATTTCAGCCTCAGAAGATAAACTCGAAGAACTAACCAATCGTGATTTAATATTATCAACGTTTAAAAACTTTGGAAACGAAACTAAATTATTACATCGTTATTCCATTAAAAATAATATCTCAGCTCTGCTTTTAGGTTTAAGGTACTATCAAGGAAATACACAAAAAGACCAAGGTTTTGGGCCGGATGGTAAATCGGACAATTTTACATTTAATGACAAAAGAAAAGAAAATGGATCTTTTTACACCTTTCCAAGTCAAAATTTAGCTTTTTTTGCAGAAAATATATTTCAAATAAACCCAGTTTGGAATATAACACCTGGCGTTCGTTATGAAATCATAAATACAGAATCTGATGGTTTTTCTCAAGTTCAAGATCCAAACAATCCTTCAGAAATTATTCAATACAATAATTCGAAAGATTTATCTAGGAATGTCCTTCTTTATGGAATAGGAACTTCTTACAAAACATCCGAAAATACAGAATTATACAGTAATTTTTCAAAGAACTATAGAGCTGTTAATTTTAACGATTTGTATACAATTAATCCCAATATTGTTATTGATTCTAACTTAAATGACGAATCTGGTTTTAATTTTGATTTAGGAGTGAGAGGTCGTGTAGGGAATTTATTGACGTTTGACGCAAGTGTATACTATCTTAAATATGCCGATCGAATAGGGTTTGTAAAAAAATTATATCCTGAGGGTCATCCATTGCAATTTATCACTTATAGCTACAAAACAAACATCTCAGATTCGAGAACATTTGGAACCGAAATCTTTATGAGTCTAAATTTAATTCCTAATTCTAAAAAGAAAGACAATGAATTAAGATGGTTTGCAAATGTAACTTTACAAGATGGAAGATATGTAAACTCAGATGAATCTTCAATTCAGGATAAAAAGGTAGAATTGGTTCCAAATTTTACTCTAAAAACAGGACTTGTATTTAAATATAAAAAACTTTCGGGAAGTTTAATGTATACACATGTTGGAGAACAATTTTCGGATGCACAAAATACTAAAATAGCCGACCAGCGTTCTCTTTATGGAATAATCCCATCCTACCAAGTGTTAGATTTATCTATGAAATATAGATTTAAGAACAACTGGATAATGGGAGGTGGAATTAATAACATTACAAACGAAAGTTATTTCACACGTCGAGCAACGGGATATCCTGGACCAGGAATTGTACCTTCGCCGAACAGAAACTTTTATATATCGCTTGAAAAGAAAATCTAAATAAAAACTCATGAAAAAAAGTGTTTTTGCTATACTAACAGCTATGACCATTTGGTCTTGTGGAAATAAAGAATCAAATGCAACTAAGCCCGATGCTATAGAGCAAGAAAACGTTGTAAACATCTATACACATCGTTTTTACGATACCGACAAACAAATTATTGACTTATTTGAAAAGGAAACTGGAATTAAAGTTAATGTAAAAAAAGATAAGGCCGACAAACTTATTGCCTTATTACAAGCCGAAGGAAAGAAATCGGAAGCAGATATTCTAGTTACCGTAGATGCTGGGAGATTAGGATATGCAAAATCATTAGATTTATTACAACCTTTCGAATCTGATTATATTACTAAAACAGTACCCGCTCATTTAATTGATTCTGAAAACAATTGGGTGTCACTTACACAAAGAGCCAGAGTTATTGCTTATGACAAAGAAAAGGTTAAACCAGAAGATTTGTCAACTTATGAAGCATTGACAGAAGAAAGATGGAAAGGACAGATTAACGTGCGTTCATCAAACAATATTTACAATCAAAGTCTAATGGCATCCATTATTGCGAATACAAATAAAGAAGAAGCTGTAGAATGGGCATCAGGAATTGTTAGTAACATGGCTCGTCCTCCAAAAGGAAACGATAGAGACCAAGTAAAACAAGTTGCTCTTGGAGAAGGTTCTCTAGCAATTATTAATACGTATTATTTAGGAAAGCTTATAAATTCATCTAATCAGTTGGAAGCTGAAGCTGGAAGAAGTGTTGGATTATTTTTCCCGAACCAAAACACGACAGGAACTCACATTAATGTTTCGGGAGCTGGAATTACCAAGTATGCACCAAATAAGGATAATGCGACTAAGTTTATTGAATTCTTGTTATCGCCTACTGCACAAAAAATGTATGCAAAAAGTAATTATGAATATCCTGTACATCCAAATGTTGAACCTTCAGAATTATTAAAATCTTGGGGCGATTTTAAAATGGATGAGCTTAGTTTAGAAAAACTATATCTCAACAACCAAACTGCCAAAGAGGTCTTTGAGGCGGCAAACTGGAAATAAAATATTAAAAAATACGATCCAATGATCGTATTTTTTTTGTTTCATAGGTTTATAATCAATTTATTTAAATACTTTTGCACTCTATTACTAACAGAGGTCGAGTACCTCAAAATGATTGTTATGGCAACAAGAATAAGATTACAAAGACACGGTAGAAAAGCGAGACCTTTTTACCACATCGTAATTGCAGATGCACGTGCGAAAAGAGATGGACGTTTTATCGAGAAAATCGGTACTTACAACCCAACAACTAACCCTGCGACTATCGAATTAAACAACGATAAAGCTTTACAATGGTTAATGACAGGAGCTCAACCTTCTGACACTGTTCGTGCAATTTTATCTCATTCAGGTGTTCTTTTACACAAGCACTTATTAGAAGGTGTTAAAAAAGGAGCTTTAACTGAAGAGCAGGCAATGGCAAAATTAGCTAAGTGGATGGAAGAAAAAGATGGAGCAACAAACTCTAAGGTTTCTTCAATCAACACTGCTAAAGAAGCTGCTAAAAAGGCTGCTTTAGAGCAAGAGAAAGAAGTTAATGCAAAAAGAGCTGCAGAAGTTGAAGCTAAAAATACACCTGCAGTTGAGGAATCAACTGAAGAGGTAGCTGAGGAAGAAACTCCAGAAGCTGAAGCTTAATTCGCTTTTTAAAATTCTTAAAGCCTTTAAATTCATTAGAATTTAAAGGCTTTTTTCATTAAACATAAATGGTATGACAAAAGACGATTGTTTTTACTTAGGTACAGTTCAAAAAAAACATGGATATAAAGGTGATTTTATAGCCAAATTCGATGCAGATGATGTTTCTATTTATGAAAATATTGAAGCCCTCTTCTTCGATTTTAAAGGAAACCTTGTACCAATGCCTTTAACAAAATGTGAATTTCTTAAGAAAGATACATTTCTGCTACATATTGATGGGTACGATTCTGAAGATGATTTATATAAAGTATTAGGTTCCGATTTATATCTTCCTTTAGATTTATTACCAAAATTAGAAGGTAATGCGTTTTACTATCATGAAGTTGTAGGCTTTGATGTTGTAGATAAAGAAAAAGGAAATATTGGAAAGGTTGTTGAAATAAGAACGGATACAGCTCAGGATATTTTATATATACTGAGTAATCAGGATAACGAAACACAAGTTCTTATTCCGTTAACCAATGACATATACACAGGTTTATCTAAAGAAAAGAAAGAGTTTTATATTGAAGCTCCATCTGGATTAATAGATCTTTATTTTCAAGTTCATAAACAATCTGACGAGGAGGATTAATTCGACTTCATATTATATTCATCTTCCAAAGTTTTCAATATAATTTATTCTACCTCAAAATAGAATGGCATAAAAAAAGCCCAAAAACAAAATCATTCGTTTTTGGGCTTTTAATATTAATAGAGTTTTTATGAGAAGAATTACTTTGCGTAATTTACAGCTCTTGTTTCTCTTATTACTGTTACTTTTACCTGACCTGGGTAAGTCATTTCGTTTTGTATTTTCTGAGAAATCTCAAACGATAACGCCGAAGCCTTTTCATCTGTTATTTTTTCACTTTCTACCACTACTCGTAATTCTCTTCCGGCTTGAATAGCGTAAGATTTAAGAACACCTGGCATATTTGCACCAACACTTTCAAGTTCTTTAATACGTTTAATATACGACTCAACAATTTCCCGTCTAGCTCCAGGTCTAGCACCAGAAATTGAATCACAAATCTGTACAATTGGGGAGATAATAGAGGTCATTTCTATTTCATCATGGTGAGCTCCAATTGCATTACAAATAATCTTCTTTTCACCGAATTTCTCAGCAATTTGCATACCTAGAATTGCGTGTGGTAATTCTGGTTGTTCATCTGCTACTTTACCAATATCATGTAATAAACCAGCACGTTTTGCTACTTTCGGATTAATTTTCAACTCCGAAGCCATGATTGCACAAAGATTCGCTACTTCACGAGAGTGTTGCAAAAGATTTTGACCGTAAGAAGAACGGTATTTCATACGACCAACCATTCTAATTAAACCAGAATGTAACCCATGAATTCCTAAGTCAATTGCAGTACGTTTACCTATTTCTACAATTTCTTCCTCTATTTGTTTTTTGGTTTTAGCAACTACTTCTTCAATTCGTGCAGGATGAATTCTACCATCGGTAACCAAACGGTGTAAAGACATTCTTGCAATTTCACGTCTAACTGGGTCAAAACAAGATAAGATGATAGCTTCTGGTGTATCATCAACAATAATTTCAACTCCTGTTGCAGCTTCTAGAGCACGAATATTACGACCTTCACGACCAATAATACGCCCTTTTATATCATCACTTTCTATATTAAATACAGAAACAGCATTTTCAATGGTTTGTTCGGCTGCAACACGTTGTATGGTTTGAACAACAATTTTACGAGCCTCTTTATTTGCAGAAATCGAAGCCTCTTCTAAAGCTTCTTGGTGGAATGCCATTGCTTCTGTCTTTGCTTCAGCTTTTAAAGCATCTACCAATTGCAATTTAGCTTCTTCTTTGGTTAATGCCGAAATCGTTTCTAAAGCAGAAATTTGTTTATTATGAGCTTCATCAAGCTCTTTTTCCTTAGTTTTTAATTTCTCTACTTTCTTATTTAGATTTACTCGAACGGCTTCATTTTCCTTATGTCGCGCTTTCGACTCTTCTATTTTTGCATTTAATTTAACTTCTTTTTCTTTAAGTTTTTTCTCAATATCATTCATTTTACGGTTGCGTTGATTAACCGTTTTATCATGATTTGACCTAAGTTCTAAGAAGCGCTCTTTTGCTGCCAATTCTTTTTCTTTTAAAAGTTGTTCACCTTTTTCTTCGGCAGCAGTAATAATATCTTTACTTCTTTCTTCTATGCTTTTGCGGATAACATTAGTAGCAAGGTAATAACCTCCACCTACACCAGCTAATCCACTAATCAATCCTATTATAACATTCTCCATGACTGGTCTTTACAAAAATTAAAAACCGCATTAGTTGTATGAAGGTTTTAAACTCCAAAAATGAAATGTATAGACCTACCATGTTATTTCAAACGTCCACTGACACCCTTTCGAGACCTTTCGGTTGAGGCTTGCTTTCAATACAATGAGATTCAGTCTAATAAGTATAACTGTTGAGTTTAAATACTTGATTGACAACTAATGCGGAAAAAATAAATTACATTTCTAGATCATCTAGTAATGTATGTATGTTGTTAATTTGTTCTAACAAATCGTTTTCTTTAAGATCGACATTTCCTTTAGAAAATTCTAACTGGCTTGCTAACTGAATGCAACACATAGCTAGGGCATCTTGCTTATCTTTTATTCCATGATTCACTGTAAAAGCCTTGACTTGAGCTCCTATGGTATCTACAGCTCTACGAATTCCTTCTTCTTTAGAGCGTTCAATGTTCATGGGATAATTTCTACCCGCTATACTTACATTTATTTTTAACTTTCCAGACAATGTCTAATTACTTATTTAAACGTGCTATACATTTATCAATTCCTCGAATAAGTTCGTTCACTTTTTTACGTACTTTTACAGGATCATCGCCTAGTTCGGTAACGCTTTTTGCTACTTTTATTCGATTATATTTCTCTTTTAATGCATTGAGTTCTTCTGTTTGTCTTTCAAACTGATCTTTTAAATCATTAAATTCATGATTTTTACGTTCAAGCAACCTTTGCAATTTTTGATGTTTTAATACAAAATACTTTAAACGTTCGGATAGTTTTAAAAATTGACTTTCTATCAAACCCATTTATTATAAGAATAAATATACACAAATATACTTATTGATATTTGTAATTCATAATCTTTTCCCCTTTTATAAAAAGGAATATTTTTTTTGGTCTACTTCTTTACTATTTTTTGACGGATACTCTTTTGAGATTTGCGTTCATACATTTCTACAATATAATGCCCCGTGCCTAAGTTTGAAACGTTTAGAATATTTTTTTCTTTCTCTAATTGATCTATATTGAATTGCTGAACAATTTTACCTGTCAGATCATAAAATGTGATGTCGTAAATTCCATAAACGGGCACATCAGACCATAAATAGAACTCTTCGGAGACTGGGTTCGGTCCAAAAAAGATTGTATTTAAACTAATTTCATCTATAGAAGCTACATACTCAGCCATTCTAATAGTGATTTCTTCAATTTTCCCTGATTCTAACTTAACCTGTTTTGTTTGCGTTATATAATCTTCTAAGCTACATACTACATCGTAATTACCAGGAACAGCCTGTCCTGTTTTTAGAGTTCCATCTATTTGAACAATTTCTTCGACGTCATTCAAAACAATTTTAGCACCAGGTAATGGTAGTCCAGTTTCATCTGAAATCACATTAATATGCAGGTAAGAGGCCCTCGTATAATTCGGTTTAAAAACCATAAGTCCACTTTCCATATCCGAAACCAATATTCGCTCAGAAGGAAGGTATGGATATGCACCCCAGGCTCCATTAAAACCATTTCCTTCGAGTGGAGAGGTATCATAATGCCCTACATCAATTAAGTTATCTGGATATTGGGCATCAACAATTTGCAAACCATCTCTGTAATAAGAATTAACTAAAAACTCATTATAAACATGAGTATTATGAGGTATAGTTAAATCGGAATAAAAGGATTGAATTTTATCTAAAAACTTAATATTTTCAATGTCAGACACGTCATAACTAGCTATGTATGAATCCGTTTTCTCATCTGTAGTGAATATTGTTTTTCCATCTTGAGAAAACCAACAATTGTGGGTAAATAAATTTGGTGTATAAGCAAAACCTAATTCTTGGGGATTCATTTTATCAGAAACATCTACAGCAACTAAAGCGCCTAAATAGATTGCTCCACCCCACATTGTATCTCCTCTTGTTACACAATCGTGAAGGTAATAATCGTCATAATTCCCAACAAAAGTTATCGAATCTGGATTTGTAACATCCAACATTAAAGCCCCACCCTTTTGTAAATCTGAACCTGTCAGATAAGCAATTCCATTTTCATCAATATAGATATTATGTGCTCTTGTAAAACCTGGCAAAAAGAAAGATTCATAAGTAATATTATTATTTTCAATATCACTTAAATCAATTACAAGCAAACCTTGATCATCACCAGAAAGTTTAATATCGTGTACTACAAAAGCATAGTCCCCATAGGTTTTTAAATCACGCCATGTACTCCAAGGTCCTGGTATTCGAGTAATTTCTTCTAAGGAATCTCCTCGATCTAAGGCAACAATTGAAACTCCGGGTCTCAATCCAACTAAGGCATATTCATCTCCTTGTTCGTCCACATAACCCCAAATGTCATTTAGTTTTGCATCATTGTCGATATCTGAATAAGGAAAGTGACCAACCAATTCTAGATTTAATTGTTCTTGTCCAAATACATTAAAAATGGCTAATAGAGATAAAATAAAAAAAAAGAAATGCCTCATGGGTATTATTTGTTAGGGATGAGATTCAAATTTATGTAAAATATATCACAAAAAATTAACAACATTTGATATCCATTCATATTATTATTGATGATAAGACTTTATCTTTGAATGAAACTAAATTAAATACTCATATGTCTAAACGAATATTAATGGTCTGCTTAGGTAATATTTGCAGATCGCCATTGGCTGAAGGAATTTTTGATCACCATTTAGCTGATAAAGGATACGAGATTGATTCTGCAGGAACTTCAGGTCATCATCAAGGTGAAAAGCCAGATCAACGATCAGTTGCAACGGCTCAAAAATTTGGAATTGATATCGCAGACCAACGATCCAGACAATTTCAATTTTCTGACTTTGATACCTTTGATCATATTTTTGTAATGGATAAATCGAATCTAAGAAACATTTTGACTGTAGCTCGATCGGAAGAGGATAAGAAAAAGGTTAGTCTTATAATGGATTTAACTGATCGTAAAGGAGAAGAAGTTCCAGACCCTTATTATGGAGGAGACCATGGATTTGATCAAGTTTTTTATATGTTAGATGATGCTTGTATAGCTTTTATAAAAAATAATAAAATATGATTGATAAAATAATTCAATTAGATATTGAACTCTTTACATACTTAAATGGTTTAGGAACCGAAACATGGGATTGGTTTTGGATTACCTTGAGTTCTAAATGGAGTATGATTCCGTTTTACCTCGCCTTGGTTTATTTATTATACAAAACGTTTGGCTGGGAATTTTGGAAAGCTTTTGTTTTCACTTTAATTGTTGTGACCTTAACTGACCGTATTTCGGTGGAGTGTTTTAAGAACGTTTTTGAACGCCTTCGACCAAGTCACGAACCTTTACTTGTCGATTCCATTAGACTCTTAGAAGGAAAAGGAGGTAAATTTAGTTTTGTTTCTTCCCATTCTACAAATGTTTTTGGTATGAGTACATGGTTTGTTCTTCTGTTAAAACATAAGTACCCAAAAATGACTTATATGTTTCTATGGGCTGTTTTGGTTGCTTTTAGTCGAATTATGGTTGGTAAACATTATATGTTAGATATTGTTTGTGGTGGAATACTCGGTATTGTTATCGGATTTAGTGTTTACAAATTGTGGCAAACATTAGAACCCAAACTCATTAAAAAACAATAGGCACAAAAAAAACCTTATTTAGAATTCTAAATAAGGTTTTTTTAATATGTAGTATAAAACTATTTCCTAAAAAAAGGGCAAGCTATTTATATCACATCGCTACGACCATCTACCCTTGCTTCGATCAAGACCTGGGGGATTCAACAGGAGCTGATTGTATAAGACTTGCCCTTCACAAAAGTACTTATTTTAGTTAATGTACCAAGCTTTACAGCATCTTTTTATTAAACTATTTTATTACAAACTGATTTTCAATAAATAGTATTCTGAAATCGTTTGAACTTTTATAAAATACACGCCATTTTTCAGTGATTGCATCGAAATAATTGGTGTTTTCTCTGCAATAATTTCTTGTCCTATCGCATTAATTACAGAAATTGATTTAAAATCTTTCAAATTCAATGATAAGATCCCTTCATTAAACGACCATTCATTCGAATTCAATTCTTGAATACCCACTGGAGATACAACTTCAAAATTTTGAACAGTGCTTTCTACTGGTGATAACACATCAGAATTTACGATAGATTTGTAATAAATAGTTTGTCCGGCATTAAACTGAACTGGTGTTGAAACATAGTCAGTTCCATTAAATGTAGTTGTCAAACTATTTGGGAATTGAATTCCGTTTGTCCCCCAATCTACAGATACATCTGTAATATTTGCATTTGTAACAGTTGTGTTCACGTTAAATGTTACGTTTGCTTGATGATAAACTGGAGTAGCATCTACATTCACAGAGTTAATTTCTACTGCAGAAGGCGCTCCCCAAATTAGATTTGCATATTCTGGATGATCAATAAAAGGATTTCTGTTCTCCTGGTAGCTATTATAAATTACATTATTTCTATTTTCTTCAAATGAAGAAACAGGATCATTGGCATGCCAAAGTAATAACGTAGATAATTTACCATGAAAAGGAGTAGAACCATTATTTACTTGATCAGCAAGTTCTAAGTCTACTTCTCCAGATTCTCCTTCATAACGCACTGCCATATACATTAGCATACGAGCAACATCACCTTTTACTTCATCTCTAGGTTCCCAAGAATCAGAATCGGAATTACAATCAACTGCTTCTGAATGTGGATTCCCCCCATTATCGAAATCTTTATTTCCTCTTGATGAATTTACTGAAGCATCTGTTGGTCTTAAGTGATGTAAATCTGTTCCAGCTGGTTTTGAATTCCCAAAACCACCATGAGACTTTGCCCAAACATGTTCTCTATTCCAGTCGTTCGCACCTCCACCAAATGTAGATTTTGCTTGTGATGTTCCTTTATAGAGTAAAATCACATTATTTGAATTTGCAGGATCTTCATCCGTACTTTTCAATGCATCTTTTACAGCAGAATAAGAAAATTCTACATGATCATCAATAATATCATTTAGTGCATCTTTTAAGGCATTTCCTGTCAATCCGTTTGCCGAACTGTAATACCCTGGTGGAATTTGACCAAAAACGGTAGTTAAAGACAATGCACCAATTAAAAACAATAGTGTTTTTTTCATTTTGTTATGATTTTATTTTGTGGAGGCGAAGTTCCGAAAATTTTCTCTTTTTCGACAATATATAATCAGCAATAATATTACAATCGTAAATTTCTGAAGGTGTATCCGAAACATTTAATTGCTTTGTTTTCAAATCGCTTAACATTCCATAAAAAGAAAAGTGAGCTTGAGCCACCGCCCAAAAATGTTTATATCTTAATTTCAGCAAGCTGTGACAGGCTATCATTCCATCTAAAACCAATCGAGTAAAAATAACTTTAAAACGCTTTCTTTTGGGTAAATTTTTATACAACATCGCCAAACTATTTCTATGATTTAAAAACGTTTTCCGCGGACTATCGTTACTTAAAGTACCACCACCAACATGAAACACTTTAGATTTTGGTTCGAAATAAATATCATAGCCCAAGTTTTTTATTCTCCAGCATAAATCTATTTCCTCATAATGTGCAAAAAAAGTTGAATCGAAACCGCCCGCTTTCCAAAACACTTCAGATTTCACAAACATAGCCGCTCCTGAAGCCCAGAATATTTTAACAGACTCATCATACTGACCAATATCTTTTTCCAAATCTTTAACTATTCTACCTCTACAAAAAGCATAACCCAAACGGTCTATATAACCGCCTGCGGCTCCGGCATATTCATAGGTGTCTTTATCATCATACATCAGTAATTTTGGTTGAACTGCACCAACTTCTTTTTCTTTCAATTTTTCAATTGGCGCTTTAAGCCAGTTCTCAGAAACTTCAACATCCGAATTTAACAGAACAAAATATTTATAATCTATCTCTTTTAAAGATTCATTATATCCTCCTGCAAATCCAAAGTTTTCTTTTAAAACAATCACTTGAATAGAAGGGAAGTTATTTGCCAAGAATTCTAAGGAATCATCTGTAGAGGCATTATCGGCAACAATAACATCTGCATCTTTAGAAGAATGTTCAATAACATTGCCTAGAAATTTCTCTAGCCAATGTTTCCCATTATAATTTAATATAACTACTGCAGTTTCTTTTTTTGGTGATTCCAACATTTATTTCCTTGTATATTTCCAACGCCTATGTGACCAAAGCCAATTAGCAGGATCTTCTTTTATTTGATTCTCTAATAAACTCAAATGTTTATTAGTTATTTCGAACTTTGGCGCATTATAATCTTCGGTTATTAATTCTAACCTATAGCTATAATAACCCCGTTTTATTTTATGAACCGACATAAAGTAAACTGGTAACTTTAACGATTTCGCTAAATTTTCGCCACCCAAATATACTGCAGTATCTTGGTTTAAAAAATTTGTAACGTATTCTATTTTATCTTTATGTGGCGTCTGATCTGCAATCAATACTGGAAATAGGGTTTCTTTTCGTCTTTTTATGACATAACGAATAAACTGCATCATTGAAACTACGTGACCTCCAAATCGTTTTCTAGATTCTAAAATCAATTGATCCACATCTGGGTTTGTCACTTTTTTATAAGCTATAATTGCCATGCCTTCAGAGTCGATAATAAACTTTCGTCCGGCCCACTCCCAATTGTTGTAGTGACCAGTAATAATCATAGCCGATTGATTCCTAGATTTTAGATCGTTAATAATATCCAATGATTCTGGTTTCATTCGTAAGGCCAAATCTTGTTCTGTAATAGATTCGCACTTCAAAGTTTCAACCATAATATCAAATAAATGTTTATAAAACTTTTTTTCAATAGCTTTAATGGCCTTTTGATCTTTATTAGGAAAAGAAAGTTCCAAATTCTCTCGAACTACTTTTTTTCGATAACCCACTATTTTATAAACCAAAACATAAAGGATATTCGATATAAAATACAAAACCGAGAAAGGAAGCCTACCTAACAATTTGTATAATTTTAATCCAATTTTTGTTACCATCTTAACTCTTTTAACAGACTATTCGTTTAACTGTTGTAAAATTCGTTCCCAATTTGGGTTTTCTATTTCTCCAAAGGCTGTACTATGTATTAACCTATATCCACCTTCGGTTTGACTATTCTGAAAAGCAAAAATAACATTTCCACCGCCACCTTTAAGTTTATAGTAATGCCATATTTCATAAAGTTGAGATTGATTGTTTAAACTTTTTATTTCAACATCATCAGGCTTACCGTATTCTAAGTAAACTCTACCTTGATCCGTTTTATAGCCATCATTCTTTCGATGAGAAAACTTGTCCTGAACAGAATCAAACAATTGAATAAACTTTTTTATCGCTATTTGCGGATGCAATCGATCTTCTTCTTCCCAATGGTTAAAGAAGAAATTGTGTTTAAGTTCAAGTTCTGTAGAATTTATCACATTATAAAAGGTTTGTCTACCTTCTTTTTCTTCTTGCAAAGCCATTGCCGCAATAATTTGATTCAATCTATGTACATCATTTAAGTTATATTGTTTAATAATGGCATCTTTATAAATCTGTCTAACCTCTTTGCTTTTCTGAGCTACTGTTTTTTTCTTATGACGACTTATTTTTTGAAAGAACATTTTTTTAAGAGCAATTTGCTTTTTATTCTCATCAAATATAGAAAATACCAATTCGTAATTACCACTAGGTAAATCACCAATTTTAATCGATTTACTTTCTATTTTTCTTTTTATGGGTTTCAATTCTTTCACAATATAAGTAGATCGAATACCCTGACCATCATTTGATTTATCACGAATAAAACGTTCCATAAAAAATGAATGTTCTGCATCTAAGTCATAAAACTCTACATAATAACTCAAAATGGAATCATTAACACCATACAAATAATCGCCATTCTGAAATTTAGGCACCAAAGCCATTCCACCTTTATTTAATGGATGTGGTTGATTTGTTGCGTATGCAAGTTCATAGCAAAACACGTCACTGAAATGTTGTTCCTTTTTATCTTCTACAATATAATCAATCTTGTTTTTAGAAGCTGGAAAATGCGCATTTTCATCCTTCATAATTATATTTAAGGAATACACCCCAGTATCAAGAACAAATTGTTGTCTTGTTAAGAGATAATCAGTAGTTAGGTCTGCTAAATTTGTTATTAAATCAAGTTCTTTTTGTTTAACAATCTGATTAGAATCATTCAAAAACTCTATTTTCAGACTTACATTTATTTTATCCTCATCGCCTTCCGTTTTTAATCTCAAGTTTGAAGTGAAGATTTTAAAATAAAAATCTACCAAAGTCAAAGAATCTTTATAGTGATATTGTTTCGCCGTTAAAGAAGCCTTTATTTCTTGCGCAGAACACATTCCCGTCACAAAAATGAACATAAAGCTAAATAGAAATTGCTTTATTTTATGCATACAAATACATTTTTAATATTGCTGGAGGTCAAAGTTATGCTTTATTTTATTCTATTTTATTCATATAAGTAATATTTAACCATATATTCTTATGATTTGCTTTGGCATTAAATTCAATAATATCACAATAGAATTTGTTTATTCACGTTATAAGATAATTAATAAGATTATCTTTGATTCTTTGAATTCACTAAGCATATGAAGCATACATTTCCATTTATCATTTTCGGTGTTTTATTCTCCACTATTTCTTTGGCACAAACTGGAGGAGATAATTTTGCTGCTTTAAATCAGAATTTCGATGCCCGAAGTATTGCCGTTGGAGGTAATGCCATGTTGGCCTGGGATAATGATGTGAGTAAAACCATCTGGAACCCGGCCTTACTCCATAAAGAAATAGACCAAAGAATTGGTGTAGATTATACTTCATTTCCAGCTTCTATTTCATTTGCACAAATTTATTACAGCAAGTACAATAAGAAATGGGATATGATGCAAAGTTTTGCTTTGCAACAAGCTCATTATGGAACAATGACAAGAACCAATGAGTTTGGAGTTATTGACGGTGAATTTTCTCCACAAGACCTCATATTAAGCAGTGCTGTATCTAAAAAACTAAATGAACAGTTTCAAATTGGTTTTCAAGCAAAGTGGATATTATCGGGAATAGATGGTTATAGTGCAAATGGTTTTTACACAGATTTCAGTAGTGTATTTACAAGTAAAAATAAAACATTTTTAGCAAGTTTATTGGTTAGAAATGCTGGTTTTATTATTTCTAACTTCTCAAATACGGCAAATACAAGATCTCCATTAGAAATTCAATTATCGTTTTCTAAAAAGCCAGAACATATGCCTGTTCGGTTTTTGTTCAATATTGAGCAAATTCAAGACCCAATTTTAACTTACACTAATGATCCAAAATTGGTAGAAGTAAACAGTTTAGAAAATACAACTACTATTAATAGACCTAGTTTTTCTCAAAAACTATTAAGACATATGAGTTTAGGAGCCGAATTGGTGGTTTCTAAAAACTTTCACGTTAGGCTAGGGTATGATTATGGAAGAAGGCAAGAACTTTCTTTAAAGGACTTTGAAAAATCTACAGGTATTTCTTGGGGATTCTCTCTTCGAGTTTCTAAATTTAATATACAATACGGAAGATCAGCCTATCATGTGGCAGGACCAATTAGTTCCATCAGTATTGGTTGCAACTTATCCAGTTTTAAATCTAAAACGATATAATAAAAAAAAGGTCGATGAAAATAAATATTCATCGACCTTTTTCGGTTATTGGGGGTAAAGTTGTTAATTCAAGTATATTTTTGTTCCTATTCCTAAAGTAAATAATCTTTTATAAGGAATTCTATCCAATTCTAAATTATCATTTCCGAAAATACTATAAAACTCAACATCCCACATACTAGAATTTAAATAAAAACTAATACCCTTCGCAAATTTACTTTCAAACAGATATAGAACTTCCAAATCGTGAGCCAAACCGTATCGCGTTCGAACATCCCACCAATAATAATTTTCAGGATAGAAATCTATGTCATTGTAAATTTTAAATCGCTCTCCGTAGGTTGTCGATAATTGCAATGTAAAATTCAATGGTTTAATTTTTATTTGATCTGTTACATTAATTTTTAGATTAGATGTGTATTTCAACTGAAATGTCCCAATAAATAGGGGTTCTATAGATCTGGAATCGGGAACATATCCTAATGCCATTCCAAAATTAATTTGATTTTTAAACACATTCCATTCTGCGCCAACAGAATGCATTCCAATATTACCGGCATATTGCCATTGAAGTGTTTTAGGAGTTAGCACTTCCCCTATTTTTTTTAACAGTCTTGGTTTATCAACCACTACAGAATCCGAAATTGATTCTTTGGTTTCTACTGTATTTTCAACTTGTTCTGTACTCTGAGCTTTTAGTCCTAGACCTAAAATCAATAGAAAAATACTAAAAATTACTTTTTTCATTACTCTATGATTGTATGTTTAAAACCTCCATCCCAAATTTCTAGTAAAACTGTTTTTTCGTGTCATGTACTAAACGTATTTAAAAACATAATTCCGTTATTATAAACATCATCATAATAATAATCGTGATGATGACCATTTATGTATAACAAGGTTGTTTCATATCGTTCTAACGTTTCTACATACTCTTCTTCAAGTTCAGGATTAAAATCTGAATGATGTGGAGCAACATGACTAACTATTATAGCTTGATTATAATTTGCTGTATCTGCCAACTCACTATCTAACCAAGAAATATTAGGGTGTTCATCATCGAAATGATGCTCCCTTGAATTTGTATTGATATAAATAAACTTATTGCCATTTACAATAAATGAAAAATCAAATTCGCCATACATATTTTCATAAATAGCAGCGCCATTTCCAATCATATCATGATTTCCAACAACTGCGACGTAAGGAAATTTCATTTGATTCAGTACTTCATGTATCCCATAATACTCCTTTTGTATTCCAAAATCGACTAAATCTCCTGTGTGAACTACAAAATCTACAGCATCATCTGGTAGCTTATTTATCTTTTCAATTAAGTCCTGACTACTCTTGTAAAACCGTTGAGTATCGCCCAAAACAATGACTTTAGTGGTGTCTTTACGGCTAGGGTTGATAAGAGCAATGTTTTTCTCATTCAATTCCTTGTATTTAGAATTCCTATCAATTTGATAAGGACTATATTTAAACTGGTCACAAGAAACCAATGCAAATAGCACAAATCCGAATGCTGCTATTTTTTCCATAACAATAATAATTTAGTGCAATAGTACTAATTAATTCTCATAAAAAAAGGAATCAGTTGATTCCTTTTTTTATAATTATTTAAAAACTATTTCGTCGACTTTTTAGTTGTCGTTTTCTTAGCCGTCGTTTTCTTGGCGGTAGTTTTCTTTTTTGTTGCAGTTTTTTTAGCTGGTGCTTTTTTCTTAGCCGGTGCTTTTTTTCTTGTCGCCTTTTTCTTGGCAGGTTGATTTTTTATCAACTCTAAACATTCGTCAATACTTAAAAGGGCAGCATCAACATCTTTTGGAATTTTATAATTTGCTCCATCAAATTTAATAAAAGGTCCCCATCTTCCCTTCAATACTTCTATTGTAGGTTCTTCACCTCTTTCAAAAATATTAATAATTTTATCTAAGTCGGCCTGGCGTTTTTCTTTTATTAATTCAATTGCTCTTTCGGCATCTACCTCTAACGGGTCATCTACTTTTAACGATACAAATTTACCATCGTGGCGAATATAAGGACCAAATCTACCAATTGCAGCAGTCATTACTTTACCTTCAAATTCACCAATTTGTCTAGGTAATTTAAAAAGTTCCATAGCCTCTTCAAAGGTAATAGACTCTAAATGTTGTCCTCTTCTTAAACTAGCAAATTTTGGTTTTTCTTCTTCAGGTGCATCTTTATCTGTAGACGATTCTCCCAATTGAGCCATTGGACCAAATCTACCTAGACGAACGTAAACCTTTTTTCCAGTTTTAGGATCAACACCCAATTCTCTCAATCCAACAGATCGTTCAGAATTTTCTGTTACATCTTCAACCGTATCATGGAAACCTTTATAAAATTCAGAAATCATTTCATTCCAAACTTTATTCCCTTCTGCAATTTCATCAAACAAACTTTCAACGTTTGCTGTAAAATTGTAATCCATTATTTTATCGAAATGTTCGAACAAAAAGTCGTTCACAATCATTCCTATATCCGTTGGGAAAAGCTTCCCTTTTTCGGCACCAAAGTTTTCTTGTTTCTCAACTTTAGTTATAGCATTTTCGACCAATGCACATTCTATAATTGTTCTGGTATTCCCTTCTCGATCTTCTCTTTCAACATAATTTCTTCTTTGAATAGTTGAAATCGTAGGTGCATAAGTAGACGGACGTCCAATTCCTAATTCTTCAAGCTTTCTAACTAAAGAAGCTTCGTTGAATCTTGGTGGGTGTTTAGAAAAACGTTGAGTTGCTGTAATGTCGTTATTCTCCATTTTGTCGCCTTCAGACATTTTTGGCAACAATACATCTTTGTTTTTATCAGCAATGTTGTATATCTTCAAAAATCCTTCGAACGTTAAAATTTCTCCTTTTGCAACAAAAGTTTCTTCAATTGCAGTTCCGTTTATTTTGGCTGTAGATCTTAAGAACTCAGCTTCTGCCATTTGAGAAGCCACTGTTCTTTTCCAAATTAATTGGTACAGTCTTTTTTCGTCATTCGCTAAATCGTTTCCTTCAAAATCTATATAAGTAGGTCTTATGGCCTCGTGAGCCTCTTGTGCTCCTTTAGATTTTGTAGTGAACGTTCTGGTTTTATGGAAATTTTCTCCAAAATTTCCGATTATATGATTTGCACAAGCCGCAATAGCATCATTAGATAAACTCACACTATCTGTTCTCATATAGGTAATCTTTCCCGATTCGTATAAACGCTGTGCAACTTGCATGGTTTTAGAAACAGAAAAACCTATTAATCTCGAGGCTTCTTGTTGTAAAGTTGATGTTGTAAATGGCGCTGAAGGTGATTTTTTTGCAGGTTTAGATTCTATTGAGGCAATAGAAAATTCAGACTGCTTTGCTTTTTCTAAAAAAGCCATCGATGCTTCAGCCGAATCTAATTTGGTATTTAATTCCGCCTTAAATACAGATTTTGAATCATTTTCTGGAAAGAAATTTCCGATAACTCTATAGTTACTGCTATACTCGAAAGCGTTTATTTTCTTTTCCTGTTCAGCAATTAATCTTACCGCTACCGATTGAACACGACCAGCTGAAAGTCCACGTTGAACTTTTTTCCAAAGAATTGGAGATACTTCAAAACCAACCAATCGATCTAATATTCGACGTGCTTGTTGGGCATCTACCAAATTGATGTTTATGTCTCTTGGATTTTCAACAGCCTTTTTAATGGCCGTTTTCGTAATTTCGTGAAAGACAATTCGTTTTACCGTTTTATTCGATAATTCTAATGCTTCATATAAATGCCAAGCAATAGCTTCTCCCTCACGGTCTTCATCGGTTGCTAGCCATACAACCTCAGATTGTTTTACATCTTTCTTTAATTCTTTTACAAGATCTTTTTTATCAGGAGATATTTCATAATTCGGCGCAAAATTATTTTCAATATCAACCCCCATCTTTTTTGTACTAAGATCTCGGATGTGTCCAAAACTAGACTTTACTTTAAACTCGCTTCCAAGAAAACCTTCTATCGTTTTAGCTTTAGCTGGCGACTCGACGATGACCAAATTTTTTGCCATGAATTCTGTTTTATTCCATTCAAATGAATATTCGAATTTCGAACGTTTTTACGTTTTATTTCGAACATCTAAATTTTTACAAAAATAGGATAACTTTTTTCAATAAAACAAACATTATTTTCATTTAGCCGAATTACGGGCTCAAAAATTGAGTAAAAATGATACATTTCCTTCATTTAGATCACAAAAAGAATTCCAAAAATATTTTTGTTATTACCAGCAAACAACAATTATATATACAAAGTAACCTTAAAGAATAAAACATTTAATAAATTGTATTATCTTAGCATTATTATTGGTTAACCATGATAAACATTCAAGAACATATTATTGAGTTAGTACTCAATTACCAAACGGTAATCATACCTAAATTAGGTAGTTTCACAAAAACTTCTGAATTTAAGTGTAATGACAACCATGAGTTTACAAAAGAGGAATATTTAGAATTCTCTCAAAACTCAAGGTTAGATGATGGTATGCTTTATAAATACGTTTCTCTAAAAGAAAACATTTCTCTTTCGGAATCACAAAATCTGGTAGACGAATACATTTCATCTATTAAGGTTGCTGTGTTTAATCAGAAAAACTTCTCATTATTACCTTTAGGAAAATTTGAGTTGTCGCCAAAAGATCAGATTTCTTTTAAACATGAAATAAATTTTCAATTATTTCCTGAAAATTATGGATTGAATGACTTTTCGAAACAACCTATTATTCGAAAAACAGAAATAAAGATTGAAGAAACCAATAAGAATAATCGAAAAATGTATTGGGCTGTAGCTTGTTTAGTCCCTCTTTTATCTTTTTCTATTTATTTAGGACTTAACAGAGAAAGCAAACAACAAAATGCTGTACCTGTTACAGCTGGCTTATCAGAAATAAGTGATCTCGAAAATGCAGTAACACCTGATTTTATTGATTTATCTTCAATAGAAGAAATATCTTTTGAATCAATAGAAGAAATGGAATCTGAAGAAGAAGTTTTGGTCTTTGAAACTAAAAAAGTTAAGACCGAAATTGCCAAAGCCACTCCAAAAAAAGCATATCAAATCATTATTGGAGTTTTTGGAGAAAAAAAGAATGCAGAAAAATTAGCGCGCTCTATAAAAAACATGTCTAAATCTGTTGTTATAAGCCCGTATAAAAAAATGCATAAAGTTTCAACAGAAATTTATACTTCTAAATACAAAGCCACAAAAGATCTTCAAACCATTCGCAAAAATCATCCGAGCGCATGGCTATTAAAAGTGAAATAGTTCTCCATTAAATAACTCCATAATCCATTTGTAAAACAAAAAGGTAGTGATACCTTTGCTTCATAATTTTTTTTATACATTATTATGAAGAAAGTAAATGCAAGTGTTTCAAAAACCACGCTTACTGAATTAGTATTACCAAACGATACTAATCCGTTAAATAATTTAATGGGTGGAAGATTATTACATTGGATGGATATTGCTGCCGCAATTTCTGCCCGTCGTTTTTGTAAACGAATTGTAGTAACAGCTACTGTTAACCATGTTTCTTTCAATAAACCAATTCCAATGGGATCGGTTGTAACTTTAGAAGCACGAGTTTCCCGTTCTTTTTCGTCTTCTATGGAAGTATTTGTTGATGTTTTTATGGAAGAAACGATGACAGGAGAATTTGTAAAATGTAATCAAGCTATTTATACATTTGTTGCAGTAGACCAACAAGGAAAACCTATTGAGGTGCCTAAACTTATTCCAGAAACGGAAGAAGATAAATCGAGATACGAAAGTGCTTTAAGAAGAAGACAATTGGCTCTGGTCTTAAGTGGAAGAATGGATGCTAAAGATGCAACTGAATTAAAATCTCTATTTGAGTAATAAAAAAGGTCAGCAGTGCTGAACTTCAAATACAATTATTTAACCCCTATATACATATTAATATATATACTCAATAAAATTAACAATACATTTATTCTCAAATATAATAAAAATATATACACACCCCATTAAATAACAACGATCTTTTTTAAAAGAACTGAAATGAAAAAAAACACATTTTTCATAACTGGAATAGATACAGAAATAGGAAAAACATTAGCTTCCACAATTTTGGTTGAAGCATTACATGCTGATTACCATAAAATGATTCAAGCTGGAATTGAGGAAAGAGATACAGAGTTTGTAAAATCAATGATCTCTAATTCTAAATCTCATATTCATAAAGAAAGCGTTCTTCTTAAAGAACCTATGTCTCCTCATGCCGCTGCTGAATTAGAAAATCGATCAATATCATTAAAAGATCTTACCTATCCAGAAACCAACAATGAACACTTAATTATTGAAGGTGCCGGAGGGTTAATGGTTCCGTTTAATGAAAAGGAAACGTTTGTAGATTGGTTGAAATTTCATCCTGAAATAAAAATCATTATTGTCAGCAAAAACTATTTAGGTAGTATCAATCATACAATGCTTACCTTGGAAGTGCTGAAACAACATGGCATTCCAGTTTATGGTATTATTTTTAATGGGAAAGAAAATAAGGCCACAGAAAGGGTCATTAAAAATAAATACAGTGTTAGAGATTTAGGTCGAATTTTACCTGAGTCAGAAATCACTCAACAAGTCGTAAAACGCTATTCAGAACAATTTAAAAAGAAGTTTTAAACGTATATATGTCTAACAAAATATACATAAAGGCTTATTCATCCGTTTCGGGATTAGGACATACTGATACTTCGATTTATGCGAATATTAAAAATCAAACTTCAAACTTTGATGTAAAATTCGGGAAATCGGTTGTCTCTTTACCCAATACATCCGAAAAGGATTTACAAGCATTCATTTTGGCGAATGCTCAATTCAAAAAATTAGACAGATCGGTACAACTTGTTTTATGGTTGGGTGAACAATTACGCACTAACCAAACCATAAATACAAATACAGGCATCAATATAAGTTCCTCTCGAGGAGCTAGTCATTTTTGGGAGCAGGAACATAAACATTTTTTAAACGAAGAACCTATTTCTGTTTTCACATCTCCAAATACAACCTTGGGAAATGTTTCAAGTCATTTGGGATCTCTTTTAAACTCAAAAGGTATTCAATTTAGCCATTCTATTACTTGTAGTTCGGCTCTACATGCCGTTTGCAATGCCTTTGCTTGGTTAAAATCAGATTTATCGGATGCTTTTATTTGTGGAGGAACTGAATCTTCAATTACAGCATTTACATTAGAAATGTTTGATAAAATGGGAATATATAGTCCCAAATTAGATCAATATCCTTCTAAACCTCTTTCAAATAATTTATCCGAAAATCAAATGATTTTGGGCGAAGGAGCAGCACTTTTTTATTTAGACAAAAATCCAGAAAATGCTGTTGCAGAAATTGAAGGCATTGGTTTTTCATCAGAATCTCTTAAACATCCAGCAGATATTTCTAAAGATGGAAAAGCTTACCAAGAGAGTATGAAAATGGCTTGTAAAAACATCGATTTAAATGAAATTGATTATGTATTAATGCATGCCCCTGGTACAATAAAAGGAGATCAATCGGAAATAAAAGCCATTGAAACCGTTTTCGGAACACAACATCCTAACTTATTCTCTACCAAATATCTTTACGGACATAGTTTAGGAGCTTCGGGCGGATTAAATATGGATTTTGCTCTCCGTATGTTTGAGCATAATATAAAACCAAATTTCCCTTACGCTACAAATTATGACCAAAATTCCAATAACCCCAACCGAATTTTAATAAATGCCTCAGGCTTTGGCGGAAATGCAGTTTCTGTCTTATTAAAGAAATTAGGTTGAAAAAATAACGTAGTTTAGCAAATATTTTGAAATAACACCACAAACCCTATTCGTAGATGAGTGAAGTAAGACATAACTGGACAAAGGAAGAGATTTTAGAAATTTATAATCGTCCTTTAATAGATTTAATATACCAAGCAGCAACAATTCACCGAGAAAAAAATGATCCGACCGAAGTACAGGTTAGTACATTAATTTCGATTAAAACAGGTGGTTGTCCTGAAGATTGTGGATATTGTCCTCAAGCCGCTCGTTATTCAACTGGAGTTGAAGGAAACGACTTGATGAGTGTAAATCAAGTAAAAGCACAAGCCTTAAGAGCAAAAGAAGCAGGTTCTTCTAGAATTTGTATGGGTGCAGCCTGGCGAAATGTAAAAGAAGGTAAAGATTTTGACCAAGTGGTTGAAATGGTTGAAACTCTAAATAAACTTGATGTAGAAGTTTGTTGTACTTTAGGTATGCTTACAGAAAATCAAGCAAAACGTTTAGCCAATGCCGGACTTTACGCTTATAACCACAACTTAGATACTTCGGAAGAGCATTACAAAGAAGTAATATCTACTCGTGCATTCGACGACCGTTTAAAAACGATTGATAATGTAAGAAAAACCAATGTAACGGTTTGTTCTGGAGGTATTATAGGAATGGGAGAATCTGCCGAAGATAGAGCTGGAATGTTATTGTCTTTATCTACAATGGTTCCTCACCCAGAGTCTACACCAATTAATGCTTTAGTTCCTGTAGAAGGAACGCCAATGGAAGAGCAAGAAACAACTTCGGTTTGGGATATGATTAGAATGGTTGCTACCACTCGTATTGTATTACCAGAAACTTTAGTTAGACTTTCTGCCGGACGTACAGAAATGAGCCAAGAAGGACAAGCCATGTGCTTTTTAGCTGGTGCTGGATCTATTTTTGCTGGAGACAAATTATTAACGACTCCAAACCCTGATATTACAAAAGACATGGAGCTTTTTAATATTCTAGGATTAAAACCACGAAAGCCTTATAAAAAAGGTGATAAACCGAAAATTGTTAAAGAAGAGATTCCTGTTTCGGAACGTGAAGATTTAAAATGGACTCGTCCTGCTCACAAAATTGAGAAAAACATTGAAGCTGCTCAAAAAGCTAAGGCTTCTAAATAATTTGGAAATCCTAAATTAATATATTTAAAAACCGTTCTTGAAAATTGAACGGTTTTTTTTTGTGGATTTTAATTATATTTATTCAATAAAACCTAAACGTAAATAATAATTTATATGGCCATCATTCATTTAATAATGATACTTATTAAAATCACTTTATTAAGCACATTCTATTCTTCAATTTTCCTTTTATTCTTCCATAAGTTCAACTTTAAAAAAGTGGCCAAAATTGTAAAAGGAATAATAAGAATGAAGAGTTTTCCTAAAGTCTATCCTATTATTTGGATTAGTCTTTTAGCTTTTCAATTTACCTATTTTGGAGATACGGGCATGGGAGATTCAGCTAAAATTCCGTTAGGCCATTGGAAAACAATTGATAATGTGGATTGGACAACGTCCTATGTTGAAATTAATAAAAATAAATCCTTCATTATCCACAAGTATTACTTGGATGGTAATATATTTTATGGAGAAATACAAGTTAATCCCTTCGAGAAAAAAACGTCAGGATACTTAATTTGGAATCTAAAAACCAATGAATATGAACATTGTAAATTAAGAATAAACAATGAAACCTGTTCTCATTTAACTCGTAAAATCAACCTCGAATTAATGAAATCTTTTGATGATCAATACAGTGCGTATTGGGGAGGCTGGAAATTCTGGTTTTAGTAATACTTGAGACCTAAAAAAGAAACTTCCTTAATCAATAATTAAATCAATCAATTTCGATTTATTAGGCTGGTATAGTTTTGATGAAATCAAAACCCCTTTTTCGTAGGTATTAACTCGAGTATCTAAACTGTTTTGATAAAACCTTTTTTTTGCCTTTGGCTTAATAAATTCAATAAATTGACCCGAAAAAGGTTTTCCATCTTTAAACTCACCGGAAATTTCTCCAAATTTAATTCTATTGGAAGGTGTTTTATCAATATTAAATTTTGCAAGTCCGTGGTACTTTTCATTTTGTATAGATAATGTTGCCAACGGAATTAAAATTTTCCCTTTCAACAATAACCATTTCTCTTCCCCTACCTTTTTTCCATTTTTATAGGATCTTTCTTTAAAAAATCGATCTCCACGACTAAAATCCGTAATAATTTCATCATTATAAGAAGTCAACTCCTTACCAAAAAACGGAAGTCCATTTTTATAAGAACAAGAAAAATGGATTAAACTATCCCTCTTCAATTGTCTCCTAAATTCTAATAAATCTCCTTTACGAAACGTTTCTGTATTGATAAAGAAATCATCTTTAGTAATAAACAGCCCTTCCTTTTTTCCGTCTGCATAATGTTGTAAGACCTCATTGTTTTCATCAAAAAACGATCCAGAAAACTTTTTATTATCTTTATAAATACCCTCAAAATAAAATTCTACAACCTTGCCATAAAAGTACTTTTTATAATAACGACCTTTACATGTACCATTTAATTTTCCACTCAAATACTCCTGTGTAAAATACAAACTATCATCCTCTTCGCCTAAAAAATAAGTTTCAGTTCCATCTTTCAATCCATTTTTGTATTCCGAAGTATAATTACCCTCAGCATTTTTACCTTTAAATGGTTTACCATTTTTATATTCACAGGTAAAAACAGACCCTTCCTCATCATAAAAAGAAATAATTCCTTGCTTTTTCCCTTGAACATAATACCCCTCTTCTATCAAATTATTTGTCTCAAAACTGGAATTTTCTAAATCAAATTCATATTTTTTATAGGAACCTTCTTTAATTCCATTTTTAAAGTGAACTAATTCCTTATCTTCTATAGCGATACCTGAAAATGGAGCTTCATTTTTGTACTCAATAACAAATGTTTCACTTCCTAAAACGTTTTCAATTTTTGAAACAATAACCTGATCCCTAAAGCTTTTTTCGTAACGTTCGCCTTTATACTTCTGATTTTCTGGAACGTAATACCTTCTTTGTATCAAATTGTCTTTGCGATCTCTTAACTCTGAGTACTCCACAATTCCAGCTTTGTAAAACATCGTTTCAGTAAACATTTTAGATTGTCCTTTCCAGGCCTTATTATTTCTATATTCTAAAGAATAGGCTTCGTTTTGATCTTCATCAAAAAAAACGTCGGTAAAAGAACCTTTCTCTTGAGAAAAAGAACGCTTTCTTTCAATAATATCGTCCTCAAACAATTTATAAAAGGTAATACTTTCTATTTTATTACCTTTTGTAAAAAGCGTATCCATTTTTTGAGCAAAGCAAGTAATGCTAAGTAAAAAAAACGAAAAAATTAATATTGATTTTCGCATAACTTTAGGACTATTTTTTTTAAAATAACATCTTCTAATTTAGGGTGTATAACCATCACACCTAATTCACTAAAGTAAATCTAAGGTTTTTTATAAATAAATTACAATTAATTCTGTAGTGATCATAATAAATCATAAAAAAGCCTTCCATTTTTCAATGAAAGGCTACTTATTCTTATGGTTTTACTACCAAATTTTTACTTTAAAAGACCCAAAAGTCCTTGTAATTCATTTAGGTTTAGATTAGAATCTTTATCCTTATCTAATTGAGTAAAATTTTCTGTTACCGACCCGATAGATTCTGATTTACTTACTAAAGAATCTCCATTTTTATCTAACATAGTAAACAAACTTGAAATTTGCCCTAATGTAGAATTAGGCGATAATGATGATAAAAGTGTTGCCGCCTGCGACATTGTTGAAGATTGAGCTCCGTTGAAAATTGAACAACTTGCTAAGGATAGTAATACAGCACTTGATATGATTAACTTTTTCATGAGTTTTCTAATTGTTTTTTCGAAAGTAATCACAAAAGTTAGAGTTGACAAAAGATAATCTACAAGTCGAGCAAATTCATCGATTAAAGACCATTTTACTTTCAAATTAACATCAACAACAGTAATATTCTTCATTTAAAAAGCATATTTTCATGTCATTTTACATCATTTCTAATGCAATTTACACCATTAATTTAATAATTATTCTTCCCTAAAATACATTTGCCTCATCTAAAACAAACAAGATGAAGGTATTAAAAACACTCCTAATTACTCTTATAATCTTCGGTGGTTCTAAGGCATTTAGCCAATCCAAAGAAGAACTTATTGGCTTTTGGAAATCTTGCGACGACGATAATTTTATGGTTGTTGAAATACGATTGAATAGTCAAAATAAACTTATCGGAGAATTGGTGGGTTATCATCATCCGGACGGAACTTGGACAGAGCGTAAATCCAAAGACAGAACCCTTGTTATGTACAACTTTGAATATCAAGGTGATTTAAAGTGGAAAAAAGGGAAAATTTACGATCCGTTAGCAGACAGAACTTATCGTGGATCAATAGAGTTGTTGAATTCGAATTTACTAACTGCCACTGGGCATTGGGGATTTTTCTGGGACGATATTAATTTTAAAAGATTTACGATATGATTCATAAAATCACAGAAATAAAAAATATTATTTTCCTTCTATTTTTATTATCCACTACCCTATTTGGGCAGAGAAAAGAAATATCGGGTAAAGTTATTGACGCTTTAAACGCTGAAGAATTAATAGGTGTAAATATTGTAATAAAACACAGTTTACAAGGTGTGTCGTCTGATTTTAACGGAGAATTTACACTTCCCTTAAAAAAAACAAGTAAAAAAGATACTCTAGAAATAAGTTATATAGGTTACCAACCTCAACAATTTATTTTAAAAGATATTCCAAAATATTTTATTGTAAAATTGAATCAAGACAACGAAACATTAGATGAAATTGTTCTTCGCCCAGATTTTAGTTTTGAAGAATTGATGATGGATAAAATCATTAAAAATAGGAATAAAAACAATCCCAATCGTGTAAAAAACATCAAGCTAAAGGAGTCTATATTAACCTCTATTTTATTATCGAATCTAAAAAAAGAGGACAAAGAGGCTAAAAAATATAAGACCTCTCAAGAAGCCTTTATTAAACAAAACGACTCTTTGTATATGTTACCTATTATTCAAAATAAAGAAGAATATGTGGTTAACAAAGAAAATTCTAAAACAACGAAAACTTTAGAGTTTGAACAACAGACTTCGGCCTTAGAAAATATTGATGGATTTATAACCTCGATAACGGATAACAAAATTGCCGAACCTTTAAATTTTTACAATAACCTGGTTTATATTTTCGACAAGTCCTTTCCAAGTCCAATTTCATCGAACTATAAACTACATTATAATATGTACGCCACAGATAGTATTACTATTTCTGGTGAAAATAAATTGTACAAATTCGAATTTTATCCAAAAAACGCTTTGAATCCAGTTTTTAAAGGCCACTTTTGGATGAATAACAGCAATTATAGTATTGATAGAATCTCGGCAAAAATCCCCGTTGGATCCAATGTTAATTTCATAAACGACTATAAGGTTGCCTATGCTTATAAAACCGACAAAACAAATAGACCATACCTTTCCGACATTGAAACATACGCTACTTTTTCTACAAGTTCAGAAAAAAATGCAAAACAATTTCAAATACAAAAATCCATTTCGCATACCCCAATTACAGATGGCGTAATAGAAATTTCTACTAATCTTCCTAAAGAAATTACATCGCAAATAAAAATGGAGTCCTTAGTGAATGCGTCAACCATTGATATTGCTGATAAAATAATTGTACTTAAAGAAAATCCATACATGAAAACAGTGGATAGATTAGCCTCAATGACTTTAACGGGATATTACAAAACCAATACTGTAGATCTAGGGCCTTATTTCGACTTCTTTTACAGAAATAAGATTGAAGGAACACGAGTAAATTTACCATTACGCACCGGAGAAAACTTATGGAAAAACGGTTCTATTGGAGGTTATTTAGGTTATGGATTTAAGGATAAATCGTTTAAATACGGCTTGAATTTCATGTACCGATTACCGTTTAAAAAACGTACTGAACTAAAATTTAAATTTAAGGACGATTATACAGATTTAGCGCGAAATCCATTTCTAGAATTTATTCAAGAAAACCCATTTTCTCAGGGTGGAGGAAACATATTATCTATTTTCCAAACCTCGAATTTAAATCCAAATTTACTTAGAGAAAAGTCATTTTCTTTAGACATTGTTCGCGAAATAAATCCATTTACTCAAATAATGGTTCGCCCTAAATATAGGTTTATTAAACCGAATAGATTGAACCCTTTTCTTAAAAATGGAAATCCAATTTCATCTATAAAAAACACTGCCGTTTTAGCCGATTTTAGATTCTCTAAAGATTTAGGTTTTGATCAACAATTTTTCTCAAGAACGTATTACGGAGGCGTTAAACCGGTTTATCATTTTATTTCCGAAGTTGGAAAAACCCAACTATCCGATGGATCCAATCAATACTATGCTCATGTAAATGCATCCATAAAAAAATTCTTTTACCTAGAAACCATAAGATTTCAGACCTATCTCGATTTTGGACATATTTTCGGGAAAACCCCTTACCCTTTATTATTCAATCCCCAATCTATTCAGGGTTTTGCTGGAGGACGATACGTTTACAATTTACTTGACAACTACTCGTTCTCTAGCTCAACTTATAGCAATTTACACGTAAACATCAATGGAGGTGGTATTCTTTTTAACAAAATCCCCCTTCTACGAAAACTAAAGTTAAGAGAAGCCGCCTCCTTTAAGATGTTTAACGGACGATTACAGAGCCAACGTGTTTTAGACGCTCACCCCAACGAAATTATTCCATTTAAGGAACCATATATGGAAGTTGGAATTGGAGTCAGCAACATTTTTAAAGTGTTAAGATTTGAATATGTATACCGATTAAATTCGGATAAAGCATACGATCAGTTTTCACAAAAATCAGCCATAAAAATGCGTATTGAAGTTAGTTTTTAATCCACATTTATTTCTAAAATCATGAAAGAAAAAATGTTAAATCTAGCTCAAAAACTTTTGGTTCCGCTTATACTTATGAGCATTAGCCGACTAATTTTTCATCTAGAGAACATCGAATATTTCAATTTCGATTCCTTAAATCAAATTATTGGACTTACAAGTATTGCCGTTAGACTAGATCTAGTAATGGTTTTACTTGTAAACAGTGTTTTTATTGTTGGATACTTCTTGTTTTCTAATCAATCAAGAATATCAAAAATTGTATTAAGGCTTATTTATGTTGTTCCCAACACGTTCTTATTGTTGATTAACTTGATTGATGTATTCTATTATCCATATATATTTAAACGCATCAACCCGTCATTCTTTGATTATTTAGCCACCCAAAAAAACATGGGTTCATTAAATATTCAGTTTCTAACAACGTATTGGTACGGACTTATTGCTTTGGTTGTTTTCATTTTTGTTTTGAACAAAGTTTTTAATACCCAAATAAAAATAACCGGACATTTTAAAACCAAATCCTATTTTAAAGAGATAATAGTAGGCTTGGTTATTTTAATGGCTGTTTCATCAAATTACAATCCTGCAAAAGGAATAATAAGATCTAACGAAGTTAACCCTTACCTTACCAATCCTCATCAAAAAGCTTTAGTATTAAATACGGGATACAATATTTTAGAGCAAACTCTTTTTCCAATAAAACAAGATGAGCATCTTTTCACCTCTAAAAAAGACATTCATTTTAATAGAGTTGATCAGGAATTAAAGCCAAATGTTGTACTTCTTGTTTTAGAAAGTTTTGCCCACGAAGCAAGTGCTTTATTAAATTCAGAAATAGAAAATGGCTATATGCCGTTTTTAGATTCCTTAATGCAAAAAGGCTATTATTTTACGAATGCCTTTTCTAACGGGAGACAAAGTATGGATGCCATTCCTGCCATTTGGAATAGTCTTCCGGCTCAAGAAGTTCCGTTTATATTAAAAGACCCTGTTTCTACCTCATTTTTTGGATTACCCAAAGTATTGAAACAACAAGGTTATTCAACACATTTTTTTCATGGTGCCCAAAATGGATCCATGGATTTTGATCGATATGCCAAGCAAAATTACATCGATAATTATTATGGATTACAGGAATATCCAAAACCAAAACAAGATTTTGATGGAACTTGGGGTGTTTGGGATGAACCTTTTTTGCAGCACACACAAACGATACTCGATGAAGTAAACGAACCGTTTTTCTCAACTGTTTTCACTTTATCGTCTCACAATCCTTGTAAGGTTCCTATACAGTATGAAAACCAATTCGAAGGTGGAGATTTAGACATCTACAAAAGTATAGAATATAGCGATTATGCGCTTCGACAATTTTTCGAAAGTGCCAAAACCAAATCGTGGTACAAGAATACGCTTTTTGTGATTACGGCAGATCATTCCATTCACCCAAATAGTAAAAAATATGCTTCGGCAGAAAATAGTTTTGCCATTCCACTATTATTTTTTTCAGACGATACAAGTTTTCAGTTTCAATATAAAACCAGTAACAGACTTGCTCAACATATAGATATTTTCCCTTCAATAATGCATGTATTAAAACTCAAGACGGATCAACCTTTTTCTATAGGTAATAATCTTTTTTGTATTCAAAGTAATCATGAAGTATTGAATTATTACAATGGAATCTATCAATTTCAAACACCCGATTCTACTTATCTATTCAGTACGGAATCACAGTCAAATACCAATCATAGAAATGATTTAGAGGATTATTTATCCAATAAAACGGGGTTAAACCTGTCTCTAATTTCTAACTAAACTTCAATTATTATGGAAATAAAAAACATATCAACACAAGAGGTTAAAAAAACTGATTTTTTAAACAATAATCCCATTACCAATAAAGTAAACGATCTAAAATCTAAAGACATTTATCCTTTTTTTAGAGAAGTGTATTCGGCTCAAACCGATACTGCAAATTTTGGAGGAAAAGATGTATTGATGTTTGGTTCTAACAACTATTTAGGACTAAATAATCATCCTGAGGTTAAAAAAGCTTCTCAAGATGCCATTTCAAAATATGGAACATCTTGCACGGGTAGTCCATTTATGAATGGTACTTTGGATTTACATAGGCATTTAGAAGATGAACTAAAAGAATTTCTAAATCAAGAAGCGGTTATTATTTTCCCCACAGGCTTTCAAGTTAATTCAGGGGTTATTCCTGCTTTATCTGGTAAAAACGATGCCATTTTAATGGATGAATTAAATCACGCTTCCATTATTGATGGTTGCCAACTTAGTTTTGCCAAACGTGTAAAATATAAACATAATTTGGCTTCAGATTTAGATAAAAAACTTGCAAGTTTAGCCATCACTTCTATAAACAACAAATTAATTGTTACCGACGGAATTTTTTCTATGGATGGCGACATTGCCAAACTAAACGAAATTGTTCCCGTAGCCAAAAAACACAACGCCATGGTTATGGTAGATTGTGCTCACGCCATTGGGGTAATAGGAAAAAATGGTGCCGGAACCGCATCGCATTTCGGATTGGATAATGATGTGGATTTAATTGGAGGAACATTCAGTAAATCTCTGGCTTCGGTTGGTGGTTTTATAGCCGGATCAAAATCTTTAATCGAATATCTTTCTCACGCCTCTAGAACCTATATGTTTAGTGCAAGCCTACCTCCTGCTGCCACTGCCAGTGCAATTGCGGCATTAAAAATAATTAAAGCAGATAATTCTTACCAACAAAAACTTTGGGAGAACACCTACTTTGCCATCAAATTAATGAAATCTAAAGGTTTAGATATTGGATATGCCGAAACACCAATTATTCCGGTTTACATAAGAAGCTCAGCAAAAACATTTTTAATTGCCAAGGCACTTTTTGATAAAGGTATTTACGTAAACCCCGTTGTTGCACCTGGTGTAAAAGAAAACGATGCCCTGTTAAGATTCTCATTAACTGCAAGTCATTCGAAAGAGCAAATTATTTACGCCATTGAACAGATCGCCCAAATTACCAACAAATTCTTATCGTTGTAATTATGATTCAGATAAAACAAGTAACATCCCAAAAGGAACTTAAAGCATTTATTAAGTTTAATTTACAACTCTATAAAAACAATACATTTTGTGCGCCTCCTTTGCTTTTTGATGAAGTAAAAACTTTGGACAAAACAAAAAACCCTGCATTTGATTTTTGCGAATCGATGTATTGGATTGCTATGGAAAACAATAAAATAGTTGGAAGAATTGCAGCCATAATAAGCCAAAATGAACCCGACAAAAATTATGGACGCATTGGATTTATGGATTTTGTAGACCATTATGATGTTTCGAAAATGTTATTGGAAACGGCGTCGAATTGGCTAAAATCTAAAGGGAAATCGAAAATACACGGACCACTTGGATTTACAGATTTAGATAGACAAGGATTACTCATTGAAGGATTTGAGGAAGAAGGTACAATGGCCACTATTTATAATTATCCATATTACCAGAACCATTTTGAGGCATTGGGTTTCACAAAAAGTACAGATTGGGTAGAATACCAATTAGACATAAGGAAACCATTTCCGCCAAAGCTAGAGCGATTAACCGAATTTATTCGAAATCATTATCAAGTTTCAACAGTTAAGTTAAACCGTAAAAAAGATTTAGATCCTTATATTAAATCTGTTTTCAAACTCATTAATGAATCCTATTCAGAACTCTATGGATTCACCCAATTGTCGGATAAACAAATTGAATTTTACGCAAAAAATTATTTAGGATTTGTAAACTTAGACCTCATAAGTTTAATTCAGAATAAAGAAGGAAAACTCATTGGTGTTGGAATTTGTTTGCCATCGTTTACCAAAGCTCTTCAGAAAGCGAAAGGGCATTTATTTCCGATAGGATGGTTTTATATGCTAAAAGCTTTAAAGAAAAACGAAACATTGGATTTGTATTTGATTGCCATAGACAAAGAGTGGCAAAACAAGGGTATTAATGCCTTAATGATGGAAAGTGTTTATAAAAATGCTCAACAATTTGGAATTAAATATGTAGAAACAAATATTGAATTGGAAGACAATAAGAAAGTGCAATCTATGTGGAAATATTTCGATAAAAAACAGCATAAACGTCGTAGATGTTATTCTAAATCTATCTAAAAAATGAAATCTAAAAAACGCATTCTTATTACCGGAGGTACTGGTTTTATAGGCAAATATCTTATCGAAGAAGCTTTAGGGAATCATTTCGAAGTCTATTTGGCCATTCGAAAAAACAGTTCGATAGATCATCTAAAAAAATACGATTTAAACTATATTACCCTTGATTATTCATCTTTTGAATCTATAACTAAAAGCTTGAAAACTCAAGTTTTTAATCCTTATTTTTTCGACTACCTTATACATAATGCAGGCGTAAAAGACGCTGTAAAATCTGAAGACTTCTATAAATATAACTCAACCTTGACTTTAGATTTGGCTTGTGCAATTAAATCGCTTCACCTATTAAAATACGAGTTTATTTTTGTGAGTAGTTTAGCAGCTTCAGGCCCTGGAAACGAAAATAGTTTAGAAAATATTATTGAGGAAAAACACTCTAAACCAATTTCTGCTTACGGAAGAAGTAAATTATTAGCTGAAAGACATTTAAAATCAAGTGGTTTATCCTATCTCATCTTACGTCCTACAGCAGTTTACGGAAACGGAACGAAAGATTTTGATGGTTTAGTCAATTTCTTGAAAAATAGAATTGCAATATACTTAGGTACAAAAGATCAGATTCTATCTTTTATACATGCACAAGATTTTGCTAAAATTTGTTTTCGTTTTATTCAAGAAGAATTAAATCATCAAACTATTTTAGTTTCTGATGGAAAAATATACACAACAAAACAATTTTATAAAACACTCGCTACAGCGTTAAATTCTAAAATAATGTTTACTTTTAGAATACCAGAATTCATTTTATTCAGTTTAGCTTATATACAGCAAAAGCTTAGAATAAAAGGCCCACTAAATTCTGTAGATAAATGTAGAGAAGTTTTATGTGTAAATTGGAAATGCCAAGGCAGTAAACTCTATAACACTATTAATTATGAACCATTACATCAAATTTCTGAAATTGCAGCTCAAAGAGATTAAACCAATTGTCGTTTTGGTGTGGGTACTTACCTGGTGTTTTCACAAATTTCTTTTGTCGGACCATTTTTTCTCTCAATATTGGATTGATTATGCAGTTGCCTCTTCAATTACGCTAAACTCTATTTTTATTTTTTATACTGTAATCTATTTATTAGATAAGCACTATAACGATAAGAAGCTATTAAAAAAGAAGTTACTTCAATTTCTAACACCTGATTTTTTAATATTTGCCTCAATTATATATATTATTTTTGGAGTTATTGGACCAAACTATTACCCAAAACTGTTCTATCCAGATATCAATTATTTAACCTTAGAGGATCTTCAAAAACTTGCAAGAGAATGGACCATGTACTACGGTTATACCTTTCTCTATATTTTAGTAACAACCTTAGCAGCCATTTCTATTTTTTCGGAAAAGAAAAATCAAGAAGCTATTTTCGAGATGAACAAATTGAAGGCATTACAAAGTGAATCGGAATTACAATCTTTAAAAAACCAGATTAACCCACATTTTCTCTTTAATGCATTAAGTAATATTTATAGTATCAGTTATTTGGGCGATAAAAGAGCTCCTGGCAAAATTATGCAGCTGTCTAAAATGTTACGATATGTTTTATATGAATGTAACCAAGACTTTGTTTTATTGTCCAATGAAATAGAATATCTAACAAGTTATATCGATTTTCAGAAAATAAAAGTCGAGCATAACCAAGTTATTTTATTCGATCATATTAATTTGGAACAACAAGTGAAAATAGCGCCAATGCTTTTACTTCCTTTAGTCGAAAATGCCTTTAAACACAGTGCCATACAACGTATTAAATCGGCATATATAAAAATAGAATTGACCGCAAACGAAAATGGAGATATATTTTTCACCATTAAAAACAGTGTACCTGTAGATAAATCTCATATTGTACAAGACGATATTGGAGGCATTGGTATTGAAAATCTAAGAAAGCGATTAAACATATTGTACAACAATAGATATACTCTATCTTTAAAAGACGAGGGTGAATCGTTTGAAGTAAGCTTAAAACTAATTACAAAGAAATAAAAGATGGCAATAAAATGTGTAATCTTAGAAGATGAAGTCTTTTCGAGCAAATTAATGGAAGATTATATTTCCAAAAATGCCGAACTAGAGCTTTTGGGTAAGTTTGTGAGTCCAATAGATTTTATTGAATCTGATGTTTATCATTCCGCTGAGTTAATTTATTTAGATATTCAAATGCCCGAAATGAGTGGTATCGATTTTTTAAAACAACTTTCCCCAAAAGCTGAAATCATTATTACAACAGCAAATCCAAATTTTGCATTAGAAGGTTTTCGTTTAAATTTAACCGATTATTTAATGAAGCCAATTGAATATATTAAGTTTATTCAGGCTACAAGCAAAGCGATAGAAAAAATTAAATTGAGTAAAAAATTATTAGAAGCCAATACTTCTAATAAAGAAGATGGATATCTCTTTTTAAAAGTTGATAAAAAACAGATAAAAATTTACATTAAAAACATTGTATACATTGAAGGTGCTTGGAATTACATCATTATACACTCTACTTCTCAACAATATATTGTTCATGAAAAAATGAAGGTTCTTGAAAGTCGTTTATCGCAACAAAATTTCCTACGCATTCATAAGTCTTATATTGTAAATATTGATTTTCTGGAATTTATTGAAGGTAATTTAGGGTATTTTAATGGAAAAGAACTCCCCATTAGTAGATCATATAAAGCTAACTTAATAGAAAGTGTTAGGGATTTGGGGTTGTAAAAAAAAGCGAACATATTAACTGATGTCAACATGTTCGTTTTCACAAAATAATTCTATTCTAAACCTTATTCTTTTACTTGGCCTTAAATGTAAAGGTTGCTTCTGTAGGTAAATTCACATTTCCAACACTTGGAACGGCATAGGTTAGGCTTAAATCTGCCTTAAGTTTTAATTCTACATCAGTACTTGTAACTACATCACAAAGTATGTCATTTCCTGTAACTGGCTTTATTGTAATTGTACCATCTTTGTTATCTGTAAATGTCCCTTCCGGGAAAACGTCTTGATCTGGTAAATCGAAATCTGTTTGGGTGATAAAATCTGAAACAACATCTATATCCAAACTATAATCTCCTTGTTTACTTACAGTTTTACCTGTTTCTACAAATTCAACCTCAAAATCTGAAAGGTCGTAACCAGTACCTGTAAATGTTCCCACTTTAATACCAGTATTTAATGCTTCACCTTTTACAGTAATAGAAGTACATTCCCAATTATTAAATAGTTTTGTGTTTTCTTCTATCGGATCTGGATCTGTAATCGTGGAAGAACTCTCGTCATCATTATTACAAGAAGTAATCATAAAAGCTGAAGATAATAAGGCGAGTAAAATTGTCTTTTTCATAATATCTAATTCATTTTTTTGTTAATATGCTCCAATTTAATCAAATAAATTAAATAATGAGTGAGTCTCGTTTCTAAATAAAAAAATACGTTTAAAAGGACCACAGAAAATAAACAATTCGAAAACCACTAATTGACTGCGTATGGTTATCATTTAGCTCATCAAGAAAAGCAATAAAACTTTTGTAAACTTATCAATTTTTTTTTCCTTTTTTTTTTATTGTATCATCAAAAAAAAAACGAATTTTGCAGAATATTTATAACAAGAACTAATCTCAACACAAGATTACTCCCAATAGATTTTGTGTTTATACAATTCCCCTAAATCATGATTCAAAAAATAAATAGGATTTCCCATTCCTTTATTTTTTCAACATTTCATTTCCTCAACCATTTAGTTGGTCTGTTTAAATTAAATTTATGCATCCAGACTGTCAACATTAATAACATCCATCCTTTATACTTTAAATTATGGATCTAGTTATTAAACATTACTCAGCCATTATCATTGGAGCAGACACCTCTAGTGTTTATCAGTTAAAAAGATATATAGAAACATTACAGATTCCAATAAATGTTTCACATATAACAAATTCTATTAGAGATGCTGAAAAAATTTGCAACACTGAGATACCAAACATTTTAATCACTGAAATTATTTTGAATGATCAGAAAATATTTGATTTTTTAAATGATTTCGATTTCACTCATACACAATTAATTTTCACAAGCCAATTTTCATCATACGGAGTAAAAGTTATTGAATATGATCCCATTGGTTTTTTAACAAAACCAGTTGATAGAAATGCTTTCGAAAAAATAATAAAGAAGGCCGTTTTTAACCTTCAACATCTTGAAATTCTATCCCAAAAAATAAATTCTGAATCATTTAGTAATCAAATAGCTGTTTCAAGCGTAGATAAAATTGATATTATTCGGTTGACTGATATCATTTACATTGAGGCTGATGGAAGATATTCACATTTTTATTTAAAGTCTAATAAAATTACCGCTTCAAAAAATTTAGGATCTTATGAAAAACAGTTGAATGAGTCCATTTTTTATAGAACCCATTCTAAGTACATAATCAACTTAAATGCCATTAAATCGATTCATCGTGAAAATAAGGCATATTGCATTATGAAAAATAAATCAATTATTCCTATTTCTCGAAGACGGCTAGATAAATTACTGTTTTTATTTATCAAGTAAACTTAGCACAAACTCCACCAAATATCCGTTTATATTACCACTTATTACATTATCGAGTTAAAAGATAACCCTTCATAATACTTGATTCTGCGGATAATTACTTTTGCGTAATAGATACGATAGTTTCATTCTCAATTTTTGAAATAGCAAGAGCAACTTATTTATAAATTATTAAGTCGTACTTGAGTATTCTCTATGAGAGAATCTCAAAACGAAATAATCGCCTATGTTTTATCGAATTTCTTTTTAGCACTCAGTTAACAACGAAAACATCCCCTTTATTAAATCAAATTACTCTAAAACAACTATGGATTCTCATTATAAAGTTATGATTATTGAAAATGATTCTGAACACATTAATTTGATTCAGAATTACTTCTATCAATTTAAACGTAATTTAAATCTTGTTTATATAGCTAAAGATCTTTTCCAAGCTCAAATCGGATTCAAAAAATATAAACCAGATATATTAATCACTGAAATACAATTAGACAATCAAAATATTTTTGATTTACTTGATCTCATTGTACTTTCGGATACTGAATTAATTTTTTCTAGTAACTTATCTTCCTATGGTATTAAGGCTATTGAATATCGACCTATCGGATTTTTATTAAAACCCTATGATTATCAAAGCTTTTCGGAGGTTGTAAAAAAGGCAATTTTGAGAATAAAAGCAAAAAAACAAATGAATGGAGAAATCGATACTTTAATAAATAACTCTCAAATTGCCATTTCAAGTTTAGATAAAATTGACGTCGTTCATTTTGAAGACATTTTATTTATTGAAGCGGATGGACGATATTCTCATTTTCATTTAAAATCGGGTAAAATTACAGCATCAAAAAATCTTGGTTCTTATGAAAAACAATTACTAGAATCAAGATTTCATCGGATTCACTCAAAATACATAGTAAATATTTCTGCAATTAAATCTATTCATCGAGATAGTGGTGTGTATTGCGTTTTAGAAAATCAAAAAGATCTTCCCATTTCAAGACGAAGATTTGATAGCTTAATGAAGCTATTTATTAAATAATGACAAATATCATAGGTTTCCAACTATATTAAATAACTGACAAACTTAAAGTTAACTCAAATTTAATTTTATTCATAAATTACCAATTATTTAAATATTAGACCAATTATTACATTATTCACCACACATGTAACCTATAACAAGGTGGGGATTGACGTATAACTACTTTTGTCAAAAAATGATTGAAAATGATTAAAAACGTACTCCACCTCTTATTATTTTTACTTGTGTCACAAATAACGCTAGCGCAAGTCGGAATAGGGACTGTTAATCCTGATGCATCATCTATTTTAGATGTTACCAGTATAGATAAAGGATTTTTACCTCCTCGTGTTGCTAATACAAATTCAATTAGTAATCCTGCTACTGGTTTACTAATCTATAATTTAACTGAAAATTGCATTCAAGTAAATACTGGTACTCCATCTTCTCCTTCTTGGACTTGTATGAATACTAATGGAGGCTCTAATGGTTCAAGCAATTCTAGTATTAATTTAGATTGTGAAGATGTTTTCAAAAACATCTCAAGTTTTGGGGCTCGTCCATTCAAATCTAGTATTCATTTTAACCCAAACCACTATAAATTTACATTTTTTTTAAATTCCGATGGATCAAAATTATATAATACTAGAGGATTTTATTACGATTCAACTCCGGGTAAAGAACTAAATCAATACGCATCTACAGTGACAAAAACAGCTAATGAAGTTTTAGCTGTATCTCAAAAATTCCCCAATATAGAATGGAAAGAATTCTTTGCTATAGATGAGGGGTTAAATGCCAATGGTCCAACTGTACTTTATTTATTATCCAAAACTGGAGATTTAAAAAGTATGCAAATGACAGAAAAACAAGTAGCAAACTATAGATTAGGATTTTCTAATGAGATATTTTCTGGAAATAGTACTGTTCCTCCTGCAGATCCTGATTTAACTTTTTTTGGAAATTTCACTTTCCAACCTATGAATCATTATGTAAATGATGTAGATCAAACTATTAAATTTGATGACATGTATCCTTTTAGAGTTAATTCTGGTAAAGGTGTTGTATTTTTCCTATTCTCTAAAACCACGAATAAATTTTATTCTTTTGGCGGATCCTACCCGTCGAATAGTTATCCATCTTCACTGACTTCTTTGCAACTCATGCGTGATTACCCTTCGGATATTAGGGAAAGTTTTATGGTGAAGGAAGCCACTTACTTAAATGATTTAGTGTCACACTTCAATACAGAGATCGTTGATCATAATAAAAGCTACACAACTTTTATTGGATCGGAAGGTAAGTTAATATTTATTACAAAAGATAATTATGTCAATTACGTTAAAAATGCATCGAATATAGAACGATATAAATTACCAAATGGTGTAAAGCCTATTCATTTAATTGGAGGTACCAAGAAAATGATTTTAGGAGATGATGGAAAGGTTTATTATGGTTTAGAATCGGCCTTAACGTTTACAAACATGCCGTCGTTTACAACATCTAGTGGTACAATTAATCATAAAGAAGCAAATTTGCAAGAACATCCATATTTTCAACCAGCTGTTTCTAATATAAAAAGTATATATTTATTAGAAGGTCGAAATTATTTGGTTATTGATCAAAATGACAAACCATATAACTTTTTCTCCTATGCCAATTCAACTTATCCACATTTAGATGTATTGTTTGATTTATCGAATCGTGGTATCGATAAAATAAATAGAGTATTAGCAATCGATAAAGATATTATTACTGAAACAGATAATGGCAATGGTTTTTTAATTAACATGCTAGACATAAGTAGTTCGAATACCTCAAGAGTTACTGTCACACAATTTGATACCGATTTTAGAGATGCCATGTTCAGTAATTCTACCATTGATATTGATGGTAAATATATAATTGATCCTGTTCAAATTAGAAATAGGTTATTTACGAATTGTATAAATAACTAAGAATAAAAATTTATCCCCCAAAAAAAGCGATTAATCCTTTATTAGATTAATCGCTTTTTTTTTATATTCTGAAAGGTTTATTCTAAAATAAACTTCTTTTTTACAAAATGGTTATTTTGTTTTATTTCTAAGAAATATACACCTGATTTTAAGTGGCCAACAGGTATTTCACTTATCTCTTTAAAAGACAAAATCAATTGTCCATTTACATTATAAATATTCCCAAACTCATAATTGGCGGTGTTAATATTAAGAATATCTTTAACAGGATTTGGAAAGATAGTCACATTGTCAACAGTAATATCCTTTACATTTAAACCAGAAATTACCACCTCTCTGGTCAAAGTATCTGGATTATTACAGGCAATTGATATTAAAGAAACCTGGTAATTGCCATTTCCACTAAAAACATATGTCGGATTCTCATCCATACTTGTATCTCCATTCCCAAAATCCCAAACGTAAGCATCACTATTTGTTGATGTATTTGTGAAAATAACAGAATCGGATTGAATATCGAAATCAAAGTTTGAATTTGCCGTAAACTCTCCTACATTCCAATATGCTAAACTATCGAATACCACTGTTTTTGCTGCTGCTCTTATCGTAGCAGCATCTGTTGCATTTATACCAGAAGGAACAAAAGTGACCAACTCCGGATTTTTTTCAAAGAATATTGTGTAAAATGATAAAGTACCAGCGTAACTTCCGTAAATAGATGGATGAGATTTATCGCTGGTATATAAATCAAAGGTAATTCCAGAATTTCTAAGATTTCTCCACACGGCTCCAACAGGAGAAATTAAAGATTCATTAACTTCAGCCATATATTCATATCGCGCTCTTAAAGAATCGTCCATTCCTTCATAAGTACATAACCAAGGTGCAAAAGGGCAATTATTAGCATCGCCATCTTTTCTTCCCCATGTCATATAAAACGTAGGTTGTGTACAGCTATCATTTGCCAATATTTTATCTACCAACTGCTCTGCATAAGGTAAGGTCTGTGTATTAAATTGGCTTGTTGGAAAAGAAGGCTCCTGGCTTTGTGCCTGGATTGTTACAAAGTCCCAGCTTTGGCTATTAATTTTAGCTGTTAGTGCAGAACTTTGTGCGTGTTGCTGTAATGTAGTTCCACCAGGAATATGAGTTTGATAAATAACATCGTCACCCATAGATTGCGCAACTTGTTTGGTTAGAGATGGAAGGTTATTTACACCGGTATAACTGTTACCAATAAATAAGACTTCTTTTGTTTCTTGCGCTTGTAGAAGACATGCACTAAACAATGAAACGAAAAATAAAATATTTTTCTTCATAAAAAATTGAAAGTTTAAAAATTAAAAAAACGAGTTACAAATGTACTACATTATTTATATCAATATTTAATTTACGCTAAAAAAAAAGTTTAACAAACTGAGGTTAAACATTCAATCAAAAACCTCCTTATCTTAGCAAATAAATTATATAGTACAATTTTGTTATAACCTGATAATTTTTGTAATATTATAAATAGAGAACCTATAATAATTCTACACCCATTGAAAACAAATCAGACTCAATATACAATTTCAGATTTAGAGAAATATTCTGGTATTAAATCACACACCCTACGAATATGGGAAAAAAGATATAATATTTTCACTCCTCAAAGACTTTCTAGGAATAGACGTCTTTACACCATTGAAGACTTGAAAAAGTTATTGAACATTGTTTTTTTAAACAAAAAAGGAATCAAAATTTCTAAAATTTCAAATTTCAATTCAAATGATATCAACAAAACTGTATTAAGTAGGTTATTAGAAAGTTTACATTACAAAGACGAAATACTACAACTAGCACATGCATGTCAAAATTTAGATGAAAAGGCACTTTTAACTTGCATAAATACATTGGAAGACCAATTAGCCTCGCCACTTAATTCAAATCAGCTATTAGATGAAATTATGGAGTTTTTCTATGTCAATTGGCAGTTATCTATTATTCAACCAACTCATGGCATATTTTTAAACAATTATTTAGAACATGTATTTCATCATAAACTATATACACTTAAACCTCAAAACCATACAAAACAAACACCTCACACTTTTGTTATATTCTCTCCTGAAAATGAATTTTTCACGATGAGGTTATTACACCTTCAATACCTACTAAAATCTATGGGATACAAAACGGTATATTTAGGGCACTCCGTTTCTACTGAAAGTTTAAAATGTGTTTCGCAGGATAAAAATCTACTGAATTTTGTAGTTTACTCTACCAACCAAGGTTACACCAAATCCTTTTGGAAAATGATGGCTGAAATTCATTCCATTAGTAGTGTTAATAAACACTTGCTTTCTTGCATAAAACCCAATATTACAGAAGAAGAACAATCACCCTTGTTTTTTGGTTATAATTCACATATAGATTTCATTCACTCTTTTAATAATTAATAGACTAATTTTCAATATACTGTATTTTTATTTATAATTCAAGCAAGCCACAACTACCTGTTTTATAGAGTTAGATATAATTAATAAATAAATTATTTACAAAAAACTTTTATTTTGTTTAACAAATGTTTACTTTTGCTGAACAAAATAACAAAAACGTGTGTTTATAATTATAAACCACTGAAAATATATAAGATAGTTAATAACCCCTATATTATCTTGAGGAGCATTATTTGAATTACACCCCTTGTTAGATTTACCTAACTTAGTAAATATACCGCTAGCGGTATATTTACTACCGCTCCAAACCCCCACCAAAATCACCTTTTTTTTATTTACAATTTTATCAATACATTTATATAATCTTTAAATATTTTTTTAGTTTGAATAAATTACGCAATCGAGGAAAAGCTGGTAACGATGATAAACTTTTTGGATCTAAATCTTTTCAATTAAAAATAAAAGAGGCATGTATAGATATGTCTTATTTATTGGAAAGAGGGTATGGCGAGAAAATTGCCATGCAAATTGTTGGGAACCGTTATTTATTAAATAATAGACAACAACAAGTACTTAGAGGAATGAGTGCATCTCAAACTCAGGTTAAAACAAGAAAATCTACTGAAATAAACAGTGATGATTTAAAACACTCGTCGCTTATAATTGATGGGTTCAATCTATTGATTATTTTGGAATCTGCGCTTTCCGGAGCATACGTATTTAAAGGATTAGATGATTGTTTTAGAGATATTTCTGGTGTACATGGTACATATAAGAAGGTGAATCAAACCATACAAGTACTTAATATGGTTGGAGATTATCTTAACTTGTGTGGTGTAAACCATGTCATTTGGGTTCTAGACAAACCGGTTTCTAATAGTGGAAGATTAAAGACCCTAATGCGAGAGATTGCCGAAGAAAATAAATACCCTTGGGAAATTATTTTAGACAACAATCCAGATAAAATGATTGCAGAAAGTGAATGTATTGGTGTAAGCTCAGATGCTTGGATTTTGGACCGCGTAGAGAAATGGTATAATTTGGCCAATACGCTTATTTATTCTTTTAAAGATGAAGGAGAAATTGTTTCTGCTTATTAAAATTATTCTTTGTCATTAACATACACATACAAACATCTAAAATATTATTTTTTGGTATAAAAAAAAGTAAGATAATAGACAAAAAAAATCCCTTTACCAATCAAGGTAAAGGGATTTTATATCTAGTTCAGATAATAATTATCCTACTAATTTTTTCACTAAATCAGCTGCATCTTGTAATGCAATAGCAGAGTGCACTTCTAATCCACTATCGTCAATAATTTGCTTAGCTTCAACAGCATTTGTTCCTTGTAAACGAACAATGATAGGCACATTAATATCAGACATGTTTTTACATGCTTCTACAATACCATTTGCAACACGGTCACAACGTACAATTCCTCCAAAAATGTTTACTAAAATAGCTTTTACATTCTCGTCGCGTAAAATAATACGGAACGCTTGCTCAACACGTGCAGCATCAGCCGTACCTCCAACGTCTAAGAAGTTAGCAGGATTACCTCCAGACATTTTAATAATATCCATAGTAGCCATTGCCAATCCAGCACCGTTTACCATACATCCAACGTTTCCGTCAAGTTTTACGAAGTTCAATCCGAATTCACCTGCTTCAACTTCAGTTGCATCTTCCTCACGTGTATCACGTAAAGCAGCAATATCTTTATGACGGTATAATGCGTTATCATCGATAGCAACTTTTGCATCTACTGCAATAATTTTGTTATCAGATGTTTTTAACACTGGGTTAATTTCGAACATTGAAGAATCTGAACCTTCAAAAGCACTGTAAAGACTGAATACAAACTTTACCATGTTTTTGTAAGCCATTCCTTCTAATCCTAAATTAAAAGCAACTTTACGTGCCTGAAAACCTTGAAGACCAACCTTAGGATCAATCTCTTCAGTAAAAATAAGATGTGGTGTGTTTTCAGCAACATCTTCAATATCCATTCCACCTTCTGTAGAATACATAATCATATTTCTACCTGTTGCTCTGTTTAATAAAACAGACATATAGATTTCCGAAGTTTCTGTTTCACCAGGATAATAAACATCCTCAGCGACTAAAACTTGGTGTACTTTTTTTCCTTCTGCAGAAGTCTGTGGAGTAACCAATTGCATTCCGATAATATCGTTAGCAATAGATTTTACTTGGTCAAGATTTTTGGCAAGTTTTACTCCACCACCTTTTCCACGACCACCAGCATGTACTTGAGCTTTCACAACATGCCAACCTGTACCAGTTTCTTCAGTTAATTTCTTAGCTGCTTCAACAGCTTCTTCTGGAGTAGTAGCAACAATTCCGCGTTGGATTCCAACACCGTAACTTGCTAATATTTCTTTTCCTTGATATTCGTGTAAGTTCATGACTTATTTTTTTGTCTTGAGCAAAAATAGTTTTTTGATTCCAAATAGAAAAGCTTATTTTTTTGATATTTTATATTTTTCTCAAATTAATTCCCTAAAGCGACCTTCTTTCCTATAATTAAATAAATCGTTTGCCCTGTTTTTTTTCTAAATCTCAAAGTCGAAGTCTATTTAAACGGGTATTTATGGTTCAATTCATAAATGTTTTGTAATGATTTTATCCTTTCTAGGTCAAATAAATCCGAGTTTATCCAACACAACTAAACAATCTATTTAATGAAAACCACCCCTTTCTTATTTATTATCACCCTTCTTCTCTTCCAATTACCTTCATTAAGTCAAGAAACTACAGGTAAGCTACAAGGAAAAATTTACGATGTAAACCGCGAACCAATTCCCGGAGCTAATATTATTCTAAAAGAAACCTCTACAGGGAGTATTTATGGTACATCGGCAAAATTTGATGGATTTTTTGCTTTTAACCAAGTCCCAAGTTCTTCTCATTATGAAATTGAAGTTTCGTTTATTGGTTATAATACCTACAAGAAACATCATTTGATGGTTAGCTTAGGAAAAACAACTGCATTGAATATTACATTAAATGAATCTTCAGAAAGTTTGGAGGAGATTGTTTTGGAGGATTCTTCGGCATTTTCGAATCCAAAAAACGGGAATGAATATTCTACAAATAGGGAACAAATAGATAAAATACCTACAATTAATAGGAGCATTCAAGACTTAACGAGTGTATTGCCCGAAGCTAACCTTAATTCTTTTGGTGGAGCAAGTAACCGTTTCAACAATTTGAATATAGACGGAATGGTAAATAACGATGTTATAGGTTTTCAAGAACCAGCCAGTGGTGCCGCAGGTAGTACCGCCACCGGATCTCCAGGAGCCCTGTCCAAATCTCAACCTATTGGTTTTGGTGCTGTAAAAGAGCTTTCGGTAAAGCTGAGTCCTTTCGATTTAAGCATTGGGAATTTTACAGGAGCCAATATTAATGTTGTTACAAAAAACGGAACAAACCAAACACACGGTAGCATTTATGCCTTTGCATTGAATCAGAATTTATTGGGAAGGTATTCTGACGGCGTAAAGCAATCTAAAAGTAATTTTTATGATGTACAGTTTGGTGGTGGTATTGGTGGTGCCATTAAGAAAAACAAAAGTTTCTATTATGTAAATTTCGAACAAACATTGAGAGAAGAATCGGTATTGAACGCTCCAGGAAGTACAGGAAGTACAGTTCCATTGTCAGAAGTTGAAGCCATTTCAAATCACCTGATTAACAAATACAATTATAATCCTGGTACACATACATCATCAAAATTACAACGAAAAAGCTCGAAATTATTTACGCGATTAGATTTTAACCTGTCCACCAAACACAAACTAACTTTGAGAAATAATTTGGTAAAAAGTGAATCGGACCAATTGGAATGGAACGCCAATTTCTTTAATTTCGGAAACCAAGGTTTTACACATACAAGCTTAGCCAATAGTTTACTGGCCGAACTAAGGAGTCAAACTTCAGATGTATCTACAAATAAACTTACCGTTGGTTATAATCATGTTGTGGAAGATAGAGACTATGACGGTCGTGTATTTCCACACCTTGAAATAGATCAAGGTTCGTCTAACACCATTTTTGCAGGGAGTTATAGAGAAGCTTCTGTGTTTGGAAATACTCAAAACACTTTACAAATAAACGATAAGTTCCAATATTTTAAGAACAGACATACATTGAGCCTTGGTGCAGGAGGAGAATATAGTGCCATAGAATACCGTTTTTTATCGGCCTGGAATGGACGTTGGAAATACAATTCGGTTGAAGATTTTCTAAACGACAATCCATCGAGAATTAGAGGTGTTTACAATATTGAAAACAATAATTATGACTACAATAGAGATACTCCTTCGGCAGATTTTGGAATATTAACTTGGAATACCTATTTCCAAGATGAATTTAGAGCCAACGATAAACTCACAATTACCGCAGGAGTAAGATTAGATGGTATTATTTTAAGCAAAGATCTTCCGGTAAGTAGTGAAATAAAATTGACGCCAGAATTTAGCCATTTCGATAATTCCATTTCCAAACAACCAACCATAAACCCCAGAATAGGCTTAAATTATGAGCTAAATAAAAATGTATTGATTCGAGGTGGTGCCGGTTATTTTTCGGGTAGAATACCAAATTTATGGTTTGCTTACGCCGAATATATTTCGGGTACAAAGTATTTTAACGTAGACTATAAGCCAACAGAATCTGTAGATATCACCGAAGATTTATCGGAATTATCTAATCTACAACCTGGGTTAACCGAAATAAATCTCATTGACAATGATTTTAAATTGCCTCGAGATTTTAAAATTAATCTGGCAACAGACCTTAAACTTCCCAAACAATTTACTTTAAGCCTAGAAGGAACTTACAGCAAGGTAATAAATGGTATTTTCTTTCAATCTATAAATAGAAAAGAAGAACGCGCTCAATTCTCTGGAGCCGACAACAGATCTTACTATGCATTACCGAAAGACGAAATTAAAATAAACTCGAACTTTACAAATGTCTTTCTATTAAAAAACACCGATAAAGGATATCGCTATAATCTAACAGCAAGTTTAACTAAAACTGCCAAACATTATTTTGGTAATATAGCTTATACCTATGGTAAAAGCATGGACATTTCAAGTACTGTAAGAAATTCTCATGCCGCAAATTACGAATGGAATCAAACCATTGTTGGAAATGATCCTCAATTATCTTCTTCAAATTTTGACCTACGCCACCGTATTGTTTCATTTCACAGTTATGATTTTCATTTGAAATCTGGAAATAAATTCAGTTTAGGATTACAATATACAGGGCGCTCTGGAAGTCCGTATTCTTTTATTTACAACGGCGATTTAAATAACGATGGATCTTCGAAAAACGATTTGATTTATATTCCAAAAACAAGTGACGACATTTCTTTTCAAGCTTACACCGACAATAATGGCGTTTATATTTCTGAAAATGAACAATGGGAAATGTTAAACAATTATATAGAAGGAAATGACTATTTGAAAAAGAACCGAGGGAAATATGCCGAAAGAAACGGAGCTAAAACACCATGGAACCACGAAATAAATTTAAAAGCTAAATATACAATAGAGTTAAAACAAGGAAAAAAAATTGCCTTTAGCCTAGACATATTTAACCTACCAAATTTAATTAGCAAAAAACTCGGCCGTTTGGTTTATGCGCCCAATGTAGTAAACTCTAGCTATAGATTAATTGATTTTAAAGCTATTGAGAACAATAGACCAGTTTTTGAATTTAAAGAACAAACGGGTAAACCATGGCAAGTAGATAACTTAAATTCGAGATGGAAGGCTCAGTTTGGTGTTCATTATTCTTTTTAGAAATGAAGAAATTTTGAAAAAAGGCAGTTGAATACCTTCGAATTCTTACGAAATGAGAATTATTCATAAAGATTATAAAAGAAAACAGTATATTTGAAATTCAATATTATCTGTTCATCAAATTTCATTGTTATGTCATTTAAACGTCTTTTTCTTTTTACAATTCTTTCTGCCATTTCTATAGGGTTATTTTCTTGTACTGAAACAGAAGAACAAACCGATGTTTCTTTTAAATGGAACTATGTAAAACGAGTTTTAAAAGATTCTGTTTGGGTTATTGAATCTTCAGAGTCTTTTGTGGTTGATGAATATTACACATATAAGGATACTTCGTCGTTATCTATTGTTGGATACACAACATCTAACGACTCAATTTTTATGACCATTAACAATAATTTAAAAAAAGGAAGTGATAAATCAATTTCGGAGTTTTTAACCGTTGGAGATTATTTTCATAATAACACACAATTTAATTTTGATTTAAACTTTTTCCGAAAAGGGGTTTTAATACAACCTAAAGTTGGACAAGCGAATTTAAAAGTTAGGTACCTTAATTCTAGAATTGTTTTTGACTTTAACTCAAGCTTAAACGATGGATACGGTCTAGAAGGTGGAATTGGAGATAACTTGAATGTCTATCTACCTAAAGACACTACTGCAACAAAATAAATTGTTTTTCTTAATAACAACAAAAGCTCTGTAATTACAGAGCTTTTGTTGTTTACGACCATTTCATTATTCTCATTATCCTAACAATTGGTTTTTGAATCAACAAAAAGCACCGCTTTAGTAAAGTAAATAACGATAGTTCAATGTAAGAAAATGAAACATCTCGATATATTTTTTGTTACGTTATACTTCACAAAAAACACTACCATTGACGCAGACACACTAATCACTTGAATCCATGAATTTTACTTCTATTATTTATCCGTTCGAGTGAATTATTTTGCAATGCAATGGAAAAACAATTAGTATCGAGAACAAGCACTAACAACAACGATCTAAGAAAACTCGACAGTTACGTCTTTTTAATCACTTGGTAAAAAAAAATTATCTGGGGTCTCGATTGGATAATAAAAAGTCAATTCGAATTGCCCGACTATACGGGGTGAATTTTGTGACCAAAAGGAGCTAAATTTGTACTTCGACTTACGCTGATAAACAATCGAATTTCGGGTTTGGTGGAGTTTGAAAATGACATCCAATAATTTTATCTCCAAGTTCTATACCTCATTTTCCAGTCATAATTTTTATCTACATAATCTAGAATTTCCATTTTTTCTTCTTCACTCACTGAATCTTGCCATGTAATAGCATTAACATGTAAAACAAATATATCGTTTAAAGTTGTACAATAGCTAAAAAACTCTTGAAATCTAGCTTTATCATTTTCATGATCAAATTCATAAGATTCCCTAACTGAAAAATCCTTATTACCTCCTTTTAACCAGTTTAATAACCAAGTTGTGGTCAATGGTAAATTGATGTCGGTACAATTTTCTAGAGCATCTAATAGATGTTTCATATAAAACCTTGGAGGCAATTTCTTTTTAGATAAAGTTAACATCTCATCTAGTAGTTCTTTTGTCTCTGCTTTCATAATTCAATCTATAATTTGTTGTTTCAGATTACAATAGATTTTCATAATTTCTTCCCTAATAAAGCCCAATAGTCATCATCCTGTACTTCTTCAACATCCTGTTTGTTGTAAACACGATAAGTTTCTTTATTAAAATCAATCAGTTCATCATTATAAACTAAAATATCTGGATATTTTTCAACAAATGCCTTTAAAAATGGTACTAATAAACAATCGCCAGAAGAAAAACTTATTAATATAATTAAAGCATAAGAAGCTAAATCTTGGTATGTACCTTTCTCTTTATTAAAATCCTTTTCTAAAATTCCGAAGGTGATGCCAATGGAAAACCCATCTTCTTCTTCCTGGAAAATATGAATTGTATCTTCACCTTCATTTTCCATGATCAAATTATTTTCATAAGAAAATGCCTTAATTTGTTCCTTTATTTCATTTTCTATGATATATTCTTTACTGAGAATAGTTACTGTATCATTCATTATTTCAAAATTTTTAGCTACTCATAATCAATTTTATTTAGACAAATTTAATTTACCCATGCTACCACGAAGTTTTACTTTGTGGCAAGTATGTTAAATCTATCAAATAAAGGTAATAATAAATCAATATCGTTTCCTTTTTTATATATAAGCTCAAAATTTAAATGACTAGTTTAAAGCTTGGTGCTTGTGAAACATCAATAATCCTCTTCCTCGCTATAAATCTCAAGATCTTCTAGATTATTAATGAATTCTTCGAATGAATCACAGAGGTATACAGGTTCTTCACTTGTGCCATCCATGTAAAACATATAAATTTCACCAAATTCTTCATCTCTAGTAGAAATACAAAATTTAGCTCCTCCAGTATCGTAACCAAAAGGGTATAAATCACTGGGGATGTTTTGTTCAATGATTTGATGTATTTGAATAATCTCTCTTGATGGTAGAATTTGTATTTCATTTGTATAATAATCATATTCATTTAATGAAATGCAATAAAAACATTCAATCACTACACCATCCTCATTTGGATTTCCGAAAGCAGATAAAGATGGATACCCCCCATTTTGTTTCGAAATAAAATCAATATATCCTTTAGGAAGTTTTAAATTGAATTCATTCATGAATAATTTTATTTCATCTAATGAGATGTCTTTATTTTTGTCTTCTAAGATTACTTCTTTCATGTTGTTTGCTTTGTTTTCTGGAGCTACTGCGAAGTTTCACTTTGTGGTCTGTCTGTTACATCTATCAAAAATAAGACATTCAATTTTAAAAATGATAAGCCAACATGTAACTTCAGGTACTAGAAATCAAGTTACCATAGTTAAATTCAACAACCTACTATTACTTATTGGATTGACTTAACTGACTTAACAATAAACAGGTGTTTAGCAGTAGCAAATCGGGTTGTTGTTTTTATTGCGGCAACGGGTATTTTGTAATTCTTCTGTAAAGTTCATATATGTTAAATAATAAGAATTCAACAAATAGACCAGATGCAAAAAAAAATTATTCCTCTGATATAAAAATGCTAGATTTGTTTCGGATCGCTAATTCACAAATTTCAAGAAGGTTTAAGTATACCTTTTTTTCAACAAAATTATCTTCAGATTTAACATGTTCATCTATAGTTACTTTTTGTAATAGCGCATAAAACTCTTTAACCCTTAAAACTTTACACTCCCATACATCATTATCAAACCAACCTTCACCACCTCGTATATATTGATACATAATACTATCTTTATGAAAAGAGATGCTCAATGGTATAAGTCTCAATATTTCATCAAGATGAAAAGATAAAATATGAAGTTTTATTTTATTTTCTACGCTTAATATAAGTTCTTTTTCACCCTCATGGCCTTTATACAAATCTATTTTCTTCATAACTTGTTTATTTTATTCTTAGTTTATTTACCCTAAAATGCCCTTCTTTCAATAATAATCTAACATTATACGTAGTAATATTATTATTTTGGTTAATAATAACTCTTTGCTATCTATTTCTTTTAATCCATTTATCCAAGCTACCGCCTAATTTCACCTCGTAGCCTGTCTGTTACATCTTTCTATAATTAACATTCAATAATAACAATGATAAGCCATTATAAATGAAATTAGTTTTGATAAAAATGTGTTTTGACCAACCTTATGGCCACAAAGTAAAACTTTGCGGGAGCGAATAACTTACTTTTTTTTACTTTGCGTGAGCTGGGGAACGCTCAAAGACTATTTATTTTGTGCATTAAGATCTTTTAGTGGCTCGAAATAATCGCCACATTTATGGTTACCAGGGTATTTTTTTATATCTTCTTCTGTAACAAATTGGATATACAATGGATGACCTTTGTCATTGTACTCTTTTAGGTTGCAATAAAATCCATGGTAAAATTCCAGAAAACCATCATCATCGTCTCTTCTGTTCACTACATATTGCTTTCCTAACATCATTACATAAACGTCAGAACGATGTCGTCTATCAGTTATTGGCCATTTTTTAGTTCGTTGAGTTTTCAAAATATTTTCTAGCTCATATTTGTAATGCTCTAAAACTTGACCATAACTATTAGCTGGGATAGTCATTTCTTTTTTACCGAAATCTTCACCAAACTCTTTAATAAAACATGTTGCCACTTTAATACTTGCCCTATCAAAAATATCATCTTCTAATTCTAAAATCATTCCTTTATCCGTACCTATTGTATCAAAGTAACCATGTTCTTTATAATCCTGTACGGCTATTGTTAATTCTTTTCTTTTCATAAATCATATTTTGTGAAAACAACTTCGAATCTTTTCAGATTATTAATATTTATTATATTCCCAAGCTAATACGAAGTTTTACTTCGTGGCCTGCTTGTCACATCTATCAAAATTAAGGCATTCTATTTTAAAAATGATAAGCCAACATGTAATTTCGGGTACTAGATTATTAGATTAATTAATCTTACGCAGTAGTCCCTTCTATAACTGACAAAATAGATTCCTTCTAAATATTGAAAGGTATGTTTGTATATTTCGTAATGTACTAATTCATCATGACTTTGAACTTTAGAATCTGAATCATCTAGATGATGCCAAGTTAGTCTTAACTTTCTTGTTTGCAAAAAAAGCGAAACCAATGGCTTCGCCTTAATCAAATTATAGGTTAGATCAATAATACTCTTCTTCATCAGAATATTCTAAACCATTCACTTATTCTATAAAGGAGTTACAGATATCTATACGTTTTCCTTCTAAGAATTAATAACTATTTATTACCATTATCTATTATTTTCGACCCTTATACTAAAAAGGTACCAAACCTCTTAAGGCATAATCAACTAATCGATCTATTAGTTCACTAAATGTTTTTTCTGGATAATTACCAATTCTCTCATCATTACCCATTAAATTATCATCTAAATAAAAAAACCTCGGTCTAGGATCATCTCCTTCATCTAAATAAATGAAATCAAAACTAGAGTCATCCCCATCTTTAAATATAATAAATGGACGATTTATTGTTAAGCCATTATTTTTCATTAACTCATTATACTTTTTGAAACTTTTGATAAAATTCTCTCCTTCTTCATCCTCAAAGGAAGCGCCATACCATGGATTAATTCCTATAGCGCTATATTCACCTCCAATATGTAAGTATTCTCTAAATGATTGAGGAAATGGTTTTCCTGAATTAATCTTTAATTCAATTTCTTCGATTCTTTCAACACTCAGGCCATCTGGATTTGCCAATCTATTTAACTTCAGATTTTCTTTATTCTCAGAGTATAATTTTAGTAACTTTATTTCCATATTGTTATTTTTCTTTAGATACTTTCTAAGATCATCCATTCCCAGTTACTGCGTAGTTTTACTTCGTAACCTATCTGTTACATCAAACATAAGGCATTCTATTTTAAAAATGATAAGCCAACATGTAATTTCGAGAACTAGATTATTAGATTAATTAATCTTACTCAGTAGTCCCTTGTAAAACTGACAAAATAGATTCCTTCATTATTTGTATTCTAATAATTTCGAATCAAAGCAAAAATAAAAACAAATTGCCTTAGTTTGATGTAACAATCAATTATTACTTACTGGATTGACTTAACTTACCTACCACTAAACAGGAGTTTAGTGGTTCGAATTATAATTATAAACCCTAGTTTACATAAGTAATACCTACAAAAGCTTCTAAAACAAGACCATTATGTTTATTATCCTATTCCTATAAACCGATGTAAAACTAACAAAATAAGTTGCTGTATTATTTGTAATGTAATTATTTCAAATCAAGCCTAAAGTAAATCAATTTTTCTTTGTTTGATTTAACAATTTACTCTTACGCTTCTCAAAGTCAATCAACAACGAAAACAACACCCGACTCTACGAGCCAAGTGTTTTAAATACTTATGGTATCAATACTTAAGTTTTTTTTAGTTATTATTTAAAATACTCTTTAGGAACAGGTAATAAAAACCTTCTTTTATATTCCTCAATATTCTCTTTTAAATCTAAGGCTGTACCAAATTGATAAATATCACCTGTTTTGTATTCAATTATAAATGGTCCATTACCAGCAATGGCATATTTAAAATCACCTGTTTCATTCCAAAGTTTACTCGTATAATAAAACACGATTCCAAAGTCAAACTCTTCCATTTCATATTTATTAAAAATCAAATCAATACCTGATTCTTCTGATTTTTTAGCAATGTATTTTTTTGCGATTGCGTGTATTTCTTTCTCTGTTCTCATCACTTTTTTTTTGTTGGTCTATACTTAAACCCTTCATATTTTCCCCCAAGCTACCGCGAAGTTTTACTTCGTGGCAAGTCTTTTACATCAATCAAAAATAAGACATGCAATAATAAAAATGATAAGCCATTATAAATGAAATTAGTTTTGATAAAAATGTGTTTTGACCAACCTTATGGCCACAAAGTAAAACTTTGCGGGAGCGAATAACTTACTTTTTTTTACTTTGCGTGAGCTGGGGATTGTTGTGGTAATTATTTTTTTCTAGATCTATATCTCATTTTCCATTCATAATTTTTAAATACATATTCAATAATCTCATTTTTTTCTTGTTCATTTACTGAATCTTTCCAAATAATTCCATTGTTGTTTAAAACAAAAACACCATGTAAAGTATTACAATATTCAAAAAACTGCTGAAACCTAATATGTTCATTTTCATCATCAAAACTATAACCTCCCATCAAAGATACATCGACACTACTCATTCTTAACCAACCTAGCAACCTAGTTATTACTATTGGAAAATTTTTATCAGTACAGTTTTCTAAGGCATCTAAAAGATGATTCATGTAAAATCTTGGAGGTAATTTTCGCTTTTTAAAGGTCAACATTTCATCTAGTAATTCCGTTATTTCCGCTCTCATTATTCATAGTTTTTTGTGTAATTAATAAATACATGCATTCGCACTTCCCCCCACTACCACAAAGTTTTACTTTGTGACCTATCTGTTACATCAATCAAAAATAAGACATGCAATAAAAAAATGATAGGCCAACATGTAATTTCGGGTACTAGAATACTTCCAAAAGTAATACTTGTCTACAAAACCTCCTATAACAGGTTTATTATGTTGATTACTCTAACCTAATAGCGTGTTGCAAAATTCACAATATATAATCCTTCATTATAAATAAACGAACAATTTCGAATCAAAGCAAAAATAAAAACAAATTGCCTTAGTTTGATGTAACAATCAATTATTACTTACTGGATTGACTTAACTTACCTGCCACTAAACAGAAGTTTTGTGGTAGCAAATCTGTTTTTATTTTATTGCGACAGTGTGCGATGAGAGCTAAGAGACAATAGCAATAATACGATTTGCGAATACAAATTATGTATTACTTTTAACAAAACAAGGCGGATAAATTTGATTTCATCCACCTTGTTTTTGAATAATTTTTATAGTGCCACTATTTCAATTTCTCTTTAGCCTCTTTTATTCGTTGATTAATCTCGTCCTTTAAACCAACATAGTCGCCATCGGTATTAAACGTTATGTGACTAACCGTATGGTTTTTTATTTCATTAAAAATTTCAGCTATAGACTGTCGTATTTCTTTTGTTGTTCGTTTTGGTAAACTCGATGAACTGCGCTGTTGCAATAAATCTTCACAGGTTGTATTAAAGGTTTTTAGATTGGTTAACCAATCGGATACACCTATGGTTGAAGCGGCATCGGACAATTCGGTCGTGTTTTCAATTTCGGAAATAAAGCTACTTAAAACAGCCGTTTCTTCTGCTAAACTGAGATTAATAACTCCACTTCCATGGCTTTCTACCACAATATACAATTGTTTAGCTGCCTGGGATATAGCTTTATCTGTATGAAATCGGTTGGCGTCAATAATTTTAACCAGATTCGTATAACTTACATCACGATCTTTATCGGATGCTTGAATTTCTACAGTAAGCGGATTTTTTAAAGTCGATTTCATTCGATCTTCAAAATGATCGACCTCTTCTTTTAAAGAAGCATGAAGTGGTTGTAAAGGTTCTAAACCCGATTGAATGATTAATTTTTCTATAAAACGCATGAGTTGCAAATAGGCGGCGTTTCGTAAACGTAAAGTTCCAATGGAATAAAACATATTATTTTGATTTTTAAATTCATAAGTAAAGTTACACCTTTTTTTTCAAAAACGAACACAGAAAACAAACACAACACATTGAACATCAATGTATAATTATAAAAAACACAAACCTTACTTATGCAACATAACCTAAATAATATTGAGGCGTTTTGTTTTTTTTATGGATAAAGCCCAGATTCTTTCTCGCTTCAAATTGTTTTACTCCAATACTTATCTTTTTCTCAAAAACAACCAATGTATAGTTGCAATTTCATTTTTTTTGTAAAAAAATAACCATTACAGAATTGTAATGTCTGTTTTTACGAAAAAAACAACCAGTGTATAGTTGCAATTTCATTTTTTTTGTAAAAAAGGACCCATTACAGAATTGTAATGTCTGTTTTTACGGAAAAAACAACCAGTGTATAGTTGCAATTTCATTTTTTTTGTAAAAAAGTAACCATTGCAGAATTGTAATGTCTGTTTTTACGGAAAAAACAACCAGTGTATAGTTGCAATTTCATTTTTTTTGTAAAAAAGTAACCATTGCAGAATTGTAACATCTGTTTTTACGGAAAAAACAACCAGTGTATAGTTGTAATTTCATTTTTTTTGTAAAAAAGTAACCATTGCAGAATTGTAACATCTGTTTTT
>JBMYWP010000003.1:0-97307 GCA_049607525.1 Flavobacteriales bacterium
ATGTAAACGGATTTTGTTCTAACCACTTTACAGTTGATGTAAATAAATTAGATACTTTTGATTCTTTACAAGAAGTAAACGAATTCTTAAAAGAAAACGGACACCAAATGAACGTTTCTGGAGGAGAAATTAAAGGTAACCCAGAGCAATTCTTAGAGCAATCAAGTGTATTGGCTGATCGTATTCCTGTAGAATTTAAAGAAGTGACTAAAGAAATAACATCTTGTTATTACGAATTTGCATTCCGTCACCCAATGGCAAATGGAGAATTATTCTCAGGATTTGTAGCTGGTTCGGCAGATAAAATTTTCGAAAGTACAGATATGAATGTTAAGCTTCAAGAAGCTTAATTTCCAAACAATATATTTTCACAACAAATCCCAATGCATTTATTTGTATTGGGATTTTTGGTTGGCCCTTTTTTGGTGTTACAAAAAAAAACAATAGATATATTTATAATACAACAATAATTTTATGGAAGATTATTTTTTATTATCCATTTTTTTTTAATTTTACCAGTCTATTATCGATATAAACAACCTTACACATATAGCGATGAATATTAACAACAAACTAATTATTTTACCAATAATATCATTTAGCGTTTTACTATTAAATAATTCGTTATTATTTGCTCAAACAGGTATTGGTACAACAAATGTTGACAATTCTGCCGTTTTGGAATTAAAATCTAATAATAAAGGCTTTTTAACTCCTCGAATGACAGCAAATCAAAGAGAAAACATTTCTAATCCAAGTGAGGGTTTAATGATTTATTGCACAAATTGTTGCCAAGGTGGTAGCTTATTTTTTTATAACTCCAATCGATGGTACAATACAAACCCTTGTCCCGATTACGACTTTGACAATGATGGAGTCCCTAACAGTGCTGATTTTGATGCCGATAATGATGGTATTTACGATATTGAAGAAGGTAAAGATCTACCCACCTATTCGTCTTCAAGTAATGCTAATTTCTCACAAGTAACCGGAACTGGAAATGATGATAATGTTGAAGTTGGAGATGTATATTTATACAACAATGTACTTACAGATGCCGGAGGAACAGTTTATGATTTAACAGTTGAGATTTTACAATTAAGATTAAACGGAACAACTAATGGGAGGGCCAAAATAGGTGTATCGAGTAATAAACCAAGACTTTCTTATAATAATTTTATTGCCGAAAAAAGAAATTTTGTAAAAGTAAAATGTAAATTTATTCAAGACGGAACAAGCACAGCTGGAAACCCAACGGGAGTAGGTGTCAATTTATTATCAACCTCTGTTTCTCTTGGAGATATTGAATCTACAGACCCTCCTAGTAACGCCAATGGAGACGCCAGTGAAATAGCAGGTGTTGGACCCGCTAGAAAAGCTGATGGGGCAATTATTCCTATCGATAGAACCTTTAAGGATGCTGGTGTAGATTCTTGGATTGTATTTAACCAAATTTTTGTTGGAGGAAATCCTAATGGAATTAATGGATCTTTTAATCTAATGACTGTGGATAAAGCTTATGCTTCACCTTTTGACTCATGGAAAGGAGAAAATAAAATATCAGGTTCTAATTTAAAAGGACATGGAACCTTTTATTATAACGAATTTTCATCTGTTGAAGTCGTTTTTGGTTATACTGGAACTGCAACCAATAGTCAAGATAGATCAGCAATAATAAATATAGGAACTACCGCAGATTTAAACACAGAATTAACTTCGAATGCTGATTTTATTAATTACGACAGTGATGGAGATGGTTGTTTTGATGCTTTTGAAGCTACAGGAGCTAGTATTAATACAAACCAAGTGAACGAAATAGGGCAACTAATTGGGCCTGTAAATGTTGACGGTATACCATCTCTTATTTCAGCAACCCAAAATCAAGGACAGAGTAAAAATGCCGCAAACTCAAGTGCGTGTCCATAACAAGGTAATACAGGCAACAATAAACACTCAAAGCTCAATGCATTTATTTGTATTGGGCTTTTTGTTTACATAAACTTATTATCTTTGAACAAATACAGTTTACAATGATAACAAAAGATCAACTAATAGAAATATTGAAAGCATAATTTTTGCCATGATTTTCGTATTTATGTTTCCCTCCAAAAACAAAAACATCATTTCTATCGGATTCTATTTCAAAATCCTTAGCCTGAGCATCTAAATAAATGGTTTCAAAGGAATAGCCCATGTCTCTCAACACATCTATAGTAAGTTTATGTTGAGGATCTGTATAAATGTTGGTTTGAATAAGATAGTGCATTTTAAAAGTTTAAGGATAGTCCTAGACCTTTTGAATTTGCAATAACAGAATACTGTACAGAAGACACACTAGTATTTCCATTATAGGCTTCTACCGATTTTTTTGCGTTTTTAGTCATTCCAATACTAAAAGGAATACCAACAGCAATAACACCAAGTCCGGTATAGAAAAGATTATTATTAAACTCACCTCCTCCAATTTTGGTTCCAATAGACCAACCTACCAGAAAACCACCCACACCACCAAAAACATCGGAAAATCCTTTATTTGTTTTTGCTTTTAAGGCAAAATCGTTGGCAATTTTATGAGACGATGTTATTTTGGTTAACTCTTTAATTCCAATCAATTTTCCATTTTCAGAAATTTTTGTTCCCCAAAAATTTGATTTAATTTCTAATTGCTGAGAAAAACCAACATGAGAAAAACCCATGATTATAGCGAATAACATGACTTTATTTAACATAATAAAATTTTATTATTGATTAATAATTAAATGCAAAATACTTATTTTATTTCAATTGACAATTAAATTTTTCTACTCGTACTTTAACTTATAATAACGTTCAAAACTTAAATCAAAATTAACATTAGATGTAAATTAAACATCTCAAATTCAATACTATTAAAAACACCTAACTTTTCATTTCCCCAAACACCACTATTTTTCATATTACAATATATTTATTTAATAAAAACACAAAACAAACAATTCACACCCAAACAACTCAATTCAAATAACTTGCAAGACAAAAAGACTATTAATCCTAAATAAATTTCCTTTCAACCAATAAAATTAAACATTGAAATAAAAATGATGAATAATACATATTTCTTTTATCAACTTTGATCTATATAAATCAGAACTTCCCACTTTCAATAACATGAGGTAGGAGATAAAATTGAATTGAATGAACAAATTTCATAATACTGTCTTTTTTCTTATTTTTCACCTGTTTTTCTTAAATGGCTTTACAGCTTTAGCTCAAGTTGGTATTGGAACAGTGAATATTGATAATTCAGCAATTTTTGAATTAAAGTCAACAAATAAAGGTTTTTTAGTCCCAAGAATGACTGCATTCAACAGAGAATCTATACCTTCCCCATCTGAAGGATTAATTATCTACTGTACAAACTGTTGTGAAAATGGAAGTCTATTTTTTTATAATTCCAATCGGTGGTACAACACCAGTCCGTGTCCAGATTACGATTTTGACGATGATGGAGTACCAAATAGTGAGGATTTTGATGATGATAACGATGGAATTTCTGATATTGAAGAAGGGAAAGACTTTCCAACCAATTCAACAACCTCAAATGCTAATTTTTCACAAATATCAGGATCAGGAAATAATTCGAATGTACAGGTAAATGATGTCTATTTATACAACAATGTACTTACTTCAGCAGACGGTACTATTTATGATCTCATTGTAAAGGTCCTTCAATTAAGATTAAATGGAAATAATGGTGCAAAGGCTAATATTGGAGTTTCCGGTAATAAACCAAGACTATCATATAGTAAGTTTCAAGCAACCAAAAATAATTTTGTTAAAGTTTTGTGCAAATTTATTCAGGACGGATCTAGTACAGTTGCCAACCCTGAAGGAATTGGTGTTGATTTATTATCTACTTCAGTTTCTATTGGCGACATCGAGTCTACCTCACCACCTTCTGGTAATCAAGGTAATGCAAGTGAAATTGGCGGTGTTGGTTTTGCTAGAAAAGTTGATGGAACAGTTATTCCTATTGATAGGACTTTAAAAAATGCAGGGTCAAACTCTTGGATTGTTTTTGATCAAATATTTACAGGCGGAAATCCAAATGGGATAAATAGTTCATATAATTTAATGACAGTAGATAAAGCATATTCAACACCCAATGATTCTTGGTTGGGAGAAGGTAAAATATCAAGTTCTAATAATATAGGAACTGGAACGTTTTATTATAACGAATTTTCTTCTGTTGAAATTGTATTTGGTTATACTGGAACTGCCACAAATCTTCAAGGACGTGCAACTGTTCTTGAAATTGGAACTACTGCAGATGTAAATACCATAACAACATCTAATACTGATTACGTTAACTACGATAGTGATGGAGATGGCTGTTTTGATGCTTTTGAAGCAACTGGAGTAAGTATTAACTCAAATCAAGTCAACGAAATTGGACAATTAATTGGACCTGTAAATGCGGATGGAATTCCGTCTCTTATTTCATCTACTCAAAACCAAGGTCAGAGTAAAAATGCAGCTAATTCAAATGCATGTCCTTAAGAATGTTAAACAAATAAGTTATTAAAGCCTAATGCATTTTTTTGTTTTGTTCTTTTTGGTTGTGTAAAACTATTTATATTTGAATAAATACAGTTTACGATGGTTACAAAAGATCAAATAATAGAATTATTGAAAAACCACTTTGAACATGCTTTAGATGAAAGCTTTGAAAATTATCATATTTATGAAGAATTAATTACTGAACATGAGTATTGTTGGTTAATTCCACATACCAACATAGAATACCACAAAAGTGGAGATTTTAGGGATCTAAAAATAGGAACGGGACCATTTATTATTGATAAAACAAATGGTTCAATCTACTTAACAGGAAGTGCACCTAATGATTGGGTGAAAGATTTTGAATGTTTTAAACAAAATAAAGAAAGTGAATTTAGATGGAAACCATTAAGAAATGAGCATTTACAGATAAAACAAAATTCACTGAATGTTTCATTTGAAAATGCTACTAATTATGAAGTGGAATATTCTAAAACCAATTCTTTTTTAGAAAATCTATTCAAAGACACTCCAGAACATATTTATATAAAAAAATATAGAGTAACAGAAACTCACTCTTATTTCTTAGTCCAAAATGAAATGACATTAAATAATAGTAAAATTACTGAGGTACTCACTCTAGAACGCCCCTTTGAAATCAATGATATTTTCCCAGGATCTCTTTATCTGCTTCAAACAATGTCTAGCAAACTTGATCTTAAACGGACTTCAAATTATTGGGTGAAAATTTCAAGAAATAGATTTGGAAACTATTCTACAACCCTGTACTTGGAGGTAAAATCGTAATCTTTTACTCCTTGCGTCCAAAATATTGTCCCAAAACCCTAAACACTGGTGTAGAATCTAATTGATAAAATCCTGAGCTATTAAATCAGAATTAATTCTTAAAATCAGAATCAATATAAAACTCCTGATCCAACCCTTTCTTCTCAACTTCTATGAGTTTAATTAATTCCAATAACTTTTCCTCTTGAATATCGTCAATATCAAAGTTGATTCTCTGGACATCGAATCTTGTTCGATTTCCATGGGATTTTAAATCACTTATAATGGTTTCTGGAACAAAAAATGATGCTTGATCTAACAAATGTTTTTTGTACTCATTCATGTAAATACCTATTCCTGCTTTATCAAAGTCACCAAAATGAAGGTATTGGTTTGGTACAGAATTCATCCATTGAATAAAATCCTTATTTTGATTTTGTGGATACCGAGAAATAAACAATGGTTTGATATTTTTAAACAAATGTTTTTGAGTATGAATTTGACTAAAATTCTTAGCGTTCTCTACACCTACAACTGTTATGTCATTTGGAATTTTGAAGGTCTCATAATCGTAAATAAACACAAAACTTCCTTTTACAGGATTTATTTTTATGGACTCATGGTTTAATTCTGCCATTATTTGTTCGTAACTGTTCACCAAAAAACCTTTGAATGCTCGTTCTTTCGAATGCTTAGAATCTGTGGTTATTTTAACAAAATATGCACGAGAGGAATCTTCATCTTCTAATGCAAAAATATAATTGTTAAGATCATTTATTTGTAGCTGATTGGCCAAATAATTCTCCAAACTTGTTTGACTTATTAATTCCAAAGATTTTTTATGCTTCCCTTTTCTATAAAGAATGTGTTCACTTACCAAATCATCAATCAATTTAGCCTTTGCCAAATGGTTTGGTATGGATTCTCCTCGACTTAAGCGCTGTAATATTTTTGCTATTTTTAAGCTTAATTTCATGAGGCATGAACATTAGAATTAATCTTTTTTACCAGTCTACTAATTTTGGTAATAAATTGAGAAGAATCCGTTTTAGACTGCTTTTTAGCCAACTTAAACGTGTATTTGTAATCCGTGGCATTCTGGCTCGTTGGTGAACCATTAATCAACAAGATATTTCTTTCATTAGCAAATCTTAAAATCCCTTGCTGATTACTTGGGTGAAGGGTTCCTATTTCATCCATCATACAATGCAATTTAAAGTCCTTAAACTTCTTAGAAGCATCTACCTTAAATACATTCAATAAAGAAATATTAATCATAGCTTTCACCAAGATATCTGTACCATTACTTCCTACATTCGACAGTTTTTCTACCCAACCAGATCACCGATTTCTGAATCAATAAATCAATCCGATTCTCTTGGTAATCTACCAGTTCCAAGGCATCACTCAGTTTATAATCAATGGATTTTCTTTTACTAAACATTTCAGAAATCAGCTTTTCCTCTCTTCTCAAAGCGGTTAGTAATTCCTTAATATCATTAAATGTTTTCATGATTTATAATAAACCATAAATTTAGTTCTTTTGGATGAAGGAGAAAGGAATTTTGTTGTGATTTATGGAATGTTATTAACCCGACGGAGATTAATTTAGAATATTTCACACGGCATATTTAATATCTTTATGCTTAAAGTATTTTATAACTCTACTACTGTTTTGTTGGAGTATATTCATATGGTTTTGAATATTACTTTTTAATTGTTGTTCGTTTTTAGGAGCAGGCTTCTCAGATAGTCCATATTTCAAATCACAATTTCAATATTCATCAGGATTCTTTTCTGGTGAATAAGGTGGTAGGAAAAATAATTCGATTTTATCGATATGTTCTTTCACCCATTCTTTCACAATTTTACTATGATGTACTCTTAAATTATCAAGGATTAAAAATACTTTATGATCTTTACCTTTAATTAATTGCTTCATAAATTCTATTAGTTTATCAGAATTCATATTCGTTGAATATATCATAAATTCAACCTTTCCTTGATTGGTAACTGTAGATATCATATTGACCGAAAACCGCTTGGACATATGTTTTTTCGTTGGTGTTTTACCCTTTGGTGCATAGGATCGGCCGTGTTGGTTGCTATTTCGAATTCCCGTTTCATCACCCCAATGTATAATTGCATTTTCATGTTGGGCACGCTCTTTTATTTTTGGATAATCTTCGTCTAACCATTTCTGTACCTTTTTTGAACATTGCTCATAGGCTTGTTTCTTTGGCTTCTGAGGAGAAAAACCCCATTTTCGTAAATAATCGCCCATTGTATTTATAGCTAGAACAATACCTAATTCACGTTCTACAAGCTCCTTAACTGCTTTTCTAGTCCATAAAGCATAAGCTAATTTCATCTGATCGGGCATTACATCCACTATCATTTCTTGTATAATAATCTCTTGCTGTTCGCTTAGTAATTTTTTATCCTCAGATTTAACACCTCTTACATTGTCTAATAAACCAAGCTTACCATTTGCATTATATTTCTTAAGCCAATTTGTAATCGTATTTTGATTAACATTATACATTTCAGCGATATCCTTCTTCTTTATCTTTCCCGATAAAATTAGTTTTATCGCTCGAAGTCGTATCTCATTTCGTGTGGTCGAATTAACCGATCTAAAATCTAATTTTTCCATGGCTTAAAGATACAATTTATAATCCATACAATCTAATTATATTACCGCTTGGTTGACGATCAAGATTCGATGATCAAATAAAAAAACCATTATTCAGCAATCCATACTGTTTTCATATTTATGGTTTTATCATTAAGTTTACATGAAAATATGTATACCCCAGTTGAATAATTACTCATATCAACCAATTGTTTGGATACATTTTCCGATTGAATTGAAAGTATTACTTCTCCTCCAACATTCAATACATTTATTTGAAGATTTTCAACTAAACCTTCAAATTCGACAACCAAATTATCGGAACCAGATGGATAAATGATAAATTCACTTGGTGTATTATAAGGCATATTTGCTCCAATAAATTCTACACACATCAAGGTATCAAGACAATTGGACGTTTGAATAATGGCAGAATAAAAGCCTATCGTATCAGGGAAAAATTCAGTAACATTCGAATCTATTATATTACTATTCGTACAATCTAACCATTCTATGATTTGAATATCATCACCATTATCTTGTAACAATATAGACGAATCTGATACTAGCAATTCCGATTGAGATACTTCAATTTCTAAATTTATTTTATAAAAAGAGAAACAACCGTTAGAATTCAGAACTGTATCGTAATACACTCCAGAAGAATACCATGTATCTTTTGAACTAGGAGAAACCATTGAATCACAATATATTTCATCCAATTCGGTAAACGTATTCAGAATTTCCAAATCTATTGTTATTATAGAATCGCATCCTTGGCTATTCACTAAAGTATCGGAATATATGCCCGTTTGATTCCATAAATTACCCGAGGGAGAAATATAATCCGAACAAGAAGAAACAGGAAGCATCGTATCATTCATTAATGCCTTTACATTGAAACGCCAAGTATGTATACATCCAATGGAATCGACCGATGAATCGTAAAAAACACCAGATTGATGAATTTCCAAATTCCCAGTAGGACTATAAAATGTTTCACAAATGGTCGTATCGATATCATACTTTGTATTACACGTATTATTTTCAAAATATGAGGATCCGTAGTTAGAATTTAGTCCCGTAAAATCTATATCATTATCTTTATCAAAGTCATCAAATTTTATTTTATATCTGTAATGGTGAAATAAAGTATTAAATGAAAAAATAGTTGTGGAAGAAAACACGCTGTCATTTATACTCTTGTAGTAATCATAACCATCCCGGGTATAATTTACAATTTTAGGTTCAAAATTATTCTCAAAATCATATACATGAGGCGTATTACTAAACCATAATTCAGAAAATGGTATGATAGTATCGCTATTTTTCACAAAATAATAGTTTGTTATTTGAGTCGTATCAAACGACAAATTGCCTGTATTGAATATTACAGAGGCCTCATGACCATAATGATTCTTTGCCATCGTGAAATCGTATTGACCGTCTAAGTTCCAATCTAAGAATAAACATTTTTCATAATTATTCATATCGTACAATTCATTTATTCGGTGAAATTGATGTACGCTAATTTGTCTATTCTCTGGAGGTAAAAAGGAGTGGCGCTCAAATTGAAAATGACCAGGCACTGATGTTAAATGACTTACACCTAAAAACTCGTTATCTCTACCATCTTGATCAAGATCCAATAACAGAGCTTGTCCCATAGTAACACCATTTGAACCTCCTCCGTAGGTATTTACTAAACGAACAATTACCGAATCTCTATTTTGGTAAGCATAAACCCGACCTTCACCTTGTAGAATTATATCTTGATCACCGTCGCCTTCTAAATCTCCAGTAAACATGCGTTTATAACTATATAATGAGGCACTATTTGCTGAAGAGTCTAGTAGTTCTAATTGTTCCTTCCCTAAATTATCTATCCAAAATCTAAGAACTAAAATAGGTCTACTAGATATATTTCTATATTGGAAAAAAACATGAGGTCTTTCATTCATTGTTATGGTCAAAGGAGGCAAAATATCATGGATTTTCTTATCTCTATTTATCACTTTATTTCTAAATGTATAATCTCCAATATTTTCAAAATATACAAAATCGCAATTTCCTCCAACTGGATTACCTGGAATATGCATAAGCGAAACCGCATCGAGATCGCCATCAACATCAACATCGGTCATGATGGTTTGAATTAACTCTTTTTCATTTGATCTCGAAATGTTAAAATAGGTTGAATCATTTTTATAAATAGTAATTTGATCCAATAAATCAGAGAACAAAACATATTCTGTAGAACTCTCTAAGTTCGAATCATAATCTAGATCAACAGGCAACATTGTCTCACAACCATTCATATAGTTAAGAAAAGGTTTATCACTCATAATTGAATCTCCATTCACTACAATTTCGTTTATTTTATACCCATCGAAATCGGCATAATGCCAAGGAACAATATTTCGTTCTCGCCATAAATAATAATATCTTAACGAATCGTTTTTAAAACCAGCATTTAATATGGCAACATTAGAATCTGCACATACTAATTTTTCGTAATAAGTCGTATCTGAAGAAAATGTAAAATTCAATACCGAATTTTCATTTTTCAATGAGGTAACTAATTCGAACTGATTGAAATGTTTAAAAATGCAGAATTTTGAATTTAGACTTAAGCTATCCTTTTCATACTGATTCCAAACAGTATCCTCATAGGTTTGTAAATAAGATATAGTTTTTAAACTATCGGAATAAGTAAAAATATGTGTGGTGTCAGACAAAGAAGACTCAATCTCATAACTCGATATGTTGTTCTGTCCTTCTATGGAATTCATTACAACTTCATTCGAATCGACTTTTAATAAGGATAATTGTCCATCCTCATTTAAGGTGATAAAATGATTCAGGGAACTTGTTTTTTCTATTTTTTCGATACTATTAATGAAACTAAAACTGGAACCAACAATAAAAGTATCAATATGTTGATACGCAATTTGAATACTAGAGTCCGAAACAATCAATAAATCAAGTAAAGAATCTGAATTGAAATCGGAAAATGAGAGTGCATTAATATCTGTATTTAATGTCGTTGTTTGTAGTTCAAAATTCAAACTATCATTATTTTGATATATTGCAAATCCCGTTTTTTGTATTGGATAAGCTAATATATCCTGTTTTCCGTCATTATTAATATCTTCAACCAGAACAGATGAAGCCCCATAAATAAGACCATTAATTGGTCTTTCTTTAAAAACTTCATTGTTTTGACCAAAACAATTTATAGAGATAAAACATATTATTAAAATCCTGTCAAAAGTTTTCATTGATTGATAATTTAATTTTACGCCGAATATACAATTTTTATAGAATTTTATGTAAACATCTGCTTTAATACGTGAACCCTTAAAGCGATACAAACATTTTAATTTTCATTTACTTATTATTGTCTTCGTTTTGGATGCGCATGTTCGTCATTCCTACTTATATAAATAGAAACAAGATAATTACATTTTCCAAAACTTCATTTACAAAATCAATAATAGCTCTTTTCATCAGCAAAAAATTATAGTAAACTCAATTGATTTTTTTTTCATATTCTTTGGAATTTTAGTTCCTAAATGAATTCCACAAACAAATAATTTATCAAATGAATTTTTGATCGAAAACTTTAAACAATATACTGAAAAAAAGGATCTCAAAGAAATTTCATTAATACATGATTCAGCAAAAGAAAAACTCATAAAATTTCATAAAAATTACGCTTGGTTATTCCATGAAATCCCTCATCGTTATATTGCATCTTATCTGTGTATAAAACCCGAAACTCTCTCTCGTTTAAGAGGTCAAATACTGAATTATGATATTTAAATAATTCAGCTACTATTTTAAAATTGGTGCCGAAGGAAGGAAAAAAAACCTCCTTTTTCCATATAAATGAAAAAGGAGGTTTTTATTAGATCTACAACTGTAAATTGTGACTACTTAGGCCAAGCAATCGTATCTTCATCTTGGAACAAAGGGCCCCATTGAACTTCAGTTACAACTTGATTTTCAAGCCAAATTTTCATCGACTGATCATCCAAATACAATACAGAAATTTCTTCATCTTCTTCAAGTTCAATTTCATCATACCCCATTGCATTTAAAACATCAATAATTTCAGATATTTTTAATCCAACCAAAGCCTTGTCTTTTAAAGTATACTTTGAGTCAGATACAGCAACCGTAATAAGTTTCCAATCTTCATCCTCATCAAAACCTAAAGATAAGTCTAACTCGTCATAATGCCAAGACTCTAACATCGCCTCTTCATTCTCACCGTATAATTCCTTATCTATCTCATCTGGTTTACCTAACACCTTTTCTACATCGGCCTTTAGCATTCCAAATTTAATCTCTTCTATACCTACTCCTATTTCTATTGTTTTCATACCAATACTATTTTTGTGCAAAATTAGAGATGATTTTTCACATGCGTACCATAAAACAAGAAAGTTTAGAAAAAAGATTAATCATCGGATAATTAAACATTTGCCCTATATACCATTAAAATAACATGATAAAAAAAAGCATCAACCCTTGCATTTAATGCATTCGTAAATAGTAAATACAATACAAATTTTGTATTTTTGCAAACGTCAGAAATTTTCTGACCATTTAAATAGACTCGAAAGAACATGTTTGAAAATTTATCCGAAAAACTTGACAAAGCTTTTAGTGTCCTAAAAGGACATGGAAAAATAACTGAAATAAACGTTGCTGAAACTTTAAAAGAGGTACGTCGTGCCCTTTTAGATGCCGATGTAAGTTTTAAAACCGCTAAACAGTTTACAAAAACTGTAAAAGAGAAGGCTTTAGGACAAAACGTATTGACCAGTTTACAGCCTGGTCAAGTTATGGTAAAAATTGTTCACGATGAATTAGCTTCTCTTATGGGAGGTGATACTTCGGAGCTGAAAATTAATACTGGTTTAACTGTTGTATTAATGGCAGGTTTACAAGGTTCTGGTAAAACAACGTTTTCTGGAAAACTAGCGAACTATTTAAAAACAAAAAAGAATAAAAATATTCTATTAGTTGCCTGTGATGTTTATCGTCCAGCAGCCATAGACCAATTAACCGTACTTGCGGATCAGGTTGGTGTAGATATTTATAAGAACACAGATTCTAAAGATCCTATTGCCATTGCAAAGGCATCTATAGACCACGCAAAATCTAACGGACACAACGTTGTAATTATTGATACCGCAGGTCGTTTAGCGATTGACGAGCAAATGATGAACGAAATTTCGTCTATCAAAAATACTGTAAATCCAGACGAAACATTGTTTGTTGTAGATTCTATGACTGGTCAGGATGCTGTAAATACTGCAAAAGCATTTAACGACAAATTAAATTTTGACGGTGTAATTCTTACCAAATTAGATGGTGATACACGTGGTGGAGCTGCGCTTACAATTAAAACGGTTGTAGATAAACCAATTAAATTTGTAGGTACGGGAGAAAAAATGGAAGCCTTAGATGTTTTCCACCCAAATCGTATGGCAGATCGTATTCTTGGAATGGGAGATGTTGTATCTTTAGTAGAACGTGCACAAGAGCAGTTTAACGAAGAAGAAGCTCGAAAATTACAAAAGAAGATCGCTAAAGATCAATTCGATTTTAATGACTTTTTAGCCCAAATAGACCAAATCAAGAAAATGGGTAATGTAAAAGACCTTATTGGAATGATTCCTGGTATGAACAAAGCGGTTAAAGATGTGGATATTGATGATGATGCTTTTAAAAGTATTGAAGCCATTATATCTTCTATGACAGCAAAAGAGCGTGAAAACCCAAGTATTATTAATGGATCGAGAAGACGAAGAATTGCAAAAGGTTCTGGAACTTCTATAGCCGATGTAAATAAATTGATGAAACAATTTAACGACATGGTTAAAATGATGAAAATGATGCAAGGTGGTGGTGTTAAAAACCTCATGAAAAGAATGGGAGGAATGCCTAAAATGCCAAAAATCTAAAAAAATATACTTTAAAAGCCAGACGATGTTCTGGCTTTTTATTTTAATAAACTTTTGAAAAAAACACACCATGAAACTTCTAGACGGAAAAGCTTGTTCTCAAGAAATTAAAGAAGAAATTAAAGCCAGTTGTACAACATTGGCAGAACAAGGATTGCGTAAGCCCAAACTTATTGCCATTTTAGTTGGAAGCGATGGAGCCAGCAGAACTTATGTAAATGCAAAAGTTAAAGCATGTGAGTATGTAGGATTCGAATCTGAAATTATTCGTTTAGAGGATACATGTACTGAGGAAGCTTTATTTCAGGAAATTGATCGATTAAATAACGATGATACTGTCGATGGTTTTATTGTTCAATTGCCACTGCCTAAACACATAGATGAAGATAAGGTAACTCTAGCTATAGACCCTAAAAAAGATGTGGATGGTTTCCACCCTCAAAATTTAGGTAATATGGTATTAGGTTTAGATGCTTACTTACCTGCCACTCCAAATGGTATTGTTGAGCTTTTAAAGCGTAACAACATTGAAACTTCTGGAAAAAACTGTGTTGTTGTAGGTAGAAGTAATATTGTTGGAACACCAATGAGTATATTAATGAGCCGTAAAGCCGAAGTTGGAAATGCAACGGTAACAATGGTACATAGTAGAACTCAAAACTTAGAGGAACACTGCAAACGAGCAGATATTTTAATTGTTGCTCTTGGTAAACCTGAGTTCATAAAAGAAAATATGGTTAAAGAAGGTGCTGTAGTTGTAGATGTAGGTATTCACCGTATTGAAGACGAAACAGCTCCTCGTGGTTTCCGTTTAAAAGGTGATGTGGCATATGATGAAGTTGCTCCTAAGTGTAGCTTTATTAGTCCAGTTCCAGGCGGTGTTGGACCAATGACCATAGCTTCTTTAATGCAAAATACCTTAAAGGCTTATACATTGAAAATGTAATTACATTTCAAAATATAAAAAAATCCTACTTATTTGTTAAGTAGGATTTTTTTATATTTCCTTTTAATTATTTTGATGCTTTACATTTCACTTGAGACTATTTAATAAAGAATAGAACAAGAAAATATTTTTTCATAAATCACTTTGTTTATTAAAACTTAGACTAGGAAATAATACAGCGTTAGTTGGACCGATAAATCAAGAATGATTATCCTTCAAATCATTTTTTTCGCGATAAATCAAAGTGATGATTCCAACTCTAGCAATCAAGAAAACAAACATTCCAAAGGTTGGAGATAAAATGGATACTTTAATTCCCGCAGCCAAAACACTTGGAGCAATATCTCCATGAACCTGAATGGTATCGAAGGCACCAATAATACCTACCATTTGCCCTAAAAATCCCCAAACTAAGGCAAACAACGAAACAGACTTTAACAACTTTATTTGTTTAGGAATAAGATGTCTTTTCATTATGCCTACAACAAACAAATAAATAACAAAAATGAGCCATAAAAATGTGACATACATAAACATTGGACCGCCTTCATTCAGTAATCCAAATAAATGATCAATAAAGGAATAATTTTGAGCTTGATAAACCATAATTATTAAAGTTTAGTGAGTATTATACATTGTCTCTTACAATATATTTCAATCAAAGTTAAATGTAAAACCCCTCTCCTTTTTTCTCATATTGCCACAATACATATTTACCCAGCATTTTAGCCTAATCATACAGTATACCATTATTTTTGATTGCATTTTTACCGATTCATCTTAAAACTACATCTAATTAGGTTATAATCTACTTAGAATTGGTAATAATTGGTGAAATTGTATCCAATTCAGATTTTTTATTGATATTGCTACTTATATGTTTAAACAAATCGGATATAAAATTGTTTTTTTTCTGGCACAACTTTTTTTTTGGTGTGCTGTATACCTCTTTTATACCTACTTTTTAGGCTATGGCAGCGAAAACACAAATTATGTAAACCAATTTAGTTTATTCTTAATGCCAATTACCATTTGTCTCAGCTATTGGTTTAATGCATTTTTAATTCCAAAATATTTATTAGAAAAACACTACAAACTGTTTTTCTTGTACACTACCTACACTTTAATTCTTTCATTTTCAGCCATTGTATATTCTATATTATTTTCATCGATTTATTTAATAAACGATCAAATAAAAAACACAACTTCTTTAACTAAAACACTTCCTTTTATTATTTTAGGTGTTTATTTTATTGTTCTCATATCTGTAGCCATTGCTTTGGTTTGGTACACCTATAAAAACGAGTTGAAAAATGAAGAGTTAAAACTCAAATTTACAGAAACACAACTCCAGCTAAAAAACCAAGAATTACGTTTTCTAAAACTTCAAATTCATCCACATTTTCTATTTAATACTTTAAATACAATCTATGGATTATCGCTCCAGAAAGCAGATCAGGCGCCAGATACCATTTTAAGATTATCCAATTTGTTAGATTATATTCTTTATCAAGTCGATAAACCTCTGGTTTTACTTTCGGAAGAAATAAAACATTTAAAAGATTATATTACTTTAGAAGAAATTCGCTTTTCAGATTCCCTCGAAACCCAATTTGATATTTCCATTGAAGATCCTCATTTTAGAATTCCACCAATGCTTTTTGTTCCCTTTATTGAAAATGCCTTTAAACATGGAGGCTATACGAAAGGGAAATTAAAAATATCCATGTTATTAATCCAAACTTCTAAACGTGTAGAGTTTACAATAACAAATCCAATTGCAACATCAATTGAAGGAAAATCTGGTGGAATTGGATTAGAAAACATAAAAAAAAGAATGGAACTGCTGTTTCCGAATCGACATAAACTCGTAATTTTAGAACAAAACAACATATTCTCTGTGCAATTAATTATAAAATTAAAAGAAAATGAATCGTAAGTCTATTTCCTGTTTAATTGTTGACGATGAACCAATTGCTCGTGAAATACTGGTAAGTCATTTACAAAAAATACCATTTATCAGTATCATTGGAACCTGTAAAAATGCAGAAGAAGCCTTAAACTTAATTCAAAAGAAAAAAATTGACTTGATGCTTTTAGACATTAATATGCCAGGTATGTCTGGTATGTCATTAGCCAAATCAATAAAAGACATTCACGTTATTTTCACAACGGCTTATCGAGAATTTGCAATAGAAGGTTTTGAAGTCCAAGCCGTTGATTATTTGTTAAAACCGATTGGATTTGATCGTTTATTTGGTGCATTACTTAAATTCTCAGAACAACACACATCTTCAGAAACCATTGAAAAAAATTACATTTTCATTCGATCTGAAAGGAAGATGAAACGCGTAGATTTTGATGATATCAAATTTGTTGAACGCATAAGAGATCAACTTCATATTCACCTTTCTAATAATATATTGGTTACAAGAGAAAACCTTGATGAATTAGAAAAGCACCTCCCAACGTCTTGTTTTATTCGTATTCATCGTTCTTTTATTGTATCCATAAATAAAATTGATGCCTTTACAAATGAACATATTGAGATTGGAAACAAAACTCTCCCAATCAGTCGTTCATACCGTCAAATTGTACTTCAAATTTTAAATTAGTTCAAAATTCCATTGATCATACTTTAGAAATAATTTCAAATAGCTAAATTTACAATCATACATTAAAATCAGAAAAAATGGCTAAAAAAGGTGGAATGCCAATTTATAAAACCGTCCAAGATTATATCAACAACCAAACCGAAGATGCTCAAGTTCTTTTAAATGAAATAAGGCAAATCATTAAAGATATTGTACCAGAAATGGAAGAAGCTGAAAATTGTAAATCGGCTTTATTTATTTTGGAAACAAAGTCGACTGAAAAACATCAATTGATGATGGGTGCTTATGCCAAATACATCAGTTTTTATCCCTTTCCATCAACAATGGCAGTATTTTCAGAAGAACTAAAAGATTTTAAACAAGGGAAAGGCTCTGTTCAGTTTCCGTTTAACAAACCCTTACCTGTAGATATCATAAAACAGATGATTATTCACAGAAAAAATGAGCTAAAAAACTAAAAATAATGATACGCCAATCGTGTAAACAACCTACAAATCCATTCGATTATCCATTTACAACCCCTTCTAATGAATTTATATCACCAATAAAAATAAAATAGTCGTCTTTTTGAAGGACCATGGCTTTAGGATTTTTGTAAATCTTTTCATCTCTTGCAATTCCAACCAAAATGGCATTATACTGGGCTTTAAATTCAGTAAAAGCAACAGAGTAATCTTGACCTATATACTTAGAGTTTGGACTTATTTTGTATTGGTGAAAATCTAAATTTCCTTCTTCTGTTGTTGTGGTCATTAAATCTTCGGTTATCATTGCAGCATAAGGTTCAAAAATATAACTAGCAGCAAATCGAGATACAATTTCTTCTTTAGAAATGATGTAATTGTCTCCCAAATAATTAAAAGATTCTTTTAAGTCTGGATTGTTGAGTGCAACCACAAACTTTACGTTATTAAAATTTTTCTTCACATTAACAGCGTAAACCAAAGCTTGAGTATCGTCTTCAAAATCGAGATAAACACGTTTAGCCTTCTCAATATTTATTTTTTCTAAATTCTTGTAATTGTTTATTTCAGTGTATAAACAAAAACAATTTTTCTGAGGAAAAATACGTTTTATATAATCTACATCGTCTTTTTTATCGGTTACAATAACCAATTGCTCATTGGCATTTAAAATACCTTCTGCAATTTCTTTTGTTTGACTCTTCCAGCCAATTAATACACAATGATTTTCCATATCTGTTCCGAAATAGCCCTGCTTTTTTTTAAATCTAAAATCTTTTACCAAAAAACTTACTTGTGAGAATAAAAAACCTATAATACCAAAACTGGCAATCACAAATAACATTCCATACAATCTACCCCAAAACGTTACAGGATAAAAATCGCCATATCCTACGGTAGTCAATGTTACCAAAGAATACCAATAAGCATCTGCAATACTTTTAATATTTCCGCCATCAAAATTCGATTCAACTTGAAATACCAGTAAAACCAAAATATTATAGACAAAAAGCAGTATAAGAACTATTGAAAGCAGTCGTTTATTCATTTTGGAAATATAATACAAATTCTAAACCTACTGTCTTTTTATTGGCTTAAATTCAAAGAATATACATGTTTGTATTTCATAAAAATGTACAATTCTAAAAAAAATAGAAAAACCTTTATAAAATGATCTTTTGATATTTATGATCTAATAACAATCCAGCTTAATTTGTCCTTTTTCTTTATAATAAGAAATTGGTTTTTTGAGTTGTTTTTTTGAAATATGATCTAAAACTTCAAGTACCCCATTCATCATGGTTATTGATCCACATATCATAATAACTCCACCAGTAGAGAGTGTTAAGGAAATGAGTTCTGGAGACTTTATTAAAAGATCTTGAACATAAGTTTTGTCCCCTTCTCTTGAATAGGTTATGTGTTTGGATACACCGTTTTTACCTTCTAAAACATCTTCGTAAATTCGTGTTGATTGCCTTGATTTACAACCCCAAAATAAATGCTTTTCTCCAGAATGCTTTTCAGAACGCATCATGCCAATAAAGGGTGCAATTCCTGTTCCATTGGCTATAAAAATGGTTGACCTTTTCCCTCTTGGTAAATGAAAGCTTTTGTTTCTATAGATTCCGGCTTTTATAGACGCGCCTACATTTAAGTTAAAAAGAAGATTGGAGCAGATTCCAAAATCATGTTTTTTTATGGATAGAATTATTTCACCTCCCACTTTTCCTATTGAATATAAACGCTCTACACTATCGTTTTCAGGAACAATAGAGAGTAAATCGCCACTTTCGAAATTCTGATTATTTTCGGGTTTAAGGCTTATTGTAAACGTTTCATCAATATTTAACTCACTTTTTTGAGTTACAGTATAATTCTTTTGCTTTTTCCGATTCAATTTTGGTGGAGTCATTTCCAAATTTAGATCCATTTTCTCGGCCCATTTTTCTTGCCACGCCTTAAAACCAGTAAAGGATTTATTATTGATTTTGGTTAAAGGTAAAAAGGGTTTCCCAATATTGTTTTCTGAAAGGTAATCATCTATTTGGATCGCGAATTCACAATATTTCTGATAAGCTAAAGATCCAAAACCAACAACAGAAAAATGTACCGAAGGTGAAAATGGAAACTGCTGTATGCGCTTATAAAATTTTGTTGCATTCGCAGGTGGATCTCCATCGCCATAAGTTGCAGTAAGTAAAACTATGTATTTTGCTTTGGGAAAATGTTGTATTTTATTAATACTCGTTAAATAAGATTTCTGATTTTCTTTGAGTAGCGCATTATGAAAACATTTTGCCAAAGCCATGGTACTTCCTGTTTCGGAACCTACGAGTAAAATAATTTCGGCATTTTTATGGTTATTAATATTTGTAACCTTCTCTTTTTCTAATAGTCGATAATAACTGATTTTGAAACCAGAAAACATAAAAAACAAAATAGCAAAACAGGACAGCATTAATACTATAGACCAAACAATATATCCTTGACCAGTATGTAATTTTAAACTCCAATATTTTATGGCATTAAAATTTGAATTCGATTGTGAACGAATAACAACACCTGTAAATTGATGCAAATAGAACGCTTTGTCTTTTAATTTGATAAAGAAATAATCCTCTTCATCATTAGAAAATGGAAATTCTAATTTAACTAATTGGTTTAATGGTGTTTCTTTAAGAATTATTGCATCTGTAATCGATGGTAATTTTTTAGTTTGGGATTGAACAGAATGTACATTATTTTTAAGTTTATTCTTAGGTAAAACACTGAATTTATCAAGAGACAAATATACTCCTGAGCATGTAATTATTACAATAGGAATAAGCGCATATTTTCCAAAAAGACTGTGGTATTTTTGATTAAATGGTTCTGTTTTATTAATTAAAAACCATTTTTTTAATCCACCTTCTTTTTTAACAACAATTGCAAATCCAGTGATGCATAATATGAATAAAATAAACGAAAAAACACTTACTAGAATACGTCCAGAGGACTTCAAAAACAAAGACCGATGTAAGGTGGTTGTAAACTTATAAATAGAGTGTCTTTTCTCTGAAACACCAAGACTTTCACCTGTATTTGGATCAACAAAAAACGATTTATTTTCACCAGTTTCAGTTACAACATTAGCCTTAACCTGATTGTGATGATTCACAGAAATTGAAACGACTTCTAAATCTTTATTTTGAAGATTTTCTATGGCCTCAGCAATTGAAATATTGGAAATATTTGTGGTTTTTTGGCTCAATTGTTCCGCAATAGGTTCAAATGCCAAAATAATTCCAGTTACAGAAGCTAATAGGATAAAAAGAGATGAAGATATAGCCAAAATAAAATGACTAAATCTCCAAATAGAAATCTTCATGTATTTGTATTAATGATATGTATATCTAGTTGTAATCACCGTATAAATTCAACACTTCTAAGTCGTTCTATCTTTTGATGAAATCAGAACGTTTTGTTTCAAAATATATACACATTATTGACGATTTTATTGAGCAATAAATCTTACATATCTAATAAAACCTGTTCCATCAAATTTGTTTTGTAAATTTTCTGTCGTTAACTCAAACTCAACATCTTTTTCATAGTATTCTTGATCCTCAACGGCCGATTCAAACCGTATTTTAAATCCTGCATCTATTTTATTTGAAGGAATATCAATGATACTTATGGTGCGGTTCCCTCCACTAATGGTTTCTCCAGTTATGGCATCAATATCTGCACGAACTTTCCCGTGAAATTTCCACCAATTCGTTATATCATGATACCATTCATCGTCTTCACCTTGTACAAATAATGTTTTTTCGTAATCTCCGTCGGCATTCAACAAAGAAATGGCGATATAAGCACCTTCTCCAGAATAATTTTTCATCTGAATCATACACTTATACGTTGTGTTTTCGCTACTCATAAATGAACTTAGTAGCAAAGTGATGAGAAGTATTGGTAATATTTTTTTCATGGTATTTTTTTTAGAAAATTATAAAAATAGGTTCTTTTCTAACTCGGAATTCAAGAACTATTTTAGTTTATCAATCTTGTACTTTGTTGGCTACTTTACTTCAACAAACTTATGTCAATGTCTTTCAAGGCCTCATTTTCTTTTGCTAAATCATATAAGCTTTCTCCAAATTCTGTTTTCACCTTCATATCGGCACCCATTCTAATAAGTGCTTTTACTATATCAAGATTAGTACAAGTCATGACTGCTTGTTGCAAAGCAGTTAAACCAGCTTTGTTTTTAGCATTAATATCTAAGTTATATTTTGCAATGATCTCAAGCATTCGAACATCCTGTTTTTCGGCTGCCAAATGATAAAGTGTATTAGTATTTTTACGATTATGCCCAATCTTCAACCCATGCTTTTCCAATAATTCCAACTTGTCATAAAAAGCTTTCTCTTTTGTTGAATTGTAGGTTTTAAACAAATGATAACCTAGATATTGACCATCAGAATCTATGATATCCGTTTTAGCGCCTTTATCAATTAATAATTTTACAACTCCCAATGTATTTCCAAGTCCTAAGGTTAAAGCTGTATATCCTTTTGAATTAGATAAATTGATATTTTCGGTTCTAGAAAGTAATTTCTCAATCACATTTAATTCATTTCTTTTGGCGGCAATCATAAGAGCTGTATTGCCTTCTTCATTCACTTGATTTACGTCGACACCATGCTCCATAAAAAAATTAAAACTTTCGATGTCTTTATTACGATAGGCCAAATTATGAAGCGGTGTTTGACCTTGCTTATTGGTTATATTTGGTTCTACGCCTAGCCCTTCAAGATATCTAAAAAACGTTAATGTATTATAACCTTTTCGAGCTGGCAAAGTGGCAAAAAGCATGGCATTATCGTTATTACTCGTAGTTTTTTTATATTCTAAACCTTTTTTAATCAGAATATCCAACATCTCTTGGTTACCTTTTTGAGCCGTATATTCAATTACACCATTTCCTTTTTTATCTCTGCTTTCCAATTTTAGTCCTTTGTCTATAAAATAAGAAGCCTTGTTAAAATCTTTAGCATTGGGAATAAAAAGCAATAATGCATTGGCTCCTTTTGGTGTTTTATCTAAAATATTTCCTCCCTTTTCAATAAAAAGATCATACAATTCTGTGTTATCAACTCCCGCAACAGCCATAAAATTCATTATACTATACCCTTTATCATCTATAACATCGGTTTTTGCGCCTTTGTCCAACAAATATTTTACGATGTTGACATTGTTTTTATAGGCTGCCCAAAAAATATAGGTTCTACCATCATGAGTCAGTTTGTTTACATCATTTCCATCCTTTGAAAGTAAATGAACCATGGTTTCATCGTTTACATTCTCTAATAAGGCATAGGTTACTGCGTCAAATCCCCAACGGTTTAATTGTTTAACGTCACTACCTTCTTTAATTTTATTTTCAACATCAGATACAGTAGGATTGGTCTTCCAAAATGATCTATCGTGAAAACTATTTTGAGCTTGAATGATATAAGTACAAGCTACCAATAATATGGTTGTTATGGTTTTAAACATGTATTTTTTGTTTTGGAATGAAAAAAGAGGTCGAAGAACTCAGAAATAAAAAATGTTAGTAAATACATAAATAAAATAAGTCCAAATGAAACTTTAACATACTTACTGTTTAGTTTTCATTTGGACATAATAACTTAATAAGCCATTATTTACCTGATTACAAAAGCGGTAATTACTTTTCTAATTTCTTCTTGCGTATCTATCTCATCATCAAAAAGGTGTTTAAATAAGACCTTATTATCTACTTTTTCTTTCAGCTTAAGATCTTTATTTTGGCTGTAAACTAGAGCCCATTCTGCACGTACTAATGCCCACTTTTCTTGATTTTTTTTCCACCAATCTTGAGCAGCCTTACACTTTTTGTCGTCTACTTTTACATAAGTATTGTAACCTTTTTCACTAGCCACTTTTACATCTTTCTTACCATCCTGGCGAATGACTTTAACATTGTCTTGGTCGTGTAACCATCCAAATTCAGTTATTTCGTGACGATTACCTCTTTCTGTCACATTATAATCTGCACGTTGCGTGTATTCTCTTCTTGGAAGAGGTGCATCTGTCGTATTTTCCCAATAACTTTTCCCATCCGCATGTACCCAAGTTGATGTTCCTTCATATCTCGGACTATCGTCTACCTGAAAAACCTTTTGTGTCCATTGTTTTTTTACAGCCGATTTGGGTTTAGTTTGGTATAACCATTCATTGTCTCCATTAAACATAAAAAAGTTTTGATTTTGATATACCCAATCCTGGCGCCAATGCTTAACAATATGCGGATGTTCTGCTGGTCCAACTTGCAATAAATGTTGAATAGAAATTTTCCCTTTTTCATCTTCTATCAATTCTGCCCACTCTAATGCCGTTGCAATCTTATCTTTCGAAGGTTTGTATAATGAATCGTTGGTATGTTGAAAAGTCTCGGTAAAATTAAATGTTACTTCATAACATCCACACATTTCTTTTATCGATTCCGCATCCTTTTTATTTTGTGCCATCAAAGATGTTGATGCAATTGCTAAGGATAATGCAAATAATGCCTTTTTCATAATAGTTTATATTGTCTATTTTAAAACTTTGACAAAATTACAAGTCTTTATTTAGAATAAATAAAAATAAAGCTAGAGCTAAAAAAAATATTTTTCAATTAAATAACTAAATATTTCATCCCAACAAAGGCAAACCCAACAACCTAATAATCTATCTGTTAAAAATTTTTAATTGAAATTCACTCCATTTAAATTAAACAAATAATATTGGCAAATCATTTCAAATTAATCCATTTATAAAAAGGTCAATACCTAAAAAAGGTTAGTGAAATATTATAATAAATCTAAAAACAAAGACAAACCATTTAACCCAAATCTGTTCTAGAGCAAAATTATTTGAAGGGAAACTTGAGTATTTTTATTTTTTCTATGACTTTTTCATCTTCACAGAGTGCGTTTAAATTTTCATTCACTCTTTTTTCAAATATATTAGATGTCAAACCATTTTTTATCAATTCTAGATCTGAAATAATCTCACCGATTTTAATAATCACTTTCTGATTAAAGGGACTAGATTCTTGAATAGTTCCTATTCTTTGAAGGTGATCAATGTCCCCTCCTATTTTTTTATATAATTCAATATGTTTATGAGTAATAATCATTCAATTTTGATAAATTTCTAATTCATTTTAAATTCTGATGGAGAAAACCCTGTTCTTTTCTTAAATAGTTTACTGAATGATTTTGGATGTTCGAAACCGAGTTCATAGGCTATTTCACTTACAGAAAGTTCTCTTTTTAGTAATAAATGTTTTGCTTTTTTGATAAGAAAATAATCGATGTGTTCTTTGGTTGTTTTCCCCGTTTCTATACGTAATAAATCACTTAAATAATTTGGAGAGAGATGCACTTTTTCGGCACAATATTTCACTGTAGGGAGTCCTTCTAACATTGGGGAATCAGATTCGAAATACGCCTGCAGTAAAGACTCTATTTTGTTAATAATGTTCGAATTTTGTGGTTTTCGTGTAAAAAATTGACGGTCATAAAACCGTTTGCAATAGTTAAGTAGTAATTCCAAGTTCGATGCAATTAAACCTTGCGTGTGTTGATCTATATTTTGACTATATTCATCCACAATATTTAAAACACATTCCAATAGTTTTTGTTTTTCAATATCAGAAATATGCAAAGCTTCATTGACATCATAAGAGAAAAATTTGTATTGGTCAATCTTTTGTCCCAAATCAGTTCCATGCAACAAATCAGGTGAGAAAAAAAGACTCCACCCATCGTCGTTATAAACATCCGAAATTAAATGAGAAGGATATAAAACTTGATTTGGAGCAGAAAATGTTAGTGTCCCCTCTTCGAAGTCATAATTCTGACGACCATATTTCAATTTCCCACTCGACATCTTCAGCGAAATGATATAAAAGTCTGTACTTGCACCCTCAAAATTCATTTGGCTAGAAAATGCCATGTCCGAAAATTTAATAAAGGAAATAGATGGATGTTTTGGTGGTTTTTGTCCAATGATTTTGTGCAGTTGACTAATGGATTTTATTTGAAATAGATTACTCATTTTGCATTTCATTTAATAGTTCTTGATAATAAACTTCTGACCGTTCTTTCGAGAAATAATCGATTACCAATCCCGACAATCCTAAAATAATGAGAACGATAGCCACTGCTTGCGCTTGTTTATTATCCCAAAAGAAGAAAATAAGTAAGGATACAGAAAAAAGACCCAAGGCCAAATATTTGGTAAATGTATATAAGTATTGAAATCCTTCTACCCTTTCTATTTCTTTTTGTATAAACTCTGATTTATTTTCAATTTGTAACTTTCCCACAATTTCCAATGCTTTTTCATTATTTATGGTATTCATAATACCTGGAATTGCAATGATAAGTCCAACAATGAAAATAGGTATGACCAATGCTTTTAAGCCTGCTGTGGTTCCCAATTTCCAAAACAAGATACCAAAAATAATCAATAAAACGCCAAAACCTACAGTTATAGACGCTTCAAATGCCTCGCCTTTATACCAATTTAAGGTATGATTCAATACATTCATACTTTCTGTTGTTTAATTAAATGAAGAGTCATCGAATCTTTAGTTTCTTTAACAACTCTTCATTTAATTGATTTTCTTTTTAGAGATATTTGTCTTCAAAAATAAATCACTTTATATTGACCTGAGAACGGATCATATTTCTAAAACTGTCCTTTTTATAGGGAGGAAAGAAACGTGCTGTAAATTTGCCCATTAAACCTTGTTTAAAAACTGTTTTTGGATTGGTAAAGGCATAAAATCCATTTTTACCTCCTTTATATCTACCCATTCCGCTATAACCTACACCTCCAAACCCCATATCTTTGGCATTGGCGTGCATCAGCAAATCATTAATTGTAACGCCACCACTCGAGGTATTGTTAACAACCTGGTCTATCTTCTTTTTATTTTGACCAAAAATGTATAATGCCAAGGGTTTCTCGTTATCATTAATTTGCTTAATAACCTCAGCTAATTCGGTGTAACTAAATAGAGTAAGCACAGGGCCAAAAATTTCATATTTAGCAACCTTCAAATCTTTTGGAGGATTAATAACTAAAGTCAAAGGAATTTTTCTTGTCCTAAGATCTGGTACTTGCTCTTTGATCGGATTCACTTCTATAACCCTACAACCAGCCTGTTTGGCTTCGTCTATATAATCAACAATACGTCGATATTCACGTTCATTAATTATGGATGTAAAGTCTGAATTATTAATGATGTTTGGGTAAATATCGGTACTGTTTTCAACTGTAAAACGTATATATTCTTCCAAATCCTTTTCAGGAACAAATGCGTAATCGCCAGAAATACAAACTTGCCCAGCATTTAACTGTCTAACCGTTCCTATTTTTTTGGCAGCCATTTCTATATCTGCATCTTCGAGAACAACACATGGTGATTTTCCACCAAGTTCTAGAATAGTAGGTGTGAGATGTTTGGCATTAGCCTCCAATATTTTCTTTCCAGTTTCAGAACCTCCGGTAAAGAAAAATAAATCCCAAGGTCTTGATGCAAAAGCAATGGATACATCAAGATCTCCTAACACAACAACTATTTCATTTTCTTTAAAATACTTTGCTATTAATTTTTGAACTAATTTTGCAGTATGTGGAGTGCTTTCGGACATTTTTATGATCACAGAATTTCCGGCAGCCAGAGCTTCTATAGCCGGATCCATAGCCAAAGAAAATGGTGCATTAAAAGGAGACATAACACCTACCACACCTAGGGGTTCATTCACTTGATAGGTACGTTGCCCAGATAAAGCAAAAATTCCTGATGATTTTTTTTCTGGTTTCATCCAAGTTTTCAGTGTCTTTTTGATCTTTTTTATGAGGTCTAAGGGCGAAAAAATTTCAGCCGTAAATCCCCAATCGGAACTTCGCGTACCAAAATCCATTTGAGTGGCAGAAACAATTTCTTCAAAATGGTTTCTAATCAAAGTATCCATTCGGTTCAACCGATCCATTCTTTCAGAATAAGAAGGTGTATTCGCTGGCGTGTATTTGTTTTTCTGAGCTTCAAAAACGCGATCCAATTCACTAATTAATGGGTTCATAATCTACCTATTTAATACGTTTGTACACGTACGTTTTCCCCAACCATTTCACTCCCATGTATCCGGTAAAATGCAACTCTCCTTTTTTTATTTCCACATAACATTTCCAATCCTTCCCTGTGTTTGAATCGTATACTTTTCCTTCATCCCATTCGTCTTCATCAAATTCTAAGTTTTTAATGTAGATGCTTCCAATAATTTCTTGACCTCGAAGTTTTGCGTCAGGATTTTTAGTATCTATTTTTGATGTCCCATCTTCATTTACTACTTCTTTACCATACAACAACTTTCCAAAATATTTACCTTCCTTTTTGAAAATCTCCATTTTACTGGTTTTATCTTTCAATTCCCAAATTCCAATAATATCATCGGCTTGTTGTGCCTTAACTGACTGAAAGCTCATCATCATAAGAATAAACATTCCTATTCTAAATACATTTTTAAATGTGTTCATAACTTTTGTTTTTTTTATTTAAAACAAAGGTATTTGACATAGAATAGATTTATGGAACCAGATTACAGATACTCGGGACCAAAACACGGATATGATTTATTTGGTGGTGTACAATTGATTTATTTGATAATAATATTTAGTTTGAATATTTATTTAATAGTTTCATTTACAAACTTTCAATAAAGTCAATATATCTAAACTGAAAAACTCTAAACAAAAAAAAGGATAGAGATTTATTATCCCTACCCTTGTTACTTATTAATGCATTCCAAATAAAGGAATGACATATGCTGATATACTATTTTAATTGTCCTTGAACAGAAACAGTAATTTCAATGGCATCTTTAATCATATAATTCCCAAGCTTGGCCGCATCAAAGAAACTACCAGAATTATAAGTAATTCCCCATTTAGTTCTATCAATCTCAAACTTTTCTGACGTTAAAGAAAACATATTTCCTTTTACTGAAGTGTTCATTTTAAATGAAATTGGCTTTTCAACATCTTTCATTTTTAAATTTCCAGTCATCATATCTCCTTTTACACTAGTAACTGTAAAATATGCTTTAGGGTGCTTTGTTGCATCAAAAAAGTCTTCGTTAAGTAAGTGACCTACAATTTCCCTATTATCTTCCTCTTCCGTAACATCTGTTACTTTTATTGAAGCAATATCGAAAGTAAATTCACCACCTACAACTTTATTATCCACTAGGTTTACTGTTCCTTTTTCTAGGCTAAAAGTACCTTCATGTCCTCCTACTACTTTATTTGCACGCCAGTTTAATACAGAAGTTTCAGTGTTTACAGAAACCGATTTTTTAATCATTTGGGCTTTTGGCTGCTCTTGCTTCACTTCTTTTGTTTCAGTTTTGGTCTTTTCACCTCCACAAGAAAACATAAACTGAGTCATAAGTAATGCCGTTGCTACGTAAATAATATTCTTTTTCATGGTCTTTTTATTGTTTTTAGCTAAGTTCTATTTTTTTTGCGATTTTGATGACATTTATTACTAAACGTTACATTTTTTTGGATGAACAACATGTTTTCTATAGGTCAGAAGAATTATTGCTTTAGAATTGACTTTTACAATTTCGATTATTTTTTCTTAAAAAAAATCAATTCGAAATATCTATTTTATTCAAATTGTAAATCATGTAATTTGGCATATAACCCTTTCTTTCCTAGTAGAACATCATGATTGCCTTCTTCTACAAGTTCTCCTTTATCTAGAACCATAATTTTATCTGCATTCTTAATCGTACTTAACCTGTGAGCAACTACAATTGAAGTTCTGTCTTTAGATATTTTTTCGAATGCTTTCTGAATATATTGCTCAGTAATACTGTCTATAGAAGCAGTGGCTTCATCTAAAATTAAAATATCTGGATTTTTTAAATAAGCCTGTAGAAATGCAATTAACTGGCGTTGTCCCGTAGAAAGTGTTGTTCCTCTTTCACTTACTTTAAAATAAAAACCATCGGGTAATCTTGTAAAATAATTGTAAATACCAATGTCTTTAGCCGCATCATACACGTCCTCATCAGTCAGATTATTTCCCATTTTTAAATTATCCATAATGGTTCCCGAAAACAAAAACACATCTTGTTGTACCGTGGCAATACGACCTCTAAGTTGGGTTTTACACAAGCCCATTAAATCTTTTTCGTTTATTAAAACTTGTCCAGACTTAATATCATAAAAACGATTTATTATACTAATAATCGTACTCTTTCCAGCACCTGTAGCTCCTACTATAGCTATATTTTCTTTGTGCTTTATTCTAAAACTCATCTTATTTAAGATGATTTCATTTGGTTTATATTCAAAAAGCACATCTTTAAAAACAATATCCCCACTTAAATTTATTGGTTCATGTTTTTCATCGGTATCAAAATCCGAAACATTTTCATCTAACACGCCAAACACTCTTTCTGAAGCGACCAAACCACGCTGAATGACATTAATTCGATCTGCCAATTGACGAACAGGTCTAAACAACATGTTGATAAGAAGAATGAATAGAACAACTGATCCGATGGTTAAATTCTCTCCAAATGCTAACATCAATCCACCTTGCCAAACCAAAATACCAATAGCTATGGCAGAAAAGATTTCTATAATGGGTAAGAATATTGAGAAGTAAAAAATAGAACGAATGGTTGCATCACGATGCTCGGCATTAATTCCATTAAACTTACTAAATTCTTGTTCCTCTCTGTTAAATATTTGAACAATACTCATACCTTGAATATGTTCTTGTACAAAAGTGTTAAGCGCACCAATAGCTGTTCGTTCGTCATCGAAGCTCTTTTTCATATACTTTTGAAACCAACGCGTTGCAAACATCAACAAAGGAAAAACCAATAAAACCATAAATGTTAATGAAATATTGGTGTAAAACATAATGGCGATAATAAAAATGATTTTGAATAGGTCGCCAACCAATGTCAAAACACCCTGAGAAAACACAGAGGAAATGGCCTCAATATCGGAAACAACACGTGTAACTAACGTTCCAACCGGACTCTTATCGAAATGCGATGTTTTGTATTCAATGATTTTATTATAAACAATTTTGCGAATATCTAGAATGATATTTTGCCCTAACAACCCTGCGTAATAGCTAAACAAAAATTGGAAAATGGCCTCAATAATAAGAAGACCAAACATAATAAAAGCATATGTTTTAAGTCCACCCAAATCTGGAGTATCAACAAATTTATCAAGCGAATATTTAACAATAAACGTTCTACCCACACCCAAACTTGCCAACATGAGCGTAAAAAAGGCACAACTGTAAAACACCAATCGATATGGTTTTACGAAAGTGAATAATCGTTTGAGGAAATCGAAACGAAATATGGCTTTTTTATTTTTTTGATCAGACATGATGTATCGATTCTGGATATTCTACATGAGTTAAAAATAAACCTTTTGCAGGCACAGATTCGCCTGCATTACCTCTATTTTTACTTTCAATAACGGCTTTAAATTCTTCCAAAGTTAATTGTTCTTTACCTATTCTGAGAAGAGTTCCCACAATAGCACGAACCATATTTCTTAAAAACCGATTTGCAGTAATGTGGAAAACAAGTGTATTTTCTTTGACTTCCCAAAATGCTTTTTTTATGTCGCAGTTAAATGTGAATACATCGGAATGCAATTTAGAAAACGCTTCAAAATCTGTATATTGAAATAAGATTTCACAAGCCTTATTCATTAATTCTACATTTAAATCTTGCTTAACAAAATACGTTGTAAACTCTCCAAAAACATCTTTTTTTCGGGCAATATGATATTCATAAGATCTTGCCGTAGCATCGAACCTAGCATGTGCGTCTTTTGCGACCTCAAAAATAGATTGAACTGCAATATCTTTTGGCAAAAACCCATTTAATCGGAAAAGAAATTTTTGATCAAATTCAAAATGATCCATCTCAAAATGTGCAAACATTTCTTTGGCATGAACCCCAGCATCGGTTCTTCCGGCGGCTACAATACGAATTTGAGTTCTGGTCATTTTAGACAATCTGTCTTCTAAAACTTCCTGAATACTGATGGCATTTGGTTGTATTTGCGAACCATGATAATGAGTTCCTTGGTACGAAAATTGAATAAAAAAGCGTGGCAATGGAAACGGTTTTTATTGTTCTGAATAAGGGTTGAAAAGAAAAAAAAACTAGAGCCCTATGGCTCTAGTTTTAATTTATTCAACCATTGTTGATTTGTCTATCTGATCGAGTTTTGATTGAGCATATGCCTTATCAATTTTAATTTCGGCATCCTTTAACATAGGTGCGTCATACATTAAATCAATCATAATATCTTCGCAAATTCCACGTAAACCTCTTGCGCCTAATTTATACTCTACTGCTTTATCCACAATAAAATCTATAGCACCTTTGGTAAACACAATGGATTTATCTTCCATTTGAAACAAAGCTTGATATTGCTTTATTATGGCATTTTTAGGCTCGGTTAAAATGGCTCTTAATGCTTTTCTGCTTAATGGCTCTAGATACGTTACAACTGGTAGTCTACCTACCAATTCTGGAAGTATACCAAAACGTTTAATGTCTGGTGGCCCTACATATTTAAGCACAGATTCGTCGTCAAGATTTTGAGTTGGTTTCATACTAAACCCAATATCTTGTTTTTTCATACGACTACGAATCATAGGCTCAATACCTTCGAAAGCTCCACCACATACAAATAAAATATTTTTAGTATCTACTTTTAAATATTTCTGATCTGGATGTTTACGACCGCCTTGTGGTGGTACATTTACAATAGAACCTTCAACAATTTTAAGTAAAGATTGTTGAACACCTTCTCCAGATACATCTCTTGTAATTGACGGATTACTTCCTTTACGCGCAATTTTATCTATTTCATCAATAAATACAATTCCCTGTTGCGCTTTAGCTATATTATAATCACACGCTTGAAGTAAACGGCTTAAAATACTTTCAACATCTTCACCAACATAACCAGCTTGGGTAAATACAGTGGCATCTACAATTGTAAAAGGCACATTCAATGCTTTTGCAATAGTTTTGGCTAAAAGTGTTTTCCCTGTTCCAGTACGTCCAACCAATAACATGTTCGATTTTTCAATCTCTACTTCCGAATCTTTACCTTTATCTTGGTTAAATTGAAGTCTTTTGTAATGATTATAAACGGCAACACAAAGGTATTTCTTCGCATCTTCTTGCCCTACAACGTAGTCATCTAAATGCGCTTTTAGTTCTGGTGGAGAAAGTAGATTAACCTCAACTTTCTCATCGTTATAATCTTTAAGCTGTGTTTTTGGTAAAACATCTCCATCTTCGAGTAATTCTCTAGATCGTTCTACACAGTTTTCACAAATTTTACCTTCAATTCCGGTTATCAAGACTTCTACATCATCTCTATTAGAACCGCAAAATGAACATCTATCTTTAGCCATTAATTTTATTTATGATTTTCTCGTAATAATACTTTATCAACCATTCCGTATTGTCTTGCTTCTTCAGCAATCATCCAATAATCTCTATCCGAATCTTTCCACACCTTATCATAATCTTGTTTAGAATGATCTGAAATGATGGTATATAGTTCTTTTTTCAATTTTTGGATCTCTCTGTGTGTAATTTCAATATCAGAAGCTTGACCTTGAGCCCCTCCTAACGGTTGGTGAATCATAACACGAGAGTGCTTTAATGCAAAACGTTTTCCTTCTTGACCAGCACAAAGTAAAACGGCTCCCATAGAAGCTGCCATTCCTGTACAAATTGTAGAAACATCTGGTTGAATGTATTGCATTGTATCGTAAATTCCTAAACCTGCATATACAGAACCTCCTGGACTGTTTATATAGATTTGAATGTCTTTTTTAGGATCTGCCGATTCTAAAAACAACAATTGTCCCATAATAATATTAGAAACGTAATCGTTAATCCCTGTTCCTAAAAAAATGATTCTGTCCATCATTAATCGAGAAAATACATCCATAGATGCGACATTTAATTGTCTTTCTTCGATAATGGTTGGCGATATATAACTGCTATTAATTGCAGATGAGTAATCGTGTAAACTTTGACTGCTAATTCCTAAATGTTTAACAGCATATTTTTTAAATTCATCGTTTGGATACATATTCTATATTTTTTGATTTACGAATTTATACTATTTTTCTCAATAATACTATAGGACATAAAAAAAGCTCCAAACGAATTTGGAGCTCAATATTTGTTTCAGAAAAAAAATATTATTTCTCTTCAGCTGGTTTCATCATTGTGATAAAGTCTTCTACAGAAACTTCTTTATCTTCAATTTTGAACTTCTCTTTGAATAAAGTAGTCATTTTCTTATCGAAAACGTTTTTAGCGATGTTTTGTCTTTCTTCTTCGTTTTGTAAAACATTCTTTACAATTCCGTCTAACATATCATCTGCAACTTCCGTTTGTCCGTATTGCGCCATTTGTAAAGAAACCAATTGTCTTGCTTCAGCTTCAATATCTGCAACCTCAACTTTAATTTCGTTTTCTTTCCCTAATTTAGACTCAATAACTTGCCAACGTAACATTTTCTTGTAGTTCTCGAAATCTGCATCAATTTGCTCATCAGAAATTTCGTTTTCTTGATTTGCTTTGATCCATTTTTTCAAGAATGCTTCAGGTAATTCAAATTCTTCTTTACCTAAAATATACTCCACAGCATCGTTATAGAATTTACGATCAGAATCATTCTGATACATACCTTCAGCTTCCTCTTTTAATTTAGCTTTGAATTCTTCTTCAGTCTTTACTTCTCCATCAGGATAAAGTTTTGCGAATAATTCATCGTTAAATTCAGCAGGAATCATACGATTTACAGTTTCAATTGTAAATGCAAACTGACCTTCTAAGTTCTCTAACGTTGTTTCGTCAATTCCTAAAGCAGTAATTGCTTCGTTTGTTGTTGCGAAAGCAGTCTTAGGATCTAAAACGATTCTTGTGTTTGCTCCACTATCTATAAATTCAGCTTTAACTTTTTCGTCTGCAATAGCATCTACTGCAACTGTAGTTTTGTTAGAAATTCCACCTTCAACGTGATTTCCTTCTGCATCTACTTGAGTAAATTCTCCAAAAACCATATCTCCAGCTTGTGCAGCATCCGGGTTTTGTAAACTTCCGTAACGGTTAGCAATGTTAGTAGCGTATTCTTCTAATTGCTTTTCGTCTGCTTGAATATTGAAATATGTTAATTTATTTCTTTTGTTGATTTTAACCTCAACTTCTGGAAGTAAACCTAATTCGTATTCGAAAGAGAAATCTTCTGCATTTTCCCAATCTACTTCGTTGTTTATTGGAAGTGGTCCTCCTAAATATTCAACGTTATTTTCTGTAAGGTAGTTTCCTATATTTTGAGAAACTAATTCGTTAATTTTTTCAACTTTAGCAGAAGTTCCAAAACGTTTTTTAACCACACCTTTTGGTACTTTTCCAGCTCTAAAACCTGGAATATTCACTTTCTTTTGGTAGTCTTTTAAAAGCTTCTCTACATCATTTTTGTAGTCGTCTGCCTTTACTTCTATTTTAAGAACCGCATTTAAGCTATCGATATTCTCTAAAGTGATGTTCATTTTATCTGTTTTCAATATGTTGTACTTTACGTGGGCGCAAATATAATCATTTTTTTAATCATTTGGATATTTGGCATTATTTGTAAGTCAAAACCGCATACCATTCTGTAAATCAACCCGTGAAATCTAGGCTATTTCTACTTTAGAGTTCAGTTTGAATTTTCTCCAATCAAAATTCAAACAGTATTAATTAGGAATATCGACACATCTTTTTTCATAATTTAATATCAAAAAACACGATATTCGATAAATACTAATCAATAATACATTCCAATGTTGCTAAATGAACATAATGTAAATACCACCATAAATCGCAAAGATTTTGTCCAATATAATAAATTCTGCTACATCAAAAAAAGATTAAAATCTACGATTAAATTCATCTTCATTTTAATGATAATGGTTTCAGCATTACTAAATATTGGCCACTTAACCCTTTCAAATTTCATATTCACTTTTTTTTATTTCTCATGCATTCTAATTCCTTTAATGGTCATCTTTTATTTTGTCGGATTCTACCTTTTAAGATATTACCCTTCGAAAAACGGATCGATTTTAGGCGAGAAAACCATTACGATAAATGATAAAGGTTTGACTGAGAAATCAAATGAAAGTACAACTCAAATTTCATGGAAAGGCATTCAATCTATAGAAGAGAATAACCAGGCCATTTATATTTTTATTGATAATGTTATGGCTTTTATTATTCCTAAAAGAGATTTTGAAAGTAAACATCATGAAAATCAATTTAAAGCCTTTTGCCTTGAAAAAACAGAACAAATAAATTAAATCTTTCCTTAAAAAAAAGACTTATAGTACGCTTTTCAATTTGCAAATACATAATTTTGCAAAAAATTTCGAATCCTGACCATGGAACTTAAGAAAATAAAGGATTATTTACCTTGAAGTTTTCATTCTTAAAAAACTAAATATACGCTCTATTATTCGCTGATCATTTGTTGCAATTTGTGCCATTCCAGTATTAATAGGATTCAATTGAATTGATTTGTTAAAAGAAGTAATTCTGGGATTCTCAAATTCAACCTCAACAACATTATATGCCCCATTATTTACATATTGAGGAATAACATGGATATCGGATACACTGCCAACAATTTGCCCATATTGTTCGGATGGATAATTATCTAATTTTATATAAACTTTTTGGCCTTTTTCAATTTTCCCAAAACCGATTGTTGGCACTTGTATTTCTCCAATAAAGTGATCATGAATAGATGAAACACTAACTAACCAATCATTAATGCTGATACTCTTATTTTTAAAAAGTGGCGTTGGGAAATACAAAACACCGCTCGTTGGCGATTTTATCTGATATATATGTTCCCAATTATTTAATTGATTCTTTATATTTCGAATACTTTCCTGTATATCATTGATTAATACTAATTTTGATTCTTTCTCATTATATAAAAGTTCGTTTAATTCTTTCCTATATTGATCTTGGGTAATCTTATTTTGAATATACTTCTCTCTGTATGATTCAAGCTGATACTTTTCCAGAATAAAATTATTTTCACTGCTCATAAACTCGAGTTTACTAATGATATTTTTCGAATACAATTTCTTCTGAGAATTAAAACTAAGTTCGGCATTTCGGAATTTTGTTTTTGCATATTCCAACTGTCTCAAACTAATATCTACCAACTTCCCATAATTGGTTAATTGATTTTCGAGGTTTTCTTTTTTATTCAAATACACAGAATTACTCGCATTTAATTCATAATCATACAGTCTATTTTTTAATAGATTATAATCGATTTGAATAGAGCCAAGAGGAAAAGGTGAATTTTTAAATGTAAAAGATATATTATTTTGTGTTAATTGAATTTTCAATACACTATCAATATAAATTATTTCCTGAGTTAACCAAGCTACGGCTTGAATTGAAAGAGGATTATTTATTGAGGCAATGAGATCTCCTTCATGAATTGTATCTCCATTTTGTAAATAAATTGAATCTAATAAACCTTCACTTTTCGCTTGAATTTTAACAGGAGGCTGACTTGATTTAATAGAGACAGGACCTGAAATATAATCTGGATATCTTATAAACCATGATAATCCCATAATCAACAAAAGAATCAGTAGAATAACGGTCATTCCAATCCTAATTGTCCAATTCGGAACCTCCCCTAAAATATCTTGAACTTCAGAAGAACGTATTTCATCAATTTTACTTTTATTCTCCATTTAACCGATCTAATTCTAATTGATTTTTCACCAAATTGAAATATGTTCCTTTTTTTGAAACCAACTCAACATGAGTTCCTTTTTCTATAATTTTACCTTGGTCCAACACAATGATTTGATCAGCGTTTTTTACCGTGCTTAATCTATGAGCTATTACAATAGACGTTTTTTCCTGTAAAAAATCATTTAACTTCATCATTATTTCACGTTCATTTTTAGCATCTAATGAACTTGTAGCTTCGTCAAAAAATAAAACTTTTGGACTTTGGTAAATTGCCCGTGCAATTAGTATCCTTTGCTTTTGCCCCCCACTTAATCCAACACCTTCTTGTCCAATTTCTGTATTATAGCCTAAAGGAAGGGAATCAATAAAATCTTCAATATTGGCAATTTCCACAGCATTTTTCAGTCTAATTTTATCTAAAATATCATGCCCTATAGCAATATTATTAGCAATTGTGTCATTAAAAATAAAACCTTCTTGCATAACAACACCGGTTAAACTTCTCCAATAGCTATGTTTTACCAAATCTAATGGCGTAAAACCAACCTTTATTTCACCATTTGTTGGATTATAAAACTTGAGTAACATCTTCATTAAAGTCGTTTTCCCACTTCCACTTGCCCCAACAATAGCTGTCATTTTATTTGAAGGTATTTCCAATGAAACATCATCCAAAACGAATTGATTAGACCCTTTATATCTAAATGAAACATTTTTTAGTTTTATATCAAAATTAGCTGGCAATTCACTTATTTCATTTATTACATTTTCACTTTCATCTTCTTTATTATGAATTTCAGAAAGTCTTTCTAACGCTATTTTTGCATCTTGCAAACTATGAACAAATGCCATAATTTGTCCTATAGGGGCATTTAATTGACCTACAATGTATGAAATGGATAGCATCATACCTAGTGTTAATTCACCATCAATTACAAGTTTTGCTGATAGAATTGATATTAATATATTTTTAACTTCGTTTATAAAACTGGTACCTGTATTTTGCCATTGCTCTAAAACCAAATTTTTGATTGAAATTTTATATAATCTAGCTTGGATGTACTCCCAACTCCAACGTTTTTGTTTTTCGGCATTATGCAGTTTTATGTCCTGCATTCCTGAAATTAGTTCGATAACTTTACTTTGTTCAGAACTCATCACATTAAAAGATTTATAATCTAAATCTTTTCTTTTCTTCAAAAAAAGTGCAATCCAAATGAAATAAACGAGTGAACCTATTAGAAAAACTGTAAAAATCTTTAAACTATACCATGCTAAAATAAAACCGAAAACAATCAAATTAAACGTAGAAAACAATACACTTAAGCTACTTGAAGTTAAAAGACTTTTTATTTTTTGATGATCATGAATTCTTTGCATAATATCCCCAGTCATTTTACTATCAAAAAAAGCAATGGGTAATTTCATGAGTTTGATAAAGAAATCTGAAACCATTGAAATATTAATCCTAGTAGATAAGTGCAAAAATATCCACCCTCGAATGAGTTCAATTGCTGTCCGACCGGCAAATAAAAACAATTGAGCTAATAGAATTAAATAAATAAAATTAATATCCTGATTTTGAATACCCACATCCACTACGGATTGTGTTAAAAAAGGAAATATTAATTGAAGAAGGCTACTGGCTAATAAACCAAAAGCCAACTGTATAATAAAGGATTTATATTGTAAAAAATAGTGTTTTACAAATCCAAATCCGATTTCTTTATTATCATCTTCCTCTAATTCATCTAGCTTTGGTGTTGGCTCCAAAAGTAGAGCAATTCCTTTGTCAGAATTACGATTAGCATTTTCACCAATCCAACTATTTAGGAACTGAGACACATTTAAAGTTACAAGTCCATGGGCTGGGTCTGCAATAAATACTTTGTCTTTTGCTATTTTATACACAACAACAAAATGACTTTGATTCCAATAAACAATGCACGGAAAAACACCGTCTTCTTTAAATTTATCAAAGCTTACTTTTATTCCCAATGTTCTAAAACCAACATGTTCCGCTGTATCAGACATATTTTTCAAAGAACTCCCTTCCCTTGTAGTTTCAGAAAGTAGTCTTAACTTTTCGATAGAAATATTACGTTTGTAATATTTAGCAATCATTCTTAAGCATGTAGGACCACAATCTTTCTGATCCATCTGATTAATAAATGGGAATTTATTAATCATAGGCGAGATGTTTTTTTCTTCTCCATACGTTTTTGCCCGGATAAATAATATTTCGACAAGTATTCATAAACAATTAATTCATGCTTCCTTTGAGATTCCATAAAGATTCGATTTATACACATATGAAGAAAACTATTGAGTGTTTGATTTTTATATGAATTATTGATCAAATCATCCAACTCTGAAAAACCTTCTAATTCTAATGCATCAATAATACTTTTAAAATGAGATTCCTCATTTGAAAAATAGGACAAAGCCATTTCTATTTTAGATAGATTTGAACGATATTCTTTATTAATTTCTTTCTTTAATTGAACCGAATAATAGAACTCACTTTGAAACCCTTTCTTTAAAGGTTCAATCATTTTATGTTTTTGCTCAAAATTATTTGTGATTTTAGAAAGATAAAAATCTACAAGATATAATGCAAACATCCACCTATAAATGTGCTTATTTTCGTCTTGGTTATAATTCAGAAAAGTAGTTATTATTTTGGAATCTATATGGAAAAAATATTCAGATTCCTCCATTGCATTTTCTTTATACCGTTTAATTTCTCTTTCGTATATACCTTCTTCTACATGAGCTATCAAATTTTTATCTATAGCATTCTCAAGAACTTTTAATATACTTTTTTTCAATTGTCCCTGTGGGTCAGGTTTAAATCTTAACCTTAGATGTTCTCCACCTTTGTCTTTGTAACGTATAAAAAACCAGTTTTTATTATTTGACTCCATTAAAAGACCAAATATTTTATCAATAAAAATTCGATCTACAGTATTAACACCTCCATAGATTTTAATAAAATTCCATTCTAAACCGGAAAGAAATTTTTGTTTTATAGTAGGAGAAAAATACTCAACAGTTGGGTATTTCTTTTTTGATGGATTGACTAATGTTGCGATAAATTGATTTGGCACAAAAGACTCTTCTACTAAATCGAAAGGATATTCCTTAAGAAGAATATTACTTTTCTTTCTAACTTCAGAGATAAACATTTTTACAATATATTCATTTTCCAAGTCAATAATTAATTCATTGTCGCCCTCAACTAAAATCACAAATCTTGGTAAGCCATGTTTCAACTTCCATTTTTTGACTTTTTGATCGTTGATTTTATTTGAATCAATACATGTTAATAATTCGTCGATGTCATCCTTATTCAACTTCCATTGAGCGTAAGATATTATAATGTTTTTATATTGAACTCTTGGTAATTTATGGTATATTTTTGAAACATTCCCCCAATTAAAAAACATATTTCTCGAATAATTTTGACTTTGCAAACTTGAAAGAAAAAAATAAATTGGATTGCTGCTGTTTGAAAAATTATGAGCATTGGGTAATTTTGGAATGACCTCTTTATTTATTTTTTTCGACCAAAGCACAATTCTATTATTCTGTACGCCAATCTCTAAATCAGTAACTAGAATAGCATCCTTTTTATCAGGACTATAATTTGATAGATAAGGAATTTCGTAATCAAATAAGGGTTTTCTACATATTACATTTCCTACTCTAGATTGTGGAAGATGTGAAATTTCTGCCAACACAGCACCTTTGAAACCTTTTTTTTCTATTGTAATAATTTTGTCAATATGGTCGTCAACCTCTTTAGATATTCCTGAAAACCTTCCAATAATATTGATTCCGTTATTAGCACCTAAATATTCAAAAAATAAACGTTCTTCATCATTAATTTTTCCGAACCTAAAGAACGTTTGTAACATAGAAGGTAATGAAATTTCACCTTTTTCTTCTTCTGACCACTTAATTGCATTCAAGTCTAATATTTTTTGTTTTGGGTTTTTCACTAACCAATTCATCAGAAATTGATCCCTTTTTGTAAATTTTATATCTTCATTCACAGAACCAAATGATGAATAAAGAGCAAGATTACCCAAAAGCGGAGTATTTCCCTTTTTACGGTTTACTGGAAATCCAAGTCCTATTTCTGGATCTAAAACTTGCGTTAAAGGAACAAAAGCATCTTGATAACGTTCTGTAAATCTCTCCTTAAATTCACTTAATATTCGATTTTCAGAATGACTATGAGGAAACTTTTTCGAAAAAAATTCAATCATTTCATTAATTGAATCTGAATGAGTTTGCTTTATTGCAGTTTTATTGTTTACGATAACATCAACCTGAAAAAGTTTACTTATATCCACTTCAAACCCTAAAGCTTTCAATTCAAATTGAATATCATGATACTTAAAAATATTATTTTGTTTTTCACGATCTAAATCATCTAGTTTAGTTTTCACTTTATAAAAACCTTCATAAAATCTTTTGCCTTCAGCATCATTAAATCGGGAAAACGTATCAAGAAGCGTATCAAAATTATCAGTTTTACGAGCCGACATTTCTATTTCACTAACAATAAACTGAGAATCAATTATGGAGTCAATATATCCTTCTATTTCCGCTTGTTCATATTCATTCTTAAAACTCAATTTTTCAATAATTCTTTCAATACTTAATTCTTTATCTTTTAATATTTGAAAGATTTCATCAAGAGCATCGTCTCGTAAAACTTGAACAACTTTATGTTTACGGTTAGATTTATTCAACTTAAATTCTACATAACGATATGAATTATCTACTAAATATAAAGATGTATTCAGTTTATATTTTAATTGCTTTTTAATAGTTGATAATTTTTGAAGATGTCGAATCATTTGATCAACAAAATGCATATCTAATCGAGTTCTTCTAATAAATGATTCTTTGTTTTCTATAGAATTATTTGAAGGTATTGTTGAAACAACACTACTCCCTGAATAGAGACCAAAAGGGGTTATACGAAAAGAATATCGCAGAAAATATTTCATGACACTGAAATAGAGTTTTTCTTTTTCATCCTCCGATTCGTGTAGAGTGTCAATATTCAACATCTTGGAATATAAATTTGGACTAGCCAAGAAAAGTGCTTCCAAAAAAAACTTATCAGAAAGTGCCTCTTTTAAAGTATTTATATTAAGACCTACTATTTTGTTTGAATCTCCCATAGGAAATCGGCCTATCATTGTTTCGAAAATTTCCATTTTTATTATATTAACTGATTATATAGCATGATGAATTATAACGTCTTCTTAATTCATTTTAAATGCACTTTTATCTGAGATAAAACTAATAAATCAACAAACACTCTGCCCAAGATGGATCTAGTTTATTAGTTATTGTATTTATAACAATTTCTACACCACAAGTTCCTTCTAGAAATGTTTCATTTTTCTCAAAACTTTTGGTCTCATGCGAATATGAGCCATAGGTTATATTCCCCAATTTATCAATTATTTGATATTGTTCTAGTTCAGAAAGCCAATATTTGGCCTCTTTGAAATATTTCTCATTTTTTGTTTTATAATGTATACAATAATAAATAAGAGCAACTCCTGCAACCCCATGACAAATTCCTGCGTCAACTATCCCTGCATTAATATCACCTTTAACTTCAATATAATAATCAAAAATTTCAAATGCTTTATTCTTCCAATTTTCCTCTCTTAAAATATCTCCAGATATATAAAAAGCCATTGCTATACCTAAATCACCATAACACCAAGCCAAACGGCTTGAATAAAAATGTTCATCTTCTAAAGATATAGACGTTGGATAAAAAGCATGTTCCCTAATTGTTCTATTTGGATTTTCTAGTTCGAGAATAAAATTAATCTGGTCTTGAACTATTTCTTTACACAAATTTGATTGAATATTTTTATTATATAGCTTTGTAAAAACAACAATAAACCCAGGTAGTCCATGCGATAACCCTAAAGAGATTTTCATTTGAATATATTTTTCAGGATCTGGAAAATTTTCATAAAAAAACACTTGTTTATTTCTAAATTGTTTTCTTTGAGAATTAATTTTCATTATTAATTTGGAAAGAAAGAAGTGATTTTTCATGTTATTTACGAGATAAAAAACATTTCCCATAGCTCCATGTAGAAAATCTAAATTATTAAGATCAACCAGTTTCTTTGTATAACTTTGAATAATATTATCTATCTCAGTAAAAAAACCCTCCTCAAATTCAATAACATCTGCCCTTTTCAACAACAATAACACCCATAAACTACCCGAAATTCCTGTACAAAATGTGGTATTCATTAATGAATTATTTTCTAATTTATTAATATTTACATCTATTAATTCCTCCAATTGAGGGTCATTGCACATTAAACCATTTATAAGAAGGCCAAAAGTCCCTGTAAATAAACTAATATTACTTTCATTCATCATAATTAATTTAGTATTTAATCATCGTTTATACTTTAGTTAAGATAAATTTTAAAGATCATTATTTAAGAATACATATTTACACTAAAGATAACTCATGTTTTTCAAATATTTTTTTTTCTAATTTCAATAAAACAAAAAGAATCTTACAATACCAACATCTATATTTAAAGCGAAAATGTAATCAAATCTAATCGTGATTTGCTGTTCCGTTTCCGGAACAGCTTTACAATAATTAAAAATTCATCCTATTATCCCAAACAAGCTATACCTGCCAGATTAGATAAATGGCCAGTTAGAGATCCACAATTAGCCGCAGTTGCCATACAACCTTGAGCATTTATAGACTCTGCTCTACATGGTATAACGGAAAACCTTTTATACCCCCCAACAGTATTGGACATTTCTAGTTCCGAAATCGTTTCTTTTTTAAACGATAATTTTTTGATCTTCTTTTTCATGATACTTTGTTTTAAATTTAATAATATGCTCTTTACGTTTGGCGTAATACGGTAAATTTTTCGTTTCCAAATGAGCTCAATTTTTGATTGTCTAAAATTTACAAAATCACAACATATATATACCTTTTAACATTTTAGTTCGTAACTTAAATTGTAATACTTATGTAGAAATGAAACTTTAATACTTTTTTTGAAAGCTGTAAAAAAATTAGAGTAGAGATGTATTTTAGATGGGAAAAACTATTAATATCACAATTCTATTTCCTTTAATTTAATTTTACTAAAAATTCCATTTATTTTTGTGATCATTCATTAATCACATTTCAATATTAAGAAAAAAAAATCAACTTAACAAACTTACAATTAAAAAGTTTGAATCACATTCACATTTCTCAAGAAATAAAATCATCTTTTACACATATTAAATTTTCATTTGTGTAATTTTGCAAAAAATTTCGAATCCTGACCATGGAACTTAAGAAAATAAAGGATTTACATAAAATTGTAAATCAATACAACCAAAAGAAAAGATTAGTGCTTTGTTCGGCCGCAGACGAGCATGCTTTAGAAGCTGTAATACATGCCTTTCATGAAGGTATTGTAGAACCTGTTTTGGTGGGTGTAAAACCCGAACTAAAAAAAACAGCGGAGCGTTTAAATTTCGACCTTAAACAGGTAGAAGTACATTACGAAAGAGATATGCATGCTGTTATTAAAAAATCGATTACCATGGTCATTTCTGGGAACGCCGATATATTGATGAAAGGGCGATTATCTACCGCAGATTTACTTTCTGGGGTATTAAATAAAGATTGGGGATTAAAAACAAAACGTTTTCTATCTCACCTTGCCATTTTTGAGGTTCCTAAATACCATAAGTTGATTGCCATGACCGATGTAGCCATGAATATTTTGCCTACATTAAACCATAAAATTGGGATTATTAATAATGCCGTACAATTCTTAAAGAAATTAGGCTCTAAAAATCCAAAAATTGCGGCTTTAGCGGCTGTTGAAATGGTAAATGAAAAAATGCCAGCAACTACAGATGCAGCCTTATTGGCTATTATGCAAAGACGTGGTCAAATAAAAGACTGTCTTATAGATGGACCGTTAGCCTTTGACAATGCCGTGAGTTTCGAAAGTAAAAAATCTAAAGGATTAGGTGGTTCTGTAGCTGGAAACGCCGATGTTTTACTTGTTCCCAACATTGAAGCTGGAAATATGCTTTATAAATCGTTTGTATTTTTTGCCAACGCAAAAGTTTGTGGTCTTGTTTTAGGGGCGCCTTTTCCTATTGTTTTAACATCTAGAGCCGATTCTGAAGAAACCAAGTTTAATTCTATTTTGCTGGCAGCGGCATCTACATCTAAATTCAATGAAAAATAAAATGCTCACTCTTGTCATAAATCCTGGATCCACTTCTACCAAAATTGGAATATATGAAGGATGTAAATCTGTTTTCGAAAAAGGATTCAATCACTCTTTAGAAGAATTGGAAAAATACAATTCTATTGAAGAGCAAGTATCCTATAGAAAACGATTGATTTTAAATGCCATTGAAGAAAGTGAGTTCGAACTTAACGATCTTGCCATTGTAATGGCGCGTGGTGGTCTTTTAAAACCTGTAACATCTGGAGTTTATTTAGTAAATTCTACCATGATTGATGAATTGATTCATAACAAAAGAAAACACGCCAGTAATTTGGCTGCAATTATCGGGCATTCAATTGCAGAAGAATTAGACATTCAAGCATATATTGCAGATCCGGTTGTGGTAGATGAATTACAAGATTTAGCACGAGTTTCTGGACATCCAAAATTTGAAAAAACATCAATTTTTCATGCTTTAAATACAAAGGCAGTAGGAAGAAAACACGCGCAATCCATAAACCAGAAGTATGAAGACCTTAATTTAATTATTGTGCATATGGGTGGTGGTATTACCATTGGTGCACATAATAAGGGTTTGGTTATTGATGTTAATCAGGGGTTGGACGGAGAAGGACCTTTTTCTCCAGAAAGAAGCGGAAGTTTACCTTCTGGTGATTTGGTTAGATTGTGTTTTTCTGGACAATATTCTGAACAAGATGTATTAAAAATGATTGTTGGTAAAGGTGGGGTTTCTGCATTTTTAGGAACAAATGATATGCGTGAAGTTGAACATAGAATAGAACAAGGCGACCAAGAAGCAAAACGTATTCTCGATGCCATGATCTATCAAATTTGCAAGGAAATTGGAAGTCTCTTTGTTGTTTTAGAAGGTAAGGTAGATCAAATTTTATTGACTGGTGGTGTTGCTTACAGTGAATATGTAACCAAAGCAATCATGGAGAAAACGTCTTTTCTGGCGGATACAACTGTTTTCCCTGGAGAAAACGAATTGGATGCATTGGCTTTTAATGGCGAAATGGTTTTGAACAACAAAACAGAGATTAAGCTTTACTAGGCCTATTAATTAAACCAAAAAGTATTAATGTTTTTAGAAAGTTTTTTCAAAATCATCAATCTATCTTCTAAATATAGTACTTTAGTTTTTCGAAACATAATAACTACATGAATTTATTTTACACCAAAAATTTTAGCGAAACCAACAATGAACTTTCAGAAGTAGAGGCAAAACATTGCAGCCGAGTACTTAGAAAAAAAGATGGAGATACCATACAAGTAACCAACGGTGAAGGTTTGTTGTTTGAAGGGCAAGTCGAAAATGTTGGTAAAAAGGTTTTTGTAAATGTAAAACAAACTCAAGTTGTAGAAAAAACGAGAGATTATTATCTACATATCGCCATTGCTCCAACAAAAAACATGGACAGATTGGAATGGTTTCTAGAAAAATGTACAGAAATTGGAATTGACGAAATTTCATTGATTCAGACACATCATTCCGAGAGAAAAAGAGTACGGTTCGATCGGGTTGAAAAAATTGTGCTTTCAGCTACAAAACAATCCCACCAAATGCATTTACCAAAATGTAACGACCTTGTTTCTTTCAAACAATTTATAGAGCAAGATTTTTCGGATTATAAAACACTCATTTGCCATTGCGAACAAGATTTTGAAAAGAAACACTTAAAATCCATCCAAAAAGCAAATAAATATTTAATTCTTATCGGACCCGAAGGTGATTTCTCTGTTCAAGAAATAGAAAAAGCTTATCAAAATAAATTTGAAGGCTTACATTTGGGAGATAATAGATTAAGAACGGAAACGGCAGGAATTGTAGCCTGTCAAAACATTCAATTTTCACATTATGACTAGGATTTTATTCATTATTGCATGCGCATTTACTTTAATATCGTCTAACACTCAACTCAAATTTGGGGTTTTACAATATAGTGGCGGTGGCGATTGGTATTCAAATCCAACATCGGTTACAAATTTAATTGACTTTTGTAATGAGCATTTGAAAATGAATATAAATCCCGAATATGATTATGTAGAAGTTGGGAGTCCAACCATTTTCAATTACCCATTTATTCATATGACAGGCCATGGAAATGTGGTTTTTTCGAAATCTGAAGCCGAAAACTTAAGAACATACTTAAGTTCTGGTGGTTTTCTTCATATAGATGACAATTATGGAATGGATAAATTTATTCGTATTGAGCTTAAAAAAGTATTTCCAGAATTAGAATTGGTGGAATTGCCTTATGTACATCCTATTTTTCATCAAAATTTTGACTTTAAAAACGGATTACCTAAAATACATGAACACGACAACAAACCACCTCAAGCTTTTGGATTGGAATATAAAGGTCGATTGGTTTGTTTATATACTTACGAATGTGATTTAGGGGATGGTTGGGAAGATCAATCGGTACATAAAGATTCTGATGAAACTAGACAGAAAGCTCTAGAAATGGGCGCTAACATTATTCAGTTTATTTGTAAATAAATATGTCAGAAATAAAAAAGCAACCTTTTCTAAATGATTTAGAAATTGATTTTTTACAACAAAACCTAAATACTAACCCGAGCACCCTCATTTTTAAGAAAGATTCTGAATCCATTTCTTATAAAAAAATAGCCATTCAACTTGAAGCTCGAAACAAAATACGAAAGAAACTACCTTCTTGGGCTGAAAATTTAGAAATCACATTTCCTGTAAAATTATCTTTAGAACAAAGCTCTTCGGAAACAACAGCCAAATATAAAAGTGGATTGGTTGGTTCGGGTAAACGTTATATTGATATTACTGGAGGAATGGGTGTTGATTTTTTTTATATTTCTAAAAAATTTAAAGAAAGAACATACATCGATTTAAATGAGGATTTAGTTTCTATAGCAAAACATAATTTTAAAGTTCTCAGTCACCCTGCAGATGTAGAATGTACAAATAGTATAGATTTCATCAAGAATTCGGATACAATTTATGATGTCATTTTTTTAGATCCAGCCCGACGAAAAAACGGCATAAAAGTATTTCATTTGTCCGATTGTTTGCCCAATTTAGAAGAACATCAGCAATTACTGCTTTCTAGAAGTAAGATTGTATTTTCCAAACACTCCCCTCTTTTAGATATAGTTCATTTAAAAAACACACTACAAAATATAAAAGCCATTCATATTGTCTCGGTTTCTAACGATTGCAAAGAAGTCCTCGTTATTCAGAAAAAAGGTTATTCTGGTGCAATTCAAATTGAAACCATAAATTTTTCAAATATTGGGGATGCTCAGAAATACAATTCAGAATATATTACACCAAATAGCGCCAGTATAGAAATCGCAAATCAATCGGAAACCTTCAAATACATTTACATTCCAAATACCAGCATATTGAAATCTGGCTTATCTGAAAAGGTATCTTGTGAATTTGGATTCAAAAAACTTGGTGGAAACACACATTTCTATACTTCCAATGATCTTAAAGAACGTTTCCCTGGCCGTTGCTTTGAAGTGGTTAATTCCTCTAATCAAATCAAACATTTCAAAAAAATAGTTTCAAAACAAAAAAGAGAAGTCATTTGTAGGAATGCCCATCAAAAACCCGAAGATTTAATCAAAAAATTGAATCTTAAAAAAGGAAGCAATACCCATTTTGTACTCGCTGGAAAAAACGAATCTACAAAAACAATTTATTTCGATTGCTTACGCATTTTTTGATTTTATTGACAAATCAAAATAAAAATCAAATAAATTAGTATATTAGCGCTTATTCTGGTCGGATAAATAGTAGTTCATTGAATTACGATATTCGAATAAAAAGACAGTTTATTCTATGAAAAAATGGCTCATTGGTCTTAGTATTCTTTGTGTAGTACCCACAATAGATTTGGAGGCTCAGGTTTATAACAAAAAGTTTGATAAAAGATTTTCTGAAGAAATTCATTCGGCAGAGCACTATCAAAATCATATACAGAAATTACAAAAACGTTTATATACAGACTATCACAATTTTCTGAATGAGCTCAATTTCTCTCAAGCCTATAACAGAATTGAACTTATGCGCCTAGATCGTATAAAACGATTAGAGGAAATTCGCTACGATTTAAACCATAAGATCGATTATGATCAGCAATTTAATGATGCAAAAAACGAAATTACAAAAGATTTTAACATCCTTATTGATCATTATTTAAGCTTATATCAGAGAGAGATAAAAACCAATGTTCAGATATTCTCGAACAAATTAGATAGTCTACCAGAATATAAAACATATCTAAAAACACTTACATCTCAAGTCAACAAGGCATCGAATTCTAGATCTGTGTTTGAAACCCATTTCGAAGAATTTCAGGAGAACTATAGTATTAATATAGAAAACAAGGAGGAAATTGAAGAATATTCACCCTTAGAGCGTAAATTATTTGTTTTATCTGAAAAAGTTGATAAAATTGAATCTTTAACACTTTACGTAACTAAAATAAACAAGGATTTAACTCTTTTAGAAACTATTGATTTAGACTTTAGAGAAGCAGTAAAAAACATGGATGCCGTTGGTATGGAAAATATCATTAAATACCAAAGAAACCACAGCAACGAAGTTTATTTAAGAATTAATAGTTTAGGGAAATATAACGATACCGAAAACGAATTAAAAAGTAATGCCCTACGTGTAGCTAAAAATTACCAAAGCAACAGTACAAAAATATACGCCTCAATATTGAAATTCTCTCAAGACAATAAAAGAGTACTTATTCAAGAAAGGAAAAATAAAGAGGAATATGAAGCGGTTATTAAAGACAAAGGTTCATTTAAAAACAAAGCTGATTATAAAGCTTACGTAGCCAATCCACCATCGCAAAAATTCACTCAAAAGTATGAAAGTTTAGTTGTAAAATATAGAGAGAAAACAGTAAATAGTTTGAATGAATACAACATAAGTTTAAACGAACTTATTGCTAAATATATTAAGAATTATAATCCGATAAACGAGAATTTCTAAATAAATAGAGATAGAATTGCTAAAAAATCTTACTTTGGCGGTATCAATTCTCATAAACACGAAAATTAATATGAAAAAGACAGTATTTCTTTTTTTCTTATCCTTTATAGGTTTAAACTTTGCCCAAGCTCAAAAAATTGGGATTTATTATGGTAGCAATACCAATTTCATCTCTAACGATATAGATATTGTTTTTAATGAAGTTTCTCCAACTTCTGGTTTGCCGGTAGAAAAAGACCGAAAGTATAAATCGGATTGGGGACGTGAATATGGTTTAACATATAGAACAGATGTTTCTCATGCTTTTAGCTTAGAATATAATTTAGGTTATCAAAAACTGGTTACTGTGTTACAAGAGACCATTACAGAAGGTTCGGAAAGAAAAACAAATTCGTATGACTTTGATCAATCATATATCATTCTAAGACCTACGTTACATTTTTGGTTAAATGATAATTGGTCATTTACAGGTAACGCAACGTTAAGAATGGGACTAGGCGGAAACTTCCATCAATACACAGCTCCAGTAGGAGGAGAAAAAGGTGTATTTACTGCAGGTGAAAATAATGTATTTGATGAAAATCATTTAGATATGGGAATTGGGATTAACTACGAAATGGATATGGGATTAGGTTTATATCTAAACTACCAAAAGCCTTTACTAAATTTCAACAGCTCTCCTGTAGATGATTATCGACCGTTAAGTACGGTAGCATTCGGAATATCATTCAGAATTGATAAAGAAAAACTAGAGAAATTCGGAAAATAATTTCGAAAAAACATAAAATATGACTGTCATACAATTAATTTTGCATGACAGTTTTTTTTGTTTAAATACATGCACATGAAATCTTATTTCAAAAATAAACCATTACAATCAATACTAATCTTAGCATTTTTAATACGATTAGTTGCCGTATTTATTTCGCAAGGATTTATGATGTTTGATGATCATTTCTTAGTTGTTGAAATACCACATGCATGGACAAAGGATTATGACTTTAACTTTTGGCTACCATCAAATCATCCTGATGCCGAACCTGCAGGTTTTAGTTTAATTTACCCGGGATTCCAATATTTGTTCTTTCTCTTTTGTGATTTCATAGGTTTATCAGACCCGCAAAACATCATGTTTCTTAACCGACTGATTCATGCACTGATGTCATTAGTAACGATTAACTACAGTTACAAAATTGCAGAGAAATTAGGTAATCAGAAAACAGCCATTCAAGTTGGTGTTTTACTTTCTGTATTAGCCATTTTCCCAAACATTAGCGTTAGAAATCTTGTAGAAATGGTTGGGATTCCTTTTATTATGTGGGGAATATACTTGCAAGTAAAAACCTTGGACAGTAAAAATAGAGAAAGATTAATTTTCTTAGGGGCGTTTATTTTAGGATTTTCTTTTTCTATTCGTTTTCAAAATGCTCTATTTTTAGCGGGTGTAGGATTGTATTATCTCTTTAAACAAGAATGGAAACACGCTGTTATTTTTGCATGTGGAGGATTCTTATCTATGATCCTATTTCAAATCCAAGACGTCTTAATATTTGGAGAATGGTTTGTAGAATTTAAAGCTTATGTCAGTTACAATAATGAGCACAAAAATGACTTTCTTCAAGGAGGCGTATTAAAATATATTACGGTTTTTATTTTCGCCTGTGGTATACCTTTAAGTTTGGCCATGTTGTTTGGGTTCTTCAGATATCCAAAAAAATATTTACTTCTTTTCTTACCAGCATTTATTTTTCTAGCCTTTCACTCACTCTTCCCGAATAAGCAAGAACGTTTTATACTACCTGCAGTACCTCTAATGCTAACAACAGGTGTATTGGCATGGAATTTATATTTAACTAGATCTACGTTTTGGTCCACTAATAAAATGCTTAAAAAAATCCTTCTTGGGTTTTTCTGGGTAACAAATACCATTCTACTCGTGTTAATGACTACGTATTCTACAAAACAAGCTCGTGTTAAGGCTGCAGAATACATATATTCTACAAATGAAAAAGTAGATCTTATTTTGGTGGAAGAAACAGACAGAACAGTAGCAACAAGATTACCTTTATTTTACACAGGACAATATCCAAAATTTGTGAATATTAAGAAATCTAAGAAAAAAAACAGAGGTGTTTCAATAAAGGCTAAAAATGCACAACAACAAGCAGGCTTCAAGATTGATAACTCACCCTTTTATACAGGAGAAATATTTAAGGTTGGAGAACCAAATTATTTATTCATTGTAGGTGAAGAAAATATTAAATCGAGAATTGAAGATTTAAAGAAATCATATCCTGAAATAGAATTGGTCCATACAGCTAAACCAAGTTTTGTAGATAAAATATTTCAAAGAAATAAGAGAAATAACAACAGACCAATTTTTGTATTCAAAAATAATGCTGTTCCAACAACCTATCTAAAAAAGTAATAAAACTTTAAAAGAAAATGCATTACGCTTTTAAGAATATTAGTGAAAATTCAATCATTTTATGACTTGAAAATAACCTTGAAAATGGAAAAAATATTGGTCGATTAATCAATATTAGAAATCCATCTAAAAAAGTCGTTATTTCACCTTGAATAACTATGGAAATCTCCCCAAAAAAGTATATATTCGTACGTTCAAAAATGTAACAATTCACGTATGTCAAACGGAGAAAAAGTAATAAAAATTAATATTGAGGAAGAAATGAGATCAGCCTACATCGATTATTCGATGTCGGTAATTGTTTCCCGTGCTCTTCCCGATGTGCGAGATGGTTTAAAACCAGTACATCGACGTGTTTTATTTGGAATGTACGAACTTGGTGTACTTTCTAACAGAGCCTATAAAAAGTCTGCAAGAATCGTTGGAGAGGTCCTTGGTAAGTATCATCCACATGGAGATACTTCAGTTTACGATTCTATGGTAAGAATGGCCCAAGAGTGGTCTTTAAGATATATGTTGGTAGATGGTCAGGGTAACTACGGTTCCATAGATGGAGATAGTCCTGCTGCCATGCGTTATACCGAAGCGAGATTGAGAAAAATTTCGGAAGAAATGTTAAGCGATATTGAAAAAAATACCGTTGACACTCAATTAAACTTTGATGATACATTAAAAGAACCAAAAGTTCTTCCAACAAGAGTTCCAGCCTTATTAATGAATGGTGCCTCTGGTATTGCCGTTGGTATGGCTACAAATATGCCTCCTCATAACATTACAGAAGTTTGTAATGCCGTTAATGCATACGTTGATAATACTGATATTGACGTTGATGGATTGATGGAATATGTAAAAGCTCCAGATTTTCCAACCGGTGGTATCATTTACGGATACGAAGGTGTAAAAGATGCTTTCCATACCGGAAGAGGTCGTGTGGTACTTAGGGCAAAAGCTAGATTTGAAGAAATAAAAGATCGTGAATGTATTATTGTAGAGGAGATTCCTTTTATGGTAAACAAAGCAGACATGATTAAAAAAACTGCAGATCTTGTAAACGATGGGAAAATAGAAGGAATCGCAGATTTAAACGATGAATCTGACCGTAACGGTATGCGAATCGTTTATAAATTGAAACGAGATGCCATTCCTAACGTTGTTTTAAATCAATTATTTAAATACACACAATTACAATCGAGTTTTAGTGTTAACAATATTGCGCTTGTAAAAGGGCGTCCAATGATGCTTAACCTAAGAGATATGATTAAGTACTTCGTAGAACACAGGTTTGATGTTATTGTACGAAGAACTCAATTCGAATTGGCTCAAGCCGAAAAAAGAGCTCATATTTTAGAAGGTTTATTAATTGCATTAGATCATTTAGATGAAGTTATTGCATTAATACGTCAATCTAAATCTCCAGAAATTGCACGAACTGGATTAATTGAACGCTTCTCATTAACTGAAGCTCAAGCCAGAGCAATTTTAGATCTTAGACTTCAAAAACTTACAGGATTAGAATCTGATAAAATTCGTGATGAACATGCTGAACTTATGCTGTTAATCACAGATTTAAAAGATATCTTAGAAAGTGATGAACGAAAAATGAGCATCATAAAAGAGGAAACGAACGAAATTATTGAAAAATACGGTGATGACCGTAGAACAGAAATTAATTACGTTGGTGGTGAATTTAGCATGGAAGATATGATCCCGAATGAGGATGTTGTTGTTACAATGTCTCACGCAGGATATATTAAACGTACACCTTTATCAGAATACAAGGCTCAGAACAGAGGTGGTGTAGGTCAACGTGGTGCAACTACCCGTGATAAAGATTTTATTGAAAACATCTTTACAGCCAAAAATCACGATTATATGATGTTCTTTACTGAACAAGGTCGTTGTTTCTGGTTGAGAGTATTTGAAATTCCGGAAGGAAGTAAAACAGCAAAAGGTAGAGCCATTCAAAACCTCATCAATATTCCTAAAGATGATAAGGTAATGGCTTACCTTAACACAAAAGATCTTAAGGATGAGGAGTACATTAACTCGAATTATATTGTAATGGCAACGAAGAAGGGTATTGTAAAAAAGACCCTTTTAAAAGCATATTCTAGACCAAGAGTTAACGGTATAAATGCCATAGTAATTAAAGAAGGAGATCAACTTTTAGAGGCCAAACTTACAAACGGTAATAATGAAATCATGCTTGCCATTAATACCGGTAAGGCCATCAGGTTTAATGAAAGCACTGTAAGATCTGTCGGACGTAACTCAATGGGTGTAAGAGGTGTAACTTTAGCCAATGATGGAGATGAAGTTATTGGTATGATTTGTGTAGAAGACCCACTGACAAGTGTATTAGTTGTTTCTGAAAAAGGATATGGTAAACGTTCTTTAGTTGAAGACTATAGAATAACTAACCGTGGTGGTAAAGGTGTAAAAACAATTACCATAAGTGAAAAAACTGGTGATCTTATTGCAATTAAAAATGTAAAAGATACCGATGGAATGATGATTATAAACAAATCTGGAGTTATGATTCGTATGGGAATGAAAGACATTCGCGTAATGGGTCGTGCCACTCAAGGTGTTCGATTAATATCGCTTCGTAAAAATGATGAAATTGCAGCTGTTGCAAAAGTTGAAAACGACGAAGAAGATGAAGAAAACATTGAAGGTGTTGAAACTCTAGAAAATAACGAAAATTCTCAGACAACAGAAGATACAAATACTGAAACTAAAAATGACGAAAATGACGCTTAAAAAATCACTACTTATCGGAATAGTAGGCGCTTTAACGCTTCCAACAATGGCACAAAAGATGGATTTAACATCTGCTATTATGGAACAAAGAAAAAAGAATCCAATTAAAGCCAAAACTTTTATTGACAAGGCTAATGACAAAATAGAAAGCGGATCTACCTTAAAATCAAAAGACCTTGCGAAATTTTGGCATTATAAAGGGCTTATATATTTAGAGTCTTATCAAACAGATTCTTTAATAGAGAATTTAGAAATTGCAGAGGCTGCCTTCAAAAAAGATTTGTCAATGGATTCTCCTTTTGACAAAAATAAATCATTATACAATTTAGGTGTAATATCAAACAGATATGTAAACAATGCTTTTAAACATTCTGATAATAAAGAATTTAAGGAAGCTTCAGCACAATTTGAAAAAGTTGTGGCAATTGCAAAATCTGGTTTCAATAAAATTGATACAAACAATTTAAACAATGCTGCAATTATGTCTATGAGCGCAAAAGACTACCCTAAAGTAGTTGAGCTAAATAGAAGATTAATTGAGCTTAAGCCAACAAATGAAGCGTATCACTTAAACAAACTGAAAGCATTTTCAAATCTAGATGATAAAGAAGGTTACATCAAAGAATTGGAATTGAGTAAATCTCAGTGTACAGATTGTATTGGTGTTATTTTCGAAGAGGTAAATTACTACATCAACTCAGGTGAAAATGATAAACTTTTAGCTTCTTTAAACAAAGCCATTGAATCGGACCCAAAAAACTCTACCTTACAATATATCAAAGGATATAGTTTAGCTGAATCTAATGACCTTGACGGAGCAAAAGCAGCATATGGAACAGCCATTGAGTTAGATTCTAACAATGCCGATGCATATGTAAACATTTCTGGTATTTACATGAAAGAAACAAACGAAATCATCGACCAAATGAATGATTTAGGTTTCTCTAGTGCAGACCAAGCTAAACATAAAAAACTAAAGGCTCAACGTAAAGAAGTTTACAAAGAAGCTTTACCTTTCTTAGAAAGATCTCTTAAATTAGATCCTGAAAATAAATCTATTGCAAGTGCATTAATGACTGTTTATTACGAATTAGGTGATACAGACAAATGGAAAGAAGCTAAGAAAACTTTTGACGCTTTAAAAGCTAAATAAGACTACGCTTACAAAAACAAAAAAGGTTGATATGTATTTATTACATATCAACCTTTTTTTAGTTTTAATAACATAAGATATTTTTATAACCGATAGATTAACAACATCTTTGAATAATCAATTCTAAAACTACAAAACTAAACCTTGGTACATATTTTGTAACAAAAACCATATTAATGCATATTTCTTATGAAACTAAAGCTTTCTACATCAATAGGTATAATAATGATTGGGATAACAACAATTTCTTGTGAGTTAACTCCAAAAAATTATGAATCAAAACTTGAATGGTTAAAAGGCTCATGGGTATGTAAACATCAATCCAAAATTGCAAAAGAACATTGGAGTTGGAATACAGAAAACAAATGTTATGAAGCTACTGGAATGATGGTACATATAAATGATACGATATATTCACAAAAATTGAAAATTCACAACGAAAAAAACGACCTTTTCCTTTCCGTAAATACAAAAGATGAAACCACAAGCAAAGAAGCTTTTTTTAAACTTGTAAACAACAATGTTGATAGTTTAGTGTTTAAAAATGTATTCGAAAAATTCCCTCAATATGTTGTTTACATCAACAAAGGAGCGCAAATTACAACAAAAGCACTTGGTCAAAAAAACGGTCATAACATTATGGATGTAAGAACTTACGATAAATTGAAATAATTTAAAATTCCATAGTCTAAAAACAGAAAAATGACGATTCTCCTCCCATTCTTCAATAACTAGATTTTTAATTGAATGATTTAATGTCCATGAATGTTATATTTATTCTTCATGATATTTTATAGATAGAGTAATATATGTACAGAGATTTGTATCTTTGTCCATTCAAAAAATGATATCATGGAGTCTATAAGACAAAAAAAAATAAACAACCTGATTAAGGAAGATTTAGCAGACATTTTCAGAAAAAAAGATGCGGTATGTTTCCCTGGTCAAATGGTAACGGTTACAGATGTAAAAATCTCTCCAGATTTAGGAATTGCTAAGGTTGCTCTTAGTTTGTTTCCTGAAAAGGAAATCGAATTTAAAAAACTTGCCACAGAATATACAAAAGAAATCAGATTCGAACTTGGAAAAAAAGCTGGAAAACAACTACGTGTTGTGCCTTCGTTAATTTTCTATTTAGATGAATCTTTAGGATTAATGGCAGAAATTGATCAAGCTCTAAAACAATAATTTGAATTTAGCTTCTTTCATAGCCAAACGGTATCTTTTTTCTAAAACCAATAGAAATGCAGTCAATTTAATTTCGTGGATCTCTGTTATTGCCATTACGGTGGTGAGTGCAGCCATGTTTATTGTACTTTCTGGTTTTAATGGTATTGGAGAATTTGTGAAAAATATGTATTCTGAATTTGATTCGGAGTTGAAAATCGTTCATCAATCACAAAAATTCTTTCCGTTCGAGTCGCAATTACAAAAATCACTTGAGCATTCTAATATTGCTCATTACTCGAAAATACTTGAAGACCGTTGCTTATTTCTTTCTGGAGACAAAAACGAATTTGGAATCATTAAAGGAGTCGATTCCAATTTCGCAAAGGTCAGTCGTTTATCATCCAAAATATTTGATGGCGATTTTCTAGAATTTAATAACGAATTACCTCACGTTTTTTTAGGTGAAAGTTTAAGAAGCAAATTAGCTATTGGAGTTGGAAATACCTACAGTCATGTAGAAGTTTGGGTTCCAAAACCGAATAAAAAAATATCTTTAGATATAACTAAAGACTTTAGATCTCAAAAGTTTTTTACCATCGGAAGTTTCTCTATAAGTCCAGAATATGATCCTATTTACGGTCTTACAAATATAAAATACGCTCAAAAATTATTTGATACAAAGAATAAAGTTTCAGCCATAGAATTACGGGTAAAAGAAAAAAACGATTTGTACTCTACAAAAGATGATTTGAGTAAACAAATAGAGCCATTAGGTTTAAAAGTTTTGGATATTAATGAACAACATGCAGATTTCTTAAAATTTGTAGATCTAGAGAAATATTTTGTAATTTTCATTTTCATACTCATCATATTGCTTGCTGCCTTTAACCTAATTGGTACATTGAGTATTTTGATTATTGAAAAGAAAAATAATCTAAAAACCATATTATACTTAGGTGGTTCACCAAAGTTATTAAGACAGATTTTTTGGAATCTCAATTATTTAATGAACATTATAGGTGTGGTTTGTGGATTAATTTTAGGATTTATTGTGTGTTATATTCAGCAAACTTACCAACCAATCTTAATGGTAGAAGGCCTAAACAGCATCGCATATCCTATAGACATGCAGTTTAAAGATGTTCTAACACTTATTGTTTTGGTGTTTTCAATCAGTACAATTTGTTCGTTTTTTAGCATCCGAAAAATTAAAATTGAAGTATTATGATTACTTTAGATCAAATAAAGAAGTTAAAGGAACGTATCGCCTTACTCAAAGAATACTTACAAATAGACAAGAAGAAAAAGGATATTGAAGAGGCTGAGGAAAAAACTCAAAATCCAGATTTCTGGAACGATAATAAGAAAGCCGAAATTGTTTTAAAACGTATAAAGAGTTTAAAAAATTGGGTGATTGCCTGCAAAGAAATAGAGGCTGGAATTGAAGATCTAAATGTCTTATATGAGTTTTTTAAAGAAGGTGAAGTTGAAGCTGAGGAATTAGAAACCCTTTACAACACAACTTTTCAAAAAACCGAAGATTTAGAATTTAAAAACATGCTTTCTAATGAAGAAGACAGTTTAAGTGCCGTTCTTCAAATTACTGCTGGTGCCGGTGGAACAGAATCTTGCGACTGGGCCGAAATGCTCATGAGAATGTACTTGATGTGGGGTGAGAAAAACGGAATGAAAATTCGTGAACTCAATCTTCAATATGGAGATGTTGCAGGCATAAAAACAGTAACTTTAGAATTTGATGGCGATTATGGTTTTGGATATTTAAAAGGAGAAAACGGCGTACACCGCTTGGTTAGAATATCCCCTTTTGACTCTAATGCCAAAAGACACACTTCCTTTGCATCTGTATACGTTTATCCTTTAGTTGATGACACTATAGAAATCAATATCAACCAGTCTGATATTGACTGGGATACGTTTAGATCTGGTGGTGCAGGAGGTCAAAATGTAAACAAAGTAGAAACTGGTGTTCGCCTAAGACATAAGCCTACCGGAATTATTATAGAGAATACGGAAACACGCTCTCAACTCGGAAATAAAGAAAAGGCACTTCAGCTTTTAAAATCTCAATTGTATGAGTTAGAAATGGAAGCCAAACTTGAAAAGAGATCGGAGATTGAAGCTGGAAAGAAAAAAATTGAATGGGGTTCTCAAATTCGAAATTATGTTATGCACCCCTATAAATTGGTTAAGGATGTTCGTTCGGTATATGAAACCAGTAATGTTGAAGGCGTAATGAATGGAGAAATAGATCCATTTATAAAAGCCTATTTAATGAACGAGGCCAAAAATAATCAAGAACTTACAGACGACCTATAGATTGTAACTATGAAAATATATCATAACAACAGATGTTCTAAAAGTAGAAATACTTTAAAATTAATTGAGGAATCTAACCAAGATTTTGAGGTGATTAATTATTTAGATAATCCACCAACAAAAGAAGAGTTGACAAAAATTTTGCACATGTTGAATATTCCGGCTGAAAAATTAGTTAGAAAAGGTGAAGCCATATTCAAAGAACATTTTAAAGGGAAAACATTTTCTGAACAAGAATGGATTGATAACATGATTGAATATCCAAAACTGATTGAACGCCCAATTGTTGTTCATAATGGTAAAGCCGTAATAGGAAGACCACCAGAAAATGTAAACCTTCTATTCTCTTAATTTATTTTTAGAATTTAGAAAAAAAGTACGTGAAATTGATTTAACTCATAAAATAAGTCTAAATCTCGTGCTAATTTTGTGGAACAAGCAACCAAACCATGAAGTCAACCACTAACAACCAATTTATTTCTATAGGAATTAGTCATTGGAATTGTCCTATAGAAATCAGGGAAAAATTTTCGATCACCGATTCAAATCTTGAAAGGCTGCATTTAAAAGCAAAATCTTTAGATATTGTAAGTTTATTTGTTGTTTCTACATGTAACAGAACGCAGTTATTTTCTTTTGGAAATGTTGCCCAAGAACAAACACTTATAGACCTATTTATTGAAGCTACAGAAACTTCTGCCGAGTTGTTTAATGAATTTGCCTTTTTGAAAAGGGAAAAAGAGGCTACAGATTTACTCTTTGAACTTTGTATGGGCTTAGATTCTATGATTTTGGGTGATTTACAAATTATTAGTCAAGTTAAGAACGCGGTAACCTACGCCTCGAAGTTTGATTTAATAGATTCAGAAACTCATCGTTTAATGCAATATGTATTACAGTGTTATAAAGCTGTAAGTACAGACACAGATATTAACAGTGGTCCGGCTTCAATAGCGCATGCGGCTGTGTTGTATATCAAAAACCGTTTCAAACAATTATCTGATAAAAATATTCTTCTATACGGATTAGGAGAAATTGGGGAAACAACAGTTAAAAACCTGATCGAAAATCATAAAATAGGTTCAATGACTTTAATTAATAGAACATTTTCTAAGGCAGAAAAGTTAGCCAAAGAATTGAATGTTCAAAGTAAAGAAGTAGAATTTTTAACCGAAGAAATTGATCGATCTGACATTGTAATTGTAGCTACAGGTGCTTTAAATTTTACAGTAAGTGAATCCAATTATAACAATAAGAGTAAAAATCCTAAAGTATTTATTGACTTAGCCGTTCCTCGAAACATTGATCCAGTATTTGACACCATTGCCGAAGTGGATTTAATAGAAATGGATGAGCTGAATAAAATACAGGATGAAACACTTACGCTCAGAAGAAAAAATATACCCAAAGTAAGAACCATAATTAATCTTCATAAATTTGAATTTTATGATTGGATTAAGATGAGAAAAATCTCTCCTTTAATTAATGCATATCGTAAAAAAATGCACGATCAAAGGTTAGAAGAATTAGAAAAACAGAAGTTTAAGTTTTCTGAAGAAGAATACAACAAAGCCGATCTATTTTCTAAATCTATTGTCAATAAAATGGTGAATCAAAACATTGAATTCATAAAAGGAAAGTACCGCACGTCAGAAGATATTGCAGATATTTTTGCAGATATGTATCAACTAAAAAACCTAAAGAAATAAATGCTCTTATGCTAAACCTTGGAACCCGTAAAAGTAAATTAGCCTTATGGCAAAGTCATTTAGTACAAGATTTACTTCAAAAAAATGGTGTAGAAACCAATCTTGTAGAAATATTATCTGAAGGTGATAAAGTGTTAGACACTCCCCTACCGTTAATGGGTGGAAAAGGTGTATTTACAAAAGCACTAGACGATGCCTTATTGGAAAAATCGATTGATTTTGCTGTTCACTCCTTAAAAGACGTACCAACCGTTTTACCAGAAGGTATTGTTATGGCAGCTATATTAAAAAGAGCTTCTTGGGAAGATGTATTGGTTGTAAGGGAAAATCTAGATTTCTTGTCGGAAGATCGTGAAATGATCATCGCAACAAGTTCAAATAGACGCCAATCTCAATGGTTGAACAAATACCCAAATAGTAAAATGGTTGACATTCGAGGTAATGTTCAAACCAGAATAAAAAAATTAAGAGAAAGCAATTGGGATGCCGCTATTTTTGCAGCTGCAGGTCTAGAAAGAATGGATTTAGATCATGAAATTGCAATGAGATTAGATTGGATGCTTCCTGCGCCAGGACAAGGTGCAATAGCCATTGTTTGTCGAGATAATGACCAATCTACTTTTGATATTTTGCATCAATTACATCACGAAGAAACTGCCTTTTGTGTAAATACAGAAAGACAGTATTTAAATGCACTTAATGGTGGTTGTACAGCTCCTATTGGTGCTCGTGTTCAAATACTTGGAAACAAGGTGAAATTTGAATCTGTTTTAATGGACCCAATGGCAGAAAGTGAGATTAGAATCGATTTGGAAGGAGAATATCCATCAGAGCCTATTCTTGGAAAAAAAGCGTGTGAAATTGCTATTGGTAAAGGTGCTAAAGAAATACTATCTAAACTACAGAATTAGAAGACCTTATATTGTTAATTAAAAAAGTTATCAACACAGTTATCAACAATGAGAATTATTAGTTTTCACACATTAAAAAACCTATTAACAACTGAGAACAAACAATTTACGTTTATTTCATGTTTTAAGGATAAAACACTTACTGTGCAAAAGCAACTTAGTTTTCAACAACTTACAAAAAAGGAAAAAGATAACTTTTTAACTGTTAACAATTTAGCTATTACAAGCAAAAATGCAGCGCTTTGGTTAGCAAAAAACCTAAAAGATTGGACTGGAAATATTTACATAAATAGTATCAAATCCTCGAATTTTTTACAACACATGCCAAATGTACAAATTACAGTATCAAAACAATCCTATGCAGCAAATTTGGCCGAAAAAATAGTTACAAACACAAAAGACCCAGTTCTCCATCTTACAGGTAATTTAGGTTTAACCCACTTGGAAGATGAATTGAACAAAAACAATATTGAATGTCAAAGGCTTGAAGTTTATGAAACCATTTTAACACCAACTCAATTGGATTTGGATGAAATAGATTTACTTATTTTCTCCTCACCAAGTCAAGTTGTTAGTTTTTTTAAAATGAATCCATGGAAAAAGTCTATTTTTGCACTTTGCATCGGAAAAACAACAGCCAAGGCATTAGAAAACTTTGGAGTAAAGCAACACACCATATTTTACCCCAAAAATCCGGGAATAGAGACTATGTTAGAACTATTACCGGAAATAAACGAAAAACTAGAACAACAAAAAACAAGATAAAATGGAATTTCCAACTTTAAAAAACGATTTATTTTTAAGAGCCCTAAAAGGTGAGAAAGTAGAGCGTCCACCCGTTTGGATGATGCGTCAAGCTGGTCGATTTTTACCAGATTACAGAGTATTAAGAGAAAAATATACATTTTTTGAACGTTGTCAAACTCCATCTTTAGTTTCAGAAATTACAACTATGCCTATTTGGCAAGTAGGATCTGATGCAGCTATACTATTCTCTGATATTTTGGTTGTACCAGAAGCTTTAGGATTAGAAGTTCAGATGGTTCCTGGAGTTGGTCCATTATTACCAAAAACAATTTCTACAAAAGAAGAAGCTGAAAATCTTGTTATACCAGATGTTCATGAAGCTTTAGGTTATGTAATGGAAGGAATTAAGCAAACGCGTATGGATCTTAAAGGTGAAGTACCACTTATTGGTTTTGCAGGAGCTCCATTCACAATTCTTTGTTATATGGTACAAGGAAAAGGTTCTAAAGATTTTTCGCAAGCTAAATCGTTCTGTTTCGCAAATCCAGATGCAGCACATACTTTACTTCAAAAAATTACAGACATTACTATTCTATACATGCAAGCTCAGATTGAAGCTGGAGCGCAAGCGTTTCAATTATTCGACTCTTGGGCTGGTTTGTTAAAGAAATCAGATTTTATGGAATTCGCATATCCATACATTAAACAAATCATGGATAAATGTTCTGCACCAAGTATTGTTTTTGCAAAAGGAGCATGGTATGCTTTAGAAGAAATGGCTGAGTTAAACGTTAATGGAATTGGTATTGATTGGGCTTGTTCTCCACAATTCGCAAGAGAAAAAGTAGGTAAAAACATCACTCTTCAAGGAAATTTTGATCCAAGTATGTTACACGCTCCTATTCCTAAAATAATTGATGAAACTAAACGTATGTTAGACGCTTTCGGAAACGAAAGACACATTGTTAATTTAGGTCACGGAATTTTACCTACAGTTCCTGTAGATCATGCCAAAGCATTTATAGATACAATAAAAGCTCACAGATACTAGGAAAGAAAATCACATTAAAACATACTGACTAAAGAAACCCAATTTTATTAAAATTGGGTTTCTTTGTTTTATTACCTGAGAGGAATAAAGAAAGAATTTTATTATCTTTCATTGCTTAAATCGGAATACAAAATAACGAGAGTTCGATTAAAGATAATAAAACATCTCGATACAATTTTTGTTACATAATCCTTCACAAAAAACACTCGATGAGACAATAAAAAGTGTCAATTCGCCCTGTACCGACTATTCGAGAGTAAGTTTTGCGACCTAAAGGAGAAAAATTTGTACTTCGACTTTCGCTCAGTAACCATCGACAATAAAATTTTGACATATCTATTTCTTACATAGAACTTACGTTCAGTAAGAAGTTTACAAGTAAAGTCATTTTTTTGTCTTTCCATTAAACAAAAAAACTAAAACGATGAAAATTAAATACAGTCCGATAGCAATCATCTTATTCATATTATTATCAGCTTGTGGCTCAAAATCGACACAACATTTAAACAATAATCCAAAACCTACAATTGGTGAAATTAAAACGCCATTGGGTGTTATGACTTTTGAATTGTCGGACAAAACGCCAAACCATAAAACTAAATTTATTGAGTTGGCAAATCTTAATCATTACAACCAATTTACGTTCAATAGGGTAATCAAAGATTTTGTAATCCAAGGAGGTTGTCCAGATTCTGTGCAATATTTCGAAAATTCGCCTTATTTATTAAACCCAGAATTTCATAAAGATTTAAAACATACCTACGGTGCTTTGGGAATAGGAAGAGATGAAAATCCTTTAAAACAATCTAACGTTTGTCAGTTTTACATAGTAACCAACGAAAATGGATTACCGAGACTAGATGATAATTATATGATTATTGGACACATTACAAAGGGATTCGATGTATTAAAACAAATTGAAACGGCAAAAACAGATACCAATGACATGCCAATACAACAGATACCTTTAGAAGTTACAATAAAACAGTAAGATTCTGAAAATCAATAATTAATTTTAAGTTTCACTTATAAAGAAATGTTTTTGTGCAAACGTTTTATTCACAAATAAAAATATGAAAAAAAAGTAGAATTTCAGGAAATTAAATGGATTCGGTACAGAGATTAATCGAAAGAAAGTTTTCTGTCAATTTCTAACACATACTTGCTAAAATCTTTATCAATATCGATCAGATTTTTTACTGTTTTACAGGCATGAAGAACAGTTGCGTGATCTCTACCACCATTTTCTTTACCAATCTTGACTAAAGATTTTTTGGTGTGTTTTTTCGCCAAATACATTACAATTTGTCTTGCCTGAACAATATTTCTTTTTCGCGTTTTAGAAACTAAAACATCCATAGGAATATCGAAATATTTACAAACAATTTTTTGAATGATTTCAATTGTAATCTCGTTTACATTATCCTTAACGTAACGATCTACAATTGATTTGGCTAAACTCAAGGTCACATCCTTTTTATTGAGTGTAGAATGCGCCACCAAAGAAATTAAAGCTCCTTCTAATTCACGAACATTAGATGAAATTGAATATGCTAAATACTCAATAATTTCATCAGGCATCTTAATCCCATCATTTACCAATTTTTTATTAAGAATGGCTATTCTGGTTTCTAATGCAGGTTTTTGTAAATCTGCGGACAATCCCCATTTAAAACGAGACAACAAACGTTGTTCCATTCCTTGCATATCAACAGGTGCTCTATCCGAAGTTAGAATCAATTGTTTTCCTTGTTGGTGAAGGTGGTTGAAAATATGGAAAAATACATCTTGAGTTTTTTCCTTTCCGGAGAAAAATTGTACATCATCAATAATTAAAACGTCAATCATCTGATAGAAATGAACAAAATCATTTCTTGTATTCTTTCGAATGGCGTCAATAAATTGTTGAGTAAATTTCTCCGCAGAAACAAATAATACTGTTTTGTCCTGAAAATTTTGTTCAATCTCAATTCCAATAGCATGTGCTAAATGGGTTTTTCCTAATCCAACACCACCATATATTAATAATGGGTTAAAAGAAGTACCTCCTGGTTTTTGAGCAACAGCATAACCTGCAGATCTCGCTAAACGGTTAGAATCACCTTCAATAAAGTTATCGAAAGAATAATTTCTGTTTAATTGAGATTCCACTTGTACCCTATTTAGCATAGGAGTAACAAACGGATTTGCTAGATCAGCACTGTTTTGAGCTTTTTTAGCAACCTGTGTGGTTTGATTCGCAACAGGTATTTGAGTTTGAGTCTTTACAACATTCGGTACAGATTTAACAACCTCTTTCTTTGGTAAATTACCATTTTGAGGAACTAAATTTACTTTTGGTTTTTCAACAAGAATACTATAAACCAACTTTGCTTGTTCACCCAATTCTCTACGAATAGATGCTTTTAGTAAAGTGATGTAGTGTTCTTCTAGCCATTCAGCAAAAAACTTACTCGGAACTTGAATATGCAGAACATCTCCTGTTACCTTGACTGGTTTAATAGGACTAAACCAAGTCTTATAACTTTGAAGACTAATGTTCTCCTTGATGTAGTCAAGGCAGTTATTCCAAATATGTTCAGGAGTTTGCGTCATTTACTTAATTGAACCAAGTTTATTGATAAAAATTTATTCGAATGCCAATGGTGTAATTGGAAGACAAATTTGAGACAAAAAAAGTTTAAAAAAAAATGATTTTGCTATTGTAATTCTCGTTTTATTTAACGAGATTAATAATAACAAAAAATAATTACCAATGACACTAATTGTCAATAATCACCATATCAGATAGTTAAACAACATTAAGAATAACAAACACTCAACTCACTGAATTTCTGCATGATAAAAATCCTCACCTTAGATAATGCACTAATAATCAATCTAAAAAACTCTTAACCAATGGTTATATTTTTCCCAAAGGCCAAAGCTGTTTTTTTATGTTTTTCAACATAAAACTCAACTCTACCAAGTTGTAAACCAGCCCACCCTGCTTGATTAATAATTACCTCATTTCCTAAGCTGTTCTTAATAGGTTTAGGAGCATCTAAAAACGTATGGGTATGTCCACCAATAATTAGATTGGTAAACTTCGAATTTTGAGCTAAAATTTGATCCGAAATTTTATTGGTTTTATAGCTGAATCCAAGATGAGAAAGACAAATGATAATATCGCAACCTTTTTCTTTCAATTCTTTTTCTTGTTGTAACATTATTTTTACTGGATCTTGATAAACCACACCTTTACAAAGTTGGTCAGGTACTAAACCAGCTAACTCTATTCCAATTCCAAAAATTCCAATTTTAATTCCAGATTTCTGAAAGATTTTATTTGGTATAACCTTATTTTCTAAGGCTGTATCCTTAACAATATAATTCGAATTAATCATTGAAAAATCGGCTCTATCTAACTGATTAATCAATCCGTCAATACCAATATCAAAATCGTGATTTCCAATAGTTGCGGCATCATATTTCAAATAATTCATTACATCATATTCCATTTGTCCGTTAAACAAATTGAAATAAGGTGTACCTTGAAAAATATCTCCAGCGTCTAACAAAAGGACATTTTTCTCTTCCTTCCTTATGGTCTTTATTAATGCCGATCTATGTACAACACCACCTTCATTGGCATGTCTGCTGTGTTTTTTTGGAAAAGGATCTATATGACTATGCACATCATTTGTATGCAAAATGGTTATTTTTTCAAAATCTGAAGATAACGCCTCTGCATTTAAAGAAGTTAAACTAGCAGCACCTAAAACTAATCCCGAATTTTTTAAAAATGTTCTTCTATTTGTTGCCATAGATAATTCTTTGTTCTGTATTTGAAATAATAACGTCTTTCTCTTCGAAATAATCAATAATAACATCGCGATATTTTACACCTAAATCAATCCTTGAGATCGGATTGGACAAAAATATCATTCGATCGCCTCCATTTGCCAAATAATCGCTGGTTACCAACCAATAATCCATTTTATTGTTAAATGTCTTACCATTAATTTTAGCCGATTTAATGGTTTCATTTTCAAACACAAGTTGCATTCCTGAAATAGGTTCTCCCTCTCTTTTCCTAATATAATGAATCATAGATTGAACTGAATCACCCTTAATTTTCAACAAACAAAGTTCATTGTCAAATGGCATTAATTTATAGGCATCTTCAAGTCTCACCTTTCCTTTTGGAATGCTCGAACGAATTCCTCCAAAATTCACCAATCCAAAATCAACCTTTTGTGTATTGAGTTTAGGTACAGACTCCACACAAATATCTGCCATTAGGTTTGTTAGATTACTACTTGGTCTTTCTTTAGTAAAACCCACTTTTGTAGTGGTTAATACAGCATGCATTTTTTTATTCTTCTCTTCTCTGTATTTTCCTAGCATCTGATACAAAGAATCATCTGTACCATATGCTGCAGACATCACATAATTCGAATCTACAGTCGTATTGACTTGTTTTTGAGATGATGGTGTTTTTGATCCACAGGACAATAAAGTAAGTCCAAAAATAAAAACTGAGGTTATATAAATGAATTTTGGTATTTTCATAAATCATAATTTAGTGTGCAAAAATACTAATTTGAAAGGCATTGTAAAGACTTCACTGTTTTATTTATTATTTCATAATAAAATGGAGTAAGAACAAAACCACTGGAACAGATTCTAAATAAAACGAATAGTGAATACTTTTGCTATTTTCATTTGTTTTCCAATAAAGAAACAGAGCCAATAAAAACGTCAAACAAACTTCAATTTCTATTTGTTTAATCACAAATACTTCAACAACACACCATAAAAGAAGGGTCATAGACGCTAATATTTTTGTTTTGTGTGCACCAAAATAAGAAGCAAACGTTTTTGTTTCATCTATGCTCATATCTCGAATATCAAATAGCAGGGTTAAAGAGAAAATCAGTAAAAAATGACTCAAAAAATACCTCCACATCATATTCGTAAACGGTACCTGGCTCATATAAAATGGAATGAATACAGAAACCAATGCCCAAATGAAAGCAACCAAAAATATCTTGAAAAACGGAATATCCCTTAATTTTATCCAGATATCATTTACCCTAATAAATGGTATAACATAGAACAGAACACTTAAAAGTAAAAGAAATGTTAATTGCGAAAACAGTAAATCCAACTTATGAAATAAAATAACACTACTTATTCCAGAAAGTGCTACCCAAATGGTTAATATTATTTTATTGGATTGTAGCCAAAGACTTCTTTTTTCGTATGTTTTTTCGGCGTAATACAAGTGTCTAACAAGTCTATGAAAATGATAAACAGAATTTGAAGCCAAAAAAACAAACGACAAATACATCACATTAATGTTGTTCGGAAAACTCCTCAAATAAACCAAATAGGTTAAACAAGTCACACTTAAAGACATCCAAACATTTGTTCTTGTTAAATGTTTAAGCATCTTTTTTAGAATATGTCAGCCCCCACTCTGCCAATTGTTCGTAAATCGGTAACAATTCCAACCCTTTTTTTGTAAGTTCATATTCCACTCGAGGTGGAGTTTCATTATACACCGTTCGCTTTACAATGCCATCTTGTTCCAATTCTCTTAATTGCTGAGTCAGAACTTTTCTGGAAATATTTGGAATAAAAAAAATAATTTTCCCAAATCTTAAAGTCCCTTTAGACAATACATAAATAATAATAGGCTTCCACTTACCGCCAACTACCTGCATAACAGACGTAATAGGACACGTATTTATATCTTTAAAAATCACTCGGTTACTCATAGGTTACTACTATTTTTATGTTACCTTCAGGTATCAAGTTTCTTTTTGAAACTATTATCAGTTACTTTGTGAAACAAAAGTAAGTAAATCAAAAAAAAATCAAGTATGAATCATTTAATTATTACAACACATTTTAATCCTAAAAGTTTTACCCACGCCGTTTCCGAAACTGTCATTCAAAAATCTAAAGCCGACGGAGAAACTGTAGAACATATCGATTTATATGCAGACAAATTCGATCCTGTTTTAGGTGGTCAGGACATTGACTGGATGTACCAAGGTGGACAAATACCTGAAAATATTAAAGCTTATCAAGAAAAAATTAAAAACGCAGACAAAATAACCATTGTTTACCCTATTTGGTGGGCACAAATGCCAGCCATGTTAAAAGGTTTTATTGATAGAGTGTTTACAATGGGATTCGCTTTTTTATATGACGAAAATGGACCAAAACCATTGTTACCAGGAAAAAAGGCACACATTATTACATGTTCTGGTAGTCCAAATGAATATTATGAAGCCAATGGAATGCATACAGCCATTTTAAAAACAATAGATCAAGGTGTTTTTGAATTTTGTGGTTTAGAAACAACGCATACGTTCTTTGGAAATGTAATGAATGGTACAGATGAATTAAGAAAAGGTTATTTAGAATCTTTAAAATAATATAAACATAAACACCACAATTGAAAACATTTTTCGTTGTGGTGTTTTCGTTTTTCACCTCCCTAATACCAACTCTTGTGATCTTGAAATAATACATTTATCCAAATTCTATAATAATTTATATACATTCTATTATTCCGAATCTAGATATTACTTATCTTCGCCAAAATTTTTGACATGAGAACAGTTAGACTTAGTAAGGAATTCACTTTTGAATCTGCACATGCTTTAGATGGTTATGATGGTAAATGTGTAAACATTCACGGGCATTCTTATGAACTTATTGTAACTGTAAAAGGAACTCCTATTTCAGATGAAAACCATGTTAAATTAGGAATGGTTATGGATTTTTCGGAGTTAAAATCGATTGTTAAAGACAATATTATTTCAGTTTTTGACCATGCCCTTATCTTAAAATCGGATTCACGATTTAGAGGAATTGAAGAAAAGCACCAAAATGTCGTTTACAAGCCATATCAACCAACGTGTGAAAACATGATTATTGATTTTGCTGAAATTCTTTTAGAAAAACTACCAAACCATGTAAAACTTCATGCCCTATTACTTAGAGAAACGGGTACAAGCTATGCCGAATGGTTTGCAGAGGATAATTTATAATACCTTATTTTAGGTAGGTTTTATTTTCAGAAAACCACACACCCCTACAATCACCTCAAAAACAACTCATTAAACTTATTTCTTTTCTTATTTTGATTTATTAATCAACCAAAAGTAGATTATATATTTGCAGTCTATTTTTAATCAGTCTAAATAAATCGATTATGAAAAGCTATAAATTATTGTTTCTAGCTGGAGCAATTTCTATTGGAAGTTTAATGACTTCTTGTAAAAATGATGATGATTCATCTAAAACAAGTAGTTCATCTGTAAAACAGAATTACGCTAAGATGGTTGCTGCTAACTATGCAGATGCCTTATCATCTGCTAATGATCTAAAAACAGCAATTAATGCGTTCACAACTACACCAAATGCACAAACGCATCAAGCAGCAAAAGATGCTTGGATAACTGCAAGAGAGCCTTATGGTTTAACAGAAGTTTATCGTTTTTGGGCTGGTCCTATTGATGATGATAATGGACCTGAAGGTGCATTGAACGCATGGCCATTAAACGAAAACTTTATTGACTACGTTTACAATCCAACAACACATACTGTAGAAAATAATGGATTAATTGGAGATGCAACTTTCAATTTAACAATTTCTAGTATTGTAGATCAAAACGAATCTGTAGATGAAAAATCAATCTCTATAGGTTACCATGCAATCGAATTCTTATTATGGGGACAAGATTTTAACATGGCACCTGGAACAACAACTCCAGATTATTCTTTAAGCGGACAACGTTCTCATACAGATTTTTCTACCGATGCTTTGGCTGAAAGAAGAAAAACATACTTAAAGTTAATTACAGACCAATTAATTACAGATTTAACTTACCTGGTAGATGCTTGGAAAGACAACAATGCTTGGGGACGTAAAGCATTTTTAGCACAATCTGATGACCAAGCCTTAACAGATATGTTTAACGGAATGGGTAAACTTGCTAAAGGTGAACTTGCTGGAGAACGTATGTTTGTAGCTTTATCTAACAAAGATCAAGAAGATGAGCATTCTTGTTTTTCTGACAATACACACAGAGATATCGTACAAAACTATATGGGAATTAAAAACGTTTGGGAAGGTACTTATGGTACAATCAATGGATCTTCTATACGTGACTTAATCCAAGAAAAAAACAGTGTATTAGCTACAACGATTGACGAAAAATTCACAACAACAACAGAATTAGTTAACAAAATAAACACTCAAAAACCATTCGACGAATTAATTTCAAGTGGAAATACAGCTGGAAATAAGGTGGTCATGGATGCTCTTGTTTCTCTACAAGAGTTAGGTGATTTATTAGTTGAATCTGCTGCCAGTATTGGAATTACATTTGTAGCCGACTTAGAAGAATAAGTATAAGTGAAATTATGAAAATACTTAGAAATTATTTTCTTAAAGCAAGCCTCCTTTTTGGATGCTTGCTTTTTGCGTTTTCTTGTAAAAAAGATGAAACCACCAAATTAACATACACCAAAGGTGAGCATTTACTAGGTGGTAAAACAACAGTAAATGCCCAAGGTCAGAATGCTTTCGGACATCCCATACCACAACTTAAAGGTTTAGACGAACTCAAATTTCATGCGGGTAATTCTATGTTCAGAAATGCCTGGGTTACTGCCCCTGCATCAACAACAGCTCGTGACGGTTTAGGACCTTTTTTTAATGCCAGTTCTTGTGCGGCATGTCATTTTAAAGACGGACGAGGAAGACCACCTTTGTATGATGGAGAAAAAGAAACGGGATTCCTTATTCGATTATCTACACCTGGAAATGGACCTCATGGTGGGCCAATAGGAGATCCAAATTACGGAGGACAATTACAAGATATATCAATAAACGGAATTACTCCGGAAGGTAAATTTCATATAGATTATGAAACCATTCAAGGAACATTTGCCGATGGAGAATCTTATGAATTAAGGAAACCTATTTATTCATTTTCAGATCTTGGTTACGGAGCCATGGCTGGAAACATGATGTACTCACCTCGTGTTGGACAGCAAATGATTGGTCTTGGTTTATTAGATGCTTTATCTGATGAATCCATTCTTAAATATGAAGATATTACCGACATTGATAATGATGGTATTTCTGGTAAAGCCAATAAAGTTTGGAGTAATATTGATAAGAAAACCGTTGTTGGAAGATTTGGATGGAAGGCAAATCAACCTAATTTATCTGAACAAGTTCTTGGCGCATTCCTTGGTGATATGGGAATTACAAGCTATATAAATGCAGATGAAAATTGTACTTCTGTACAAGTAGATTGTCAGAATATGCCAAATGGTGGTACGCCAGAAATAACCAAAGAAAATGCCGACAATACCATATTGTATGCAGCAACTTTAGCGGTTCCACAAAGAAGAAATTACAAAGACACTTCAGTACTTAAGGGTAAATTATTATTCGAAAAAGCAAACTGTATAGGTTGTCATAAAGATGATTATAAAACAACTTCGCACTTTATTAGTGCTCTTGAAGATGTTTCTATAAAACCATATTCAGACCTTCTTTTACACGACATGGGAGATGCTTTAGCAGATAACAGACCTGATTATTTGGCCAATGGTAACGAATGGAGAACTCAACCGCTTTGGGGTTTAGGTTTAATAGAAACCGTGAACGGACATAGTCTTTTGTTACACGATGGTAGAGCCCGTAATATTGAAGAAGCCATTCTTTGGCATGGTGGTGAAGCAGAGAACTCTGTAAACGATTACAAAAACTTTAGTAAAGAAGAAAGACAAGATCTTCTTAACTTCTTAAAATCTCTATAATGAAAAAGATTCTTATTGCATTTTCCGTACTCGGAATATTAGCTTGGAGTTGTTCAAAAGATGATTCTACGAAAAAAAATAATTTTGATAGAGCTGGTTTAATTACCAACATGGCCAATAATGCTGTTCTGCCAAGTCTAGATGAATTAAGTACCGAGGCCGAGAACTTCTTTACTGCGGCAGAAACTTTTAAAGCTAATGCCAACAACAGTAATCTAGATTTACTAAAAAACCAATGGAAAAACTTAGCCACATCTTGGCAAAATTCTAAGTTTTTTATGGTAAAAGATTTGAAGTACAGTGGACAAGAACAAGAAATTGCATATTGGCCAGCAAATACTTCCAAAATTGATGGTATTCTGAGTTCTTCTAGCCAAATTAATGTTGATTTCATTAAAGGATTGGGTGCAAATCAAAAAGGTCTTTTTGCTTTAGAATATGTATTATTCAATCAAGATTTCAATACCATATCTGGAAACAGTCAAGCTATTGATTTTATAGTTTCTACTTCGCAGAATATCAATTTAGGGGTAAATGAATTAAAATCGGTTTGGACAAACGCTTACCAACCTAAATTTATTGCCAGCACAGACAATTTTGTTACCAGTACCATTCCTACACTCACAAATAGAATGATAGAATATGCTGAATGGGTAAAAAACACCAAAATTGGATATCCATTAGCTTTAAGCAAATACACGACAATAGATGACGCAAAATTGGAGTCTATTTATGCCAAATATAGTGTTGAACTAATTGAGCAGAATATCAGAACGCTTAAATCTGTTTATCAGGGTTACAATGCTTCGGCTATTGGTTTTGATGATTATTTAATATCTTTTGGAACAAAAGGAATTGAATTGGATAAGAAAATACAGAACCAATTTTTGGTTCTAGAAAATCTACTTTCTACGTTACCAAAACCTGCATTCAATAATCTGACAAATAAAAAAACTGATTATACAGAATTTCATACGGAAGTAAAAACATTGATTAAGCTTTTAAAAACCGAATTTATTATTCTTTTAGAAGTGACTCCGACGTTTTCTGATGCCGATGGTGATTAATTTCAATTCTCATTCTCAATACCAAATTAAAGGCCTTTTTAGATATTTATCTATTAAGGTCTTTTTTTTCGCTAAAAACAGAATGTCCCTAATTAAAAATAGAAGGATGAAAAACAATATAAAATGGTCATTGTTTTTGATGGGTTCAACCTAAATAAAGTTAGTTCGATTTAAGAAATGGCTATATCAAAATATTATTGTCGATTGTTGCTTAGCGAAAGTCAATGTACATAATTTTTCCTTTTGGTCGTAAAGCTCACTCCCGAATAGTTATGGCAGGTTGAATTGTCTCTTTTTCTTATCACCTCTTGTGTTTTTTTTGTGAAGTACAACGTTACAAAAAATATACTTCGACTCAACTCAGCAACAATCGAGATATTTCATTTTCTTGCATTGAACTCTCGATAAATAAAACTCAGATATCTTAACCATTTCTCTTCATCAAGAATTAATTAAAAATACAACACACAGAATTACAACAATATAATTTAATTTTTCGTATCTTTATTTCATTAATTAAATACTGCACCAATGAAAAAGACAATCTACTATCTATTTTTTTTAATTTCTTCATACAATGTTTTCTCTCAAAATTTCTTCTTTGAGCCTATTGACGAAAAAGGGTTAACAAATGAAGCCTTAGCCGATTTCACAAATATCCAAACCCAAATTATTAAACATTCCGATATTGATAACGATGGAGATATTGATTTATTAATTTATGGTCGTGAAGGAAATGACATGATGATGTTTCTATATAAGAATAATGGTCATGGTCGCTTTACTAAGGTTGAGCACACCAACCTCCCTAAAGTAAATATACGTTTAATTGAATTTGTAGATTTAAATGGGGATCATGTAGATGATATTTTTTTGATGGCGTATGGATATGATAACAAAGTGTATTTAAACAATGGTAGAGGGATTTTTAATGAAATACCGAACAATGGTTTGGAAGAATTTAGAATATCTAAAATAGAATTTGGAGATATTAATGGAGATAGTTATTTAGACCTGATTTTGAAATTAGGAACTTCTTCTGCCTCAATAAATGATAGATGGAAAATGTTATTAAACGATGGCTCAGGTATATTTAACAAAAGTACAAACATACCAATAGACAGTAATAATATTAGCAGATTAATACTAGAGGATATCAACAACGATAATGTTGCAGATATATTTATATCTACACTTAATACATATACAAAACTATGGTATTTAAATAACGGAAAAGGTGAATTTACCCAACTACAACAACCTTTATTAGAAAACGAAGATTTTAACACAATAAAGTATTTAGATATTGATAATGACGGCGATTTAGATTTTATTTCCGATAAAAACAAAACCTTGTTTTACAATAATGGAGAAGGTATTTTTGATAGAAAAAAAATAATATTTAATAATAGCAATTTCTCCCACAATTCAATAAATGCTATTGATATGAATAAGGATGGAGATTTTGATTTATTAACACATAGAAACGATGGTACAAATGTAATATTTTACAATGATGGGTTTGAAAATTTTACAGATTCAATCACCATTGCCTCTTCAAAGAAAATGATTTCAAGTTCTTCAATTTTAGATGCAAATGGAGATGGCTATCAAGATATTTTAATAAATGGAAAAAATCATTATTCAGATGAATACGCTCTAAATTTGTATATTAATGACCAATCTAATAACTTCAATCAACTTCAAAATGCACCAATACCAAATTTGAGCCATTCTTCTATTGACTATGGCGATATTGATGGTGATGGAGATGAAGATTTGATCATTTCAGGTAATTCGAATAATTCAACACATAATTCTAAAAGTGTTATTCAAGTTTATAAAAATGAAAATGGAAAATTTATCAAGCAAGAAAACTCTTCAATAAAAGATACCGTACTCGCTACCGTAAAATTTGTTGATGTTGATGGTGATCATGATTTGGATATATTCGTTTCTGGTAGATTTCCAGAGAGTCATTTTAGTCAATCTACAAAAAGTAAGATCTATAAAAATGACGGACTTGGAAATTTTATAGAATTTAAGGGCCACCAAATTGAAGATTTCTACTTTACAACCATTCATGTTTTGGATGCTGATGGTGATGCTGATATGGATATTTTCATCACTGGAAGTAAAGATCCTCATATTGAGAAATATAACCAATACCTCTATTTAAATCAAGGAGATGGAACCTATGAAAAAGGTTGGGAATCACCATACTTATATTATAAAGAAGCTACAGTAGCATTTGGAGATATTGATGGAGATTTAGATGAGGATTTGATAATGAACGGAACCTATAACAACGAACAAATTTGCAAATTATTCACAAACGATGGTAAAGGAAATTACACATTACAATCAAATACTCCATTCATAGGAGTCGTAGAATCAAAAATAGAGTTTGGAGATATTGATGGAGATGGAGATCTTGATTTATTTATTATAGGTTTTAATTTACTTAACATGAGTCGAGAACATGTTCAAATCTATATAAACAATGGCCAGGGAATATTTGAAGAAAAAAAAGAACACCCTGTTAAACTTTTAAGCTATGAATCTCTAAAACTTATTGACCTAGATGCTGACAACGATTTAGATGTTTTTGTTACGGGAAGAAATAATAATTCACAAGAAAAACATCATACTTTCATCTATGAAAATGATGGCTTGGGGAATTTCAAAGTACAACCAGACCATTCTATTCCCGGTATTGTATTTGGTTCTGTTGCCTTTTCTGACTTCGACAACGATGGTCACCCCGACCTATGTATTTCTGGTATTGGTCAAGAACATCAACCACTAACGCGATTCTACCACAATTCAACTTGCTCGTCTATAGATTATTCTATTACTAAGATAGACTCAACACTTTCTGTGAATTTCAAAAATGGGTCAAGTTATCAATGGCTGAACTGCGACAATAACAATAAACCAATAGAGAAAGAGACGAACGATAATTTTTCACCATTAGAGAATGGAGATTATGCCGTGATTATAGAAAAAAATAATTGTAGAGATACAAGTTCTTGTTTTACATTCAATAAATATGCAGACCTTGAACCTATGGATGGTTTTATATTTTCATATTATCCGAATCCAACAAACAACACTGTAAATATAGAATTTCACGAAGCGATTCATAATGTAGAGCTTACTCTAACAAATATTCAGGGACAACTAATAAGGAGTAAAAAAATATCAAAATCTTTCAAAACAACAATAGATCTTGGTGCTGCAAAAGGTATTTATTTCCTAACAATTTCATCTAATAAAGGAACTAAAACCATTAAACTGGTTAAGAAATAATGTGAAAGTCATGAAAATCATTGTCCTTAATTAAAAGTAAAAATCCAATTTATGATCAAAATCTTCCATTATGCCATACAACTTCTCTCCTAGTATTTCCTTTTGTATGGCTTTAGATTTTTTTTCAAACTGTTGGTATGTTTTAGAATAACCATTATAAGAAAAATCGAAATCTCTTGTCTTTATTTGGAACAAGGCAAGAGAAAACCCGATTACAAATACTCCAATAGTTAACGACTTTATGTTGATTTTCACAACTTTTCGAACCAGATGGAGTAATACATTAACAAAAATAACAGTCACAACAATTAAAAAAACATCGTAGTTATTCCACCACCAAATATCACCTGTACCACCAATATACGATTTACTAGGCCAGAAAAAATTAACACCTCCCCAAGTTGAGGATGGTGTTGGCATATCTTCTAATAAATGGATAAAATATCCAAAAAAGAATCCAACAGGTATTAATTTATTTTTGTTGACTTTATTCTCCTTACCGCGTTTTCTTTTCGAACGAAAAATCAAATACAAAAGGCTTGTCATAAACAAAGCAGCGAACAAACTGTGAAAAAAGCCATGGTGTGAATACCAATATTTTGAAGAATAAATAACCTTCCCACTCACATCGAGGTTAAAAAAATTGCCAATAGTCGCGTCAAATTTACTCCATAAACATATAGCATCAATATCTGGTAGAGCTCCTGCAATTGCAGAAAACAAAAGGATATTTAGTTTGTTTCTCCAGCCAAAATCATCAAAACTAGCAATAACAGTTCCCATGGCTATACCAGATAATGTATGTGTTAATATATCCATTTTCAATAATTAATAAGAACGTTTTCAATTTAGCCAATAATAACATTTAAAAATAATTTTTCGTAACTTTAACTCAATTAATTTAAATTCAATCAAATGAGAAAACTTTTCTTTCTTTTCTTTATTATTACTAGTAATTACTTCCTGCTCGCTCAAAACTTTTTCTTTGAACAAATAGGACAAGATGGATTGACAACCCATACCATAGACGATTTATACTTCATTGGAAACCATAACATTAAGCATTCCGACATAGACCAGGATGGAGACATTGATCTTATGGTTTCTGGACATCATGATCAAGAGGTTTTTTTACAACTATATAAAAACCATGGAGATGGTACTTTTTCAAGACTAGAAAGCTCAATCTTCCCGAAACTACGATTGGCAGATATTCATTTTCTGGACATTGACAACGATGGAGATGATGACTTATTTATAGGAGGAACATCAGATTCACTAGGCCGAGTTTGCAAGTTGTATTTAAACAATAGTAGAGGAGTTTTTAAGGAAGTTGAAAATACACCATTTCATAACTTAAACTATAGAAGCAGTTTCTTTGGGGATGTTAATAACGACAACTATCCTGATATAATTATTCAAAGTTTACACAATTCCATAAAACAATATGAGTTGTTTCTAAATGATGGCAATGGAAACTTCACTTTGGGCGAAGATCTGCCATTCAAAAACGAATCACTAAATTCTATAAATCTCCTAGATATAGACAATGATGATGATCTAGATATATTTACTACATCTATAAATACCCATACATTATATCTGAATGATGGCCAAGGGACTCTTTCGGGAACCATCCAATATTTTTCAGGAGACTACAAATTTGGTCGTTATTATTTTTCAGATTTTGATGGAGATGATGATTTAGATATAATCGTAAAATCTTCAAATAGTTTAGTCTATATTAATGATGGAAATGGAAATTTTCCGACTTCTAAAACAATGTTTAAGAATCAGAAATTTACATCTTTTGAAATCATTGAATACGACAAAGATGGCAATCTCATTATTTTAACCACCAAATCAAAAATCAAACAAATATGTAGATATGATAAGTTAGGAAATCTTTTAGATTCCATAGATGTGCCTTTTTCAAATTACTCTATTTCTTTTTCAACGTTTTTAGATATAGATGGAGATCAGGATAAAGACATTATAATCTCTGGTAAATCTGAATTTGAAGATGTTAATTCCACAAAAACATTTACAAACGAAGGAAATTACAACTATAAAATCACCTTAAACTCTCCAATAACAAATTTTGGATCATCATCGATAGATTTTGGGGATATTGATGGAGATGGAGATGAAGATATGGTTATTTCTGGTACATATAAAGATCCCAACACCAAACAGATATACAAACCAGATATTAAACTACTCATTAACCACAACGGAATATTTACCGAAAAATTAAACAGTGCTATAAAAGACTCATTACATGCTGTGGTAAAATTTATTGATGTTGATGGAGATGATGATTTAGATATTTTCATTGCAGGTGGTGAAGAGATCAAAAATTTTAGTCTATTTCCAGAAACTAAAATATTCAAAAATGATGGGCATGGTAATTTCACTGAATTTAAGGATAATAATATTATAAAATTAAAAAGCTCGACCATTCAAGTGGCTGATTTTAATGGCGACCAGTATATGGATATTCTCTTAACAGGAATTCCCTATCCGTATACGGATAAACATGGTCAATATTTATATATAAATAATGGTTATGGAAATGGAACTTTTAAAAGAAGACTACAATCGCCCTATATATTAATGAAAAAGCAAACCATTGCTTATGCTGATATTGATGGAGATAATGACTTGGATATAATGCTAACTGGCCTATATAAAAATGAAGGTATTTGCAAAATATTTATTAATTCAGGAAAAGGTGATTTCAGGGAAGAAACAGATGTTCCTTTTGTAGGAACCTATGAATCGGCTATTGAATTTGGTGATATTGACAATGATGGTGACCAAGATGTGATAATTTCAGGGTCTAAAACTATTGATGGTTATCATCCATTTGCTCAAGTTGGTATAAATGACGGAATTGGGAATTTCGAATGTATATCACAATCAACAGTTGCAAATTATAAATACCCTATAATAAAATTACTTGATTTGGATTCAGATGGAGACTTAGACCTCTTTATTTCTGGTACGACATTCGTTTTAAATCGTCATAATACCTTTTATGAAAATGATGGAAACGGAAACTTTCACGAATTACATCGTCTTTTTATACCAGAACACATTAACACAAGTGTTCGTTTCGCCGATTTTGATAATGATGATGATCAAGATTTAATAATTTCGGGGTGGTACAATAATTATCAACCACAAACCAGGCTATTTCAGAACAATACCTGCTCATCTATCAATGCTTCAGTAAACGAATTAGACTCATTATTATCAACACAGTTTAAAAATGGATCAAGCTACCAATGGATAGACTGTAATAACGACACCCTTATTCCACTAGAAAGTAATGATAAATTTTATCCACAAGAAAGTGGAGATTATGCGGTGATCATTAGAAAAAACAATTGTATAGACACCAGTTCATGTATTAGTTTTAATAAATATGCGGAACTTGAACCTGTTGATGGTTTTATTTTCTCTTATCATCCAAACCCAACTCATGGAACCGTAAACATAGAATTTACAGAATTATTAAATAACGTTGAACTCACAGTAACCAACACTCAAGGTCAACAAATAAGCTACAAAAAATTATCTAAAGCTTACAACACCAAAATAGAACTTGGCAATTCTAATGGTATCTATTTCCTTACCATTTCATCTAACAAAGGAAGTAAAACCATTAAACTTATAAAACAATAGCACAAAATAAAAAGGCATCTATAAATTGTTTACATGCCTTTTTAGTGAATCAATAATTTTTTATAATTTTCGACATTCAATTTATCAAAAAAACATGCAAGAAGGTGTTACAAAGTGCGAATGGTGTTTACATACATGTAAAAATGAAGATTTAGAATGTGAAAAATGTGGTGGACCTATTGCTGTATTAGAACCTTGGGTACTACAATGCGGATGGTGTACCCGTTCTAACCGAAGGGATTTAACGACCCACTGTACTTCTTGCGGAGGAGAACTACCACATATTCCTGGAACTCCAAGACTGCCAAAACCTCCAGCGACACCCCGAAAATTACCTAGAGGATATGCAGGACGTGTTAAATATTGGAAAAATACTCAATTTTTGGTGGGTGCCATTTTTATGCTATTTATTCCAACCATTATTTTTCCAATAATAGGTATTTTCCTTTTACGAGCAGCATTTAAAAACTCAGAAAATCAATTGGTGTCCTTACAATTTGGCACTCCAACAAGAGGAATCATCAAATCAGTTTATGTAGATTATAGTCAACACATCAATCACAATCACCCTTTAAGAATTGATTATACATTTAGTACGCCACAAGGTGATTTCGAAAACCATGTAACCAGTTGGGATTTTTCAAATGAAAAACGTCCTGAAGGTGAACATGTTTGGGTTGTATTTAATCCCAAAAATGCTGATCAAAATGCCATTTGGCCACCGATTCGCTAATTTAATGATTCATTAAACATCCAAATTAGAGCCTTTTCTTTGGAGGCTCTAAAAATAGTATGATGATGTTCTTTAGGTTCATCGGCGTATTTCCAATTAATTTGAGTTTGATTTTCTAATGTTTTTGCTAAAACTCGAGTATGTTTATAAATATCTTCGGCATCGGATCCGGCAAACCAAAGTTTTTTATTGCTTGAAGGAAATTGATTAAAAATATCTTCGGATTGTTTTACCAAAGCATGATTATTCCACCATAAAGACGGATCGAATGCGATATAATAATCAAAAGTTTCAGGATGTTGCATAATAGTTTCAACAACAAATAATCCAGCTAAGGACTCCCCTATTATTCCTCTTTTGGTTGTAACTCGGTAATTTGATTCAATCTTTTGAAACAACTCCTGTTTAATAAATTGTCTGAAATCTTTTGCGCCATCGGTTAATGGACAATATTGCTCATCATCTTTCACAGAAGAAAAACCTGTAAGATCTCTTCTTCTTTCAGTGTTTTCTATACCAACTAATATGATTGGAGGAATACTTTTATTCTTTACAAGCTTAGCAATTGTATTGGCTACATGCGGAAAATCTTCTTTTATACCGCCATCTGGCATATATAAAACAGGAAATGAATCTGTAGAATTTTTATAAGTTGGAGGTGTCCAAATATTAATAACACGCGTTTCGTTAACGAATTTCGATTCAATCTTTAAGGAATCGTGATCTGGGATTGGATCATTCATCACTGGAGTCTTTGTTTGACAACTTAATGTGGCCAACAAAACAAGTAAAACAATATGTTTCATACTAAATTTATTAAGATTGAGTTAACTTCTAAATTCGAGGTATAAATATCAGTAAATAAAATCGTAAAACCATATCATTAAGATGATATTTATCACGCATAACAACAATACAATCAACAAACCGTATTACACTTATCTTTCATCCAAGTCTCTAAAGTGAAGAGAATGAAGAACGATATCATAACATAATCACTAAAATTTGATTTTTGAAACGTAAAAACAGAAGATCTATTCATCATTTCCATTAAAATAGTCATGTAAACCATACTCTTAACAACAGACATCCATTTAAAAGTAAATGTCCAGGTTTGTTTATATAAACGATATATCGTTCCTCCTGTAAGAAAAAGGAATATCCAATCTAAAATCGTCATTTGAATTTCGTTTCAATTATTTTATTTTGTTAAAGCAAAAACTACATTGCTTCGAACTCTGCTCTTTTATCATCGAACCATTTTTGCATGGCCTTCGGATCTTGCATGAGTTCTTGCATTTTTTGCATTGCTGCTAAATGATCTTGATCTTTTTGCTGAAACATTTCCATTCCATGATTTTTACTTAATTCGGCCATTTCTTCGAAAGTAGAGGCTTCAAAAATTACATTACAAGCACCTCCTAATTGTTTACAAGTCATTTTTTTCATGTCCTTCTTATTAAATAATTCATATAAAGATAATCATTTATACAGTCATCATCCAAAGAAAGGAAATTAAAAACTTCGGTGAAATACCCAACCACTTTTTATTTTTTTATCTTTACCGAAATAAGATTTATTCCAACAGATGAACGCCAATTCAGAAATACTCATACATAAGCTTTCTCAGCTTTTCCCAACATTATCTAAAGACCCAAAATTACTTGAAGAAATTCTTCAAGAGAGTCAACTCATTGAACTAGAATCAGGGAAATCTATAGTAGAAACTGGAAAAAATATTCAGATTATTCCTTTGGTACTTTTTGGAAGTTTAAAAGTGTATAGAGAAAACGAATCTGGAAACGAATTATACCTTTACCATATTGGTAAGGGAGATGTTTGTGTAGCGTCTTTTCATTGTACCCATTCGGTGAATTTGTCGAAAATAAAAGCTGTTGCCGTAGACGATTCTGAAATTTTAGCCATTCCGGCTAAACTTATGCCTACATTACTAAAAAATCATCCGAGTTGGTTTCAGTTTGTCATTGACCAATGGCAATTAAAATTTGAAGACCTTTTAGTATCTATAGATGAGATTGCCTATAATCATCTTGATCAACGATTATTACAGTATTTAGAAAAGCATACCAAGGCCGAAAAAACGAATGTTTTAAAACTTACTCATGCTCAAATTGCTCAAGAAATTGGGAGTAAAAGAGAGGTAATTTCTAGATTACTAAAAAAGTTGGAGCAAGAAAAAGTTTTAACATTAGGACGAAATAAGATAACGTTAATACGCACAAATGAAATTTGATTCGGTAAAAAAGGAATTGGATTATTATGTAAACCAATATAATAATTCTGATTTTATTGAGTCTGATCCTATTTCTATTCCACATCAATTTACATTGAAAACGGATATTGAAATCTCTGGATTTTTGACCCAAACTATTTCTTGGGGAAAACGAGAACAAATCTTAAAAAAATCGAATGATTTAATGCAACGCATGGATGGATGTCCTACTGATTTCATTAAACATTTTCAATCGTCGGATATAAAAGCGTTAGATTCTTGGTTATACCGAACATTTCAGAACGAAGACCTTCTTTATTTCGTTCGTAAACTTCAAGACATTTATACCAATTACAATGACCTAGAAGAATATTTCGGACAATTTATTCAAGAAAACGAAGATCATTATAGTTTTGCTATTTCACGATTTAAACAAGATTTTTTTAATCTAAATCCACAAACAAGAACATTAAAACATTTACCAGACCCTATGAAAGGATCGGCAGCAAAGCGTTTTCATATGTTTTTGAGGTGGATGGTGAGACAAGATAGTAACGAGGTCGATTTTGGCATATGGACGTCTTTAGACATGCAAAAACTATCCTGCCCATTAGATGTACATTCTGGTAGAATTGCTCGAGAATATCAATTAATAAAAAGAAAACAAAACGACTTTAAAGCCCTTTCTGAACTCGATAAAGTATTGAGAAAAATGAATCCAGAAGACCCTTCCGCTTATGATTTTGCTTTGTTTGGTATTGGTGTAAACCGAAAATAGAAATTACTTCTCCAAAGCTTCACTTTTTTTCAAAAATAATGGCGCTTTCTTCTCAATAAATTTCAATAATTCGTAGAATCGAGCTTTATTTAAAAGACCTCTATGCTTAGCCTCGAATTTATAAAAATCTATGAAATTATAAATTTGATCATCAGGAATTCCGATATTTTGGTAAAATGATGAGTCTATTCTATCGTAAATTTTATCAGCCAAAATAAATTCTTTTTCAACAGCCTTTATTTTTTCTAGTTTATCCGTTTTTCCATTCAAGGCGTTGAGCAAAGCATACGTCCAATTGGATTTTAAGTAATTTTCCTTTCTTTCCGTATACGATCTTTCTACTGGTTTTGTATTAAAAGGAAGTCCAAGGTCTATTTCACCTCTTGCCTTGTTTGTTGTATCAATCATACTAAATCCATCATAAAGCACGATATCCTGTAAAACAAAAACTTCTGGCGTTAATCTTATTTTGACCCGAGATTCCTGAAGTAAAAGATCATCAATTATTATAGTTGTATCTACATAATGAACAGAAGAAAACGTTATTGAATCACCAATAAATACAGGCATAGCAAACTGACCTTCTTCATTAGACATTGATCCATATACATGGGTATAATTAATAATATTAATAGACCCAAGTGGTGTTCCTGATATTGAAATAATCTCACCCTCTAGTTGTTGAGATTTCTGTGCAAAAGCAATTGAAACACATAGTAAAATGGAGCATATGAGCGCGTATATTTTCATAGATAACAAAGTACATGCATTAATTTGGGTTTCGAAAACGATATAACTTCTATTAGTGATGTTTTATAAGGATTAACAAAAAAATCGGATATGAATCCATATCCGATTTCCAATTATTATACCAAAGTATAAACTAAAGCTATTTGTTATATATTTTTGAATGAACCTTCTTTCACCCATCCAACTAATCCATCAGATAATTTGATTTGAATCCAAGCATTATTTGTCTTTTTGAGCTGAACTTTTGCACCTTCATGCAAAATAAACAAATCAGTTCCTGAAGACGTAGGTTCACTTTTTACATAAACATTATCTTTCACTAAAACCATCTCATCTTTGTCATAATGAGAAGAAGATAGAGCAAAAACCAAAGTGATTAAACAAGCGCCAACTAAAATAATATTAACAAAAAAGAGAGTTTTCTTTACTACCGATGTCTTATTGAAATTTAATATCGCCATACAAATAGCAAAGAGAAGCCCTAAAATTAATGATGTTTTTGCCCACCCTTCGGTATTCATTATGCTTAAAAAGTTTTTATAAACTCTAACCACACCTGGAACTGGAAGCACTTCTATTTTATCGACAGTTTTCTTTTTTGCCTTCTCTAAGTTTAACTTGGCATCTTCTAAACTCGGATCCAATTTTAAAGCTTTCTCATAATACAAAATAGACCATCCAACTTTTTTTAATCGGTAATAGGTATTACCCATATTATAAAACAGCTCGGCCGATTCTACATTTTGCTTTTCTACAGCTTTATATGCTTTTATGGCGTTTGAAAACTCGCCTTTCTTATAAAAGGCATTTGCCTCTGTAAACTGGTCTTCTACACTTGCCAATCCTTGAATTGAAAAACAAGCTGCTAAAACCATTTGAATAATTAGAATAATTTTTCTCATAATTTGTCTTCTATATTTTCAATTAAACGCTCTGCCTTTGCATATAAACCTGGTGCATCTTCTGTATTAAACCCTCCATAATTCGCCATCTGACAAACATCAATAATATCTTTAAATTCTTCTATTAAATCTTCAGAAATAGAATTCTTTTTAAGTGTATCAACCAAGAATTCTAAATTTAAATTCTGAGATTCAACATTAAATTTATCTTTTAAATAACCAAAAATAGATTCGAGTAATACTTGATGGAATTGAGAATAATTTTCCTTTTTAAGATGTTCTGAGGCTAATTTTAAACGTTTTTTAGCTTCAGACTTGGCTTTTTTGTTTTTAACAGCTACCGTGTCTACAACTTTATTAGATAGTACTCTTGACACAATAACAATAATCAATCCCAAAACAAAAGGTAATAACCAATAGATCCAGTATTTAATTGTACCAAAAAAATTGGACTGAGGTGTTGTTAAAGATGTTTCTTCATGAATAAACAAAATATCATCGCCAATAAAATCAACTTTCTCTTGTTGTACTTCATTTGGTGTTTGAGTAGACGATGGATTATTTTGCGCCGCATAACCTCCCTCGCCAGTAACATTTATTGCAATGGTCTTTCCTCCAACAGAAACATATTTTTTCTTTTTAGGATCAAAGAATGTAAACCCATCTATTGAGAACTTATACATACCTTTGTTACGAGGAATTAAAATATATTGATTCTCTTTTTGACCTCGCATTCCTCCTCCATTTACGGTAATCTTATCATTAGATTTTGGATCGTAAACTTCAATATCCTTCGGGAAAACAGCATTGGGTAAACTAAACAATTTTAAATTTCCTTTTCCTTTTAAGGTTTGAGTAAAAGTTAATGTTTCGTTTACATTTGTAGAATCTGACGATAGTTTGTTCTCGAGAACAAATTGCCCTACAGCTCCACTAAAGTTGGCAGGTTTTCCAGCAGATGGCAAAGATTTAACTTCCATAGTACGCTTAGGACTACGTACGGTTGTTTGGATGTTTTTATATGCCATCTGTCCCCAAAAATCTCTTCTATTGGTAGGTACTTGAATCGTTAAATCCAAAACCATAGGTTCTATGGTAAGCTTTCCAAACTTCTGAGGAATTAACAAATGTTGCCCTAAAACGTATGTTTCATAACTCTGCCCTTTATAGTTTTCACTTTTTGTGGCTCTAGAATCATTTCCTTTTAACAAATCTTTACTCCAAAAGCCCGAAAACTTTGGCAATTCTGAAATCTGAGGGTTCCCAATTCTCTTATTAAAATAGAGTTTGTAGGTTACAATAAACTGTTCGCCAACATAAGGATTGGTTTTTGAAACTACGGCTCTTACAAAAACATCCGTTTTTAAATTAATGTTATTTCTTTCAGCTTCAGGACTACCTTTTATTACAGTAACCTGAACGGTATTACTGGAAATTGTTTTTCCACCTGCTTTTCCTGTTATGGCCGGAAGTGTAAATGTTCCTATTTTTTTAGGACGCAAAACATAACTTACTCCCTTCGTTTGCGAAACAGAACCGTTAATGATAGACATTTGGGAAGAGTGATTAGGACCACCTAATTTCACAAAATCGTTAAACGATAATCCATTAAAATCAACATCGCCATTTGCTTTATAACTTACCTCAAATCGTTCTGAAAGTCCTACTTTTGAACGTTGAACCGAAGCCGTTATAGATTGAGAAAACGCCTGTGTTGAAAATAATAGAAACAACAGAAACAAAGGACTTGCTTGCTGAAGCTTTAATTTAAAATTTATCTTCATTACCAATCTTTTTCGTTTGTTTTATTATTTTTTCCTTTAAGCAATTTAAGCTTAATTTTCTTTTGTGTTTTATCTTCTTCTTTATCTAAAGATTCTAATAATCTAATGGCATCACCTTTAGACAACTCGCCTTCTACAGGTTGCTCACCAGCAGATTCTTCACCTTCTTCCCCGTTTGATTCATCATCAGATTCTCCATTCTGATTATCTTTTGCTTCCTCATCTTCATTCGATTTATCCGCATCATCATCTTCATTCGACTTATCTGCATCATCATCTTCGTTCGACTTATCTGCATCTTCATCTTCGTTCGACTTATCTGCATCATCTTCTTCATTCGACTTATCCGCATCTTCATCTTCATTCGATTTATCCGCATCATCTTCTTCATTCGATTTATCCGCATCTTCATCTTCATTCGATTTATCCGCATCATCTTCTTCATTCGATTTATCCGCATCTTCATCTTCGTTCGACTTATCTGCATCATCATCCTTTTCAGAATCTTGCTCATCTGATTTTTCCTTGTCAGATTTCTCCTTGTCAGATTTCTCCTTATCTGACTTTTCCTTGTCAGAATTTTCCTTGTCAGAATTTTCTTTATTCTGCTGATCTTTAGAATCATCAGAATTCTCTCCATCCTGTGAATCGTCAGAATTTTGATCTTGATTTTGATCTTGTTGTGGATTTTGATCCTTGACCATCTTCAAAAACCAATAATTATGTCTTGCTAATTCATTTTTTGGTTGAAAACGTAAAGCTTGTTTATAAGATTCTATTGCCTTATCATTTTCCTTTTTCATCACCTGTATTCCGCCAATATTATAGTGACATAAAGACTGTAAAGTTTTATTTTCTGATGATTTTGCAACCGCTTTCCATTCATCAATTGCCTCGTCAAATTTTTCTTGCCCCATCATGGCAAATGCCATATTAAATCTATTGGTATCAAAATCCAAGGCATCAATAGATTTTAAATATTCCGCCTCTGCTTGTACAAAAAGGGAGTCGTTTACCAACTCATTTCCCGTTCTTGTTAAGCCTCTTTCTTCCATTTGTGCCCAAACATTGAACGACATACAAATGGAAAGAAAAGTAATGAAGTATATTATGTTTTTTTTCATCTATAAATTCAATTTTCTAAGCCAAGAAGTTTTACCCTCTCCAGTAAATAAACTTAAAAGAAGTAAAAGAATTGCGGTTATTAAAAACCACTGAAACTGATCTTCATAATCTTCAAACATTTCTGTTTCCGACTCTCCTTTTTCCATGGTTAACAAAGCATCTTTCACAGATGTTATTGTTGAAGAAGTGTTGTTTCCATCTAAAAACTGACCATCGGTTTTTAAAGCAATTTTCTTTAATAAAGCCGGATTCATTTTTGTTAGAACAACTTGATCGTTTTTATCCTTTTTATAGGTTTCTCTACCGTTTTCTTTAATCGGAATTGGCGCTCCAGCAGATTTACCAACGGCAACGGTATGGATTAAAATACCTCGTTTTTTTGCTTTATCTGCCCAAGCCATATTTGAGTTTTCATGATCTTCACCATCTGAAAGTAAAATTATACACTGATTTTTTTCTTCTCCAGTACTCTCAAAATAATCTAAAGCCAATTCTACTGCAGAACCCACATCGGTACCATATGAAGGTACAATGTCTGTATCTACATTTTTCAAAAACATTTTTGCAGCCGAATAATCCGTTGTTAAAGGAAGTTGTGGATATGCTTTTCCGGCATAAACAACGATTCCAACACGGTCCGAAACAAATTCTCCAAGCATTTTTGACACCAATTGCTTGGACTGGTCCAATCGACTTGGTTTAACATCTTCGGCCAACATACTTTTAGACACATCCATTACAAAAACAATATCTACACCTTCTCGAGTAATCGTTTTAAGTTTTGATCCGATCTTTGGATTAATTAAAGCGATGATAGAAAATGTGCAAATGAAAATAAAGAGTACAAAGTGCACAACAGCCTTTCTTGAAGATACATTCATTGTCAATTTGTTCCACAACCTAGTTTCGGCAAAATTGGACAAGGTTTTCGACCTCCATTTTAAGAAGATGAAAAACAATATGATTAAGGGAATTAATCCCAAAAACAACATGAAATATTTTTCTTGATCTAATTCAAACATTATGCGATAGATTTTAAAAGTGTATATTTCAATACACGTTCTAAGGCTAACAACGCTAAGGCAGCTAATAAATATGGTCTAAACAGTTCTTCATAATTTCTATATTTCAATTCTTGAATTTCTGTTTTCTCCAACTTTTCTATTTCTTTATAAATCGCCGTTAATTTATCGTTATTATCTGCAACAAAATGCTTTCCTCCGGTAGATTTTGCAATGGTTGTCATTAATTCTTTATCCACTTGCATTTCTACTTTTTGCACAACAGTTCGCCCTCTTCTATCTTGAAAAGGATAATTAACCATTCCACCTTTTCCAACACTAATGGTATAAACTTTCACATTAAATTTCTGAGCCAATTCCACCGCTGTCTCCGGCGAAATTAAACCAGCATTGTTCATTCCATCGGTAAGTAAAATAACAACTTTACTTTCGGCCTTACTTTCTTTTAGTCTAGAAACAGAAGTTGCTAGTCCCATACCAATTGCCGTTCCATCTTCCAATAAATTATAGTCAATCCCTTTTAATAAGTTTTTAACAACTTTATAATCGGAAGTGATTGGACATTGGGTAAAACTTTCTCCGGCATAAATAACTATTCCAATTCTATCGTTCTTTCTACCATTCACAAAATCTATAGCAATATTTTTTGCCGCTTCTAAACGATCTGGCTTAAAATCTAAGGCTTTCATAGAGGTAGAAACATCCATAGCCAATACTATATCTATACCTTCCTTACTTATGGTTTCAATACTTTCATCTACACCTCTTGGCCTAGCCAATGCAAAAATCATTAATACAAATGCACTTACCTTTAATACCGTTGGCAAATAAACCAAATAGTTTTTCCAGGTTTTGGTTTGGATGTAGTGCGCATTAGAGTGTACAATCTTTGGTGCGTGTTTACGTTTAATAAACCAATAAACTAAAGCAAAAACTGGAATAATAAGTAGAACGTAAAACGCCTCTGGATTCTCAAAAAATGTATTCTTATTATTCATCTTCTTCCTCCTCCTTTTCTTCACTTATTTTTGTATCAATAACAAAACCTTTAACAAAATTAAAGTATTTTTCGTGTTGATGTGCCTCTAATGAAGCCTTTGCAAATTTCACTAAATCGGCATCTTGTAAAAATTCATGAATATCTTTAATATTTTGTGTTTTATAAAGATGAAGTTTGATATCCTTCAAAATTTCATCGGTTGTAGATTCTAAGGCCAAGAAACCGTATCTATTTTCTAAATATCGTCTTAATATATCTGATAAATTAGAATAATAAGCTTTTACCTTACCATCTTCAATTAATGACTTAGATTCTAACTCACTCAACTCGCCTAAAGCCAAAATATGAGCTGGAATTTTAACTTCTTGAACTGGTTCTGTTTTCTTATTTTTCTCGTAATAGTAAACTCCAAAGATAACTAAGGCAAGAAATAATATTATTCCAACGGCCCAGTAGATGTAATTAATAAACTCCCCAAAACGATAAGGTATTGGATCTATGGGTGGATGAAAACCATTAATGTATGCATTTGACGTATCTATATGCACAGGTAAAACTTGCACAAAATGTTTTTGCGTTTCTACGGTATCTGCATTTAATACAAAAACTTGACTAGGAACTTCAATTAATCCCGTATCAAAATACGTTAAAATATAACCTATTTCTAGACTTAATGGATTTGTTGAAACCGTATCGAATCCTGTTTCTTCAATGATTTCAAAATCGCCAATTTGCTTTTTTATTTTAGGCCATTTTAAATCTTTTAATTGATTTCCTTTTACACCAATTTTATACATAAACTGGTCACCTACCAACATACTGTCTGTAGAAACACCTGAGCCTATCTGAATTTGAGCAAAAGACAAGCTAGAAAAAAGAAGCCATAAAAGACCAATATATTTTAATTTCATTTAATTTCTTCTTTTAAAAAATGCAAGCAATTTTTTCACGTATGAATCGTCTGTTCGAATGGGAATTAAGTCGGCACCATTCCTCGTTAAGGTAGTATGGCAATAATCTGCCTTTTCTAAATACCAAGATTTATAGTTCGATTTTACTTTCTTTGAATTCGTATCTACCCAATGGCTAGAATTTGTTTCTTTGTCAAAAAGCTCAACCAAACCTAAACTCGGCATTTCCTCCTCGGCTTTATCAAAAATTCTTACACCCGTTAGATCATATTTTTTGGCCGCAATTTGTATTTCTTTATGATAATCCGAATCAATAAAATCGGAAACCAAAAAGCTAATACACTGTTTTTTCATAACCCTAAACATAAAGTTAAGTGCGCCAGAAATATTTGTTCCTTTTTTTTGAGGTTCAAATTCTATGAGTTCTCTAATAATTCTAAGCACATGACTTTTCCCTTTTTTGGGCGGAATAAATTTCTCTACATCGTCGCTAAAAAGGATTAATCCAACTTTGTCGTTATTGTTCATTGCCGAAAAAGCCAAAACAGCACAAAATTCTGTAATCAGCTCTCTCTTTTCTAACGTTTGCGTACCAAAATGACCTGAAGCAGAAACATCTACTAACAACATCATGGTTAATTCTCGTTCTTCTTCAAAAACCTTTACGTAGGGTTCGTGGAGTTTCGCCGTTACATTCCAATCTATATCTCTTACATCGTCTCCAGGTTCGTATTTTCGAACTTCAGAAAACGCCATTCCTTTTCCTTTAAATGAACTGTGATATTCACCAGAAAAAATATGGTTAGAAAGTTTCTTAGTCTTGATTTCTACCCGACGAACTTTTTTTATTATTTCGGTCGTATTCATCAATTTATGTCTAAGGTACTTCTACAGCATTAAGAATATCGTTAATAATATCTTCGGATGTTATGTTTTCGGCCTCGGCTTCATACGTTACTCCAATTCTATGTCTTAAAACGTCGTGACAAACGGCTCTTACATCTTCTGGAATAACATACCCTCTACGCTTAATAAAAGCATATACTTTGGCTGCCATTGTTAGATTAATAGATCCACGAGGCGAAGCTCCAAAACTAATAAGTGGTTTCAAATTTGCTAATCGGTAGTTTTCTGGATAACGCGTTGCAAAAATTATATCTAATATATAGTTTTCAATCTTCTCATCCATGTAAACTTCTTTCACAACTTCTCTTGCACGAATAATTTCTTCTACAGAAACAACAGCATTTACAGTTTGTTTCATGGTTCCATTTATCGTATTTCTAACAATATGTCTTTCATCCTCAAGTTTAGGATAATCGATAACTGTTTTCAACATAAAACGGTCCATTTGAGCCTCCGGTAATGGATATGTTCCTTCTTGATCTACCGGGTTTTGAGTTGCTAAAACCAAGAAAGGTTCTTGTAGTTTAAACGATTCGTCACCAATGGTAACTTGTTTTTCTGCCATGGCTTCCAACAATGCCGATTGTACTTTTGCTGGGGCACGGTTAATTTCATCGGCAAGAACAAAATTTGCAAAAATAGGACCTTTTTTAATATTGAATTCCCCTTTTTGCATGTTGTATATCATTGTACCAATTACATCAGATGGTAATAAATCTGGTGTAAACTGAACTCTCTTAAAATCGGCTTTAATGGCTTTAGATAGTGTATTAATAGCAAGTGTTTTTGCTAAACCAGGTACACCTTCTAGCAAGATGTGTCCAGAACCTAATAATCCAATCAAAAGCCTTTCTAGCATATGACTTTGTCCAACAATGACCTTATTAACCTCCATGGTTAATAAATCTATAAATGCACTTTCTTCTTTTATTTTTTCGTTGATACTTTTTATATCTACAGTTTGCATAGTTTATGATTATTTTAAAGCTTAACAAACTTAAAAAAAAAAAGAAATTTAACATTTCATTCCGAATTAAATTATGTTAAGTTTTGGTGTTTTTTTGTCAAAAAAAATTAAAATTTCCATTTCTGGGTCAAAATGACCAACATTTAACCTCAAACACTTTTAATATTTTCGCCATAATCCATAAAGTATTTTTTAGTTTTGCCTCAAATCATACATCACATGGGATTGAACATCGTACTTATTGAGCCTGAAATACCAAATAATACCGGTAATATTGGAAGATTGAGTTTAGGAACTGGATCTACTTTGCACCTCGTGAAACCTTTTGGGTTTGAAATTACAGATGCTCGATTGAAAAGGGCTGGTTTAGACTATTGGCAACATTTAGACGTAAAATACTACGACAGTAAAGAACAGTTTTTTGAAATGCATAAAGACAAACCATTCGCCTTTTTATCTGCCGACGGACAAAAATCTCATTGGGACATTCCTTTTACAGAAGATACCTTTCTTATTTTCGGGAAAGAATCTGTAGGCTTACCAAAATCTCTTGTTTTAGAGCACCAAGAGCATGTTTATAAAATACCAATGTTTAGTGACAAAATTAGGAGTTTTAATATTGGGAATGCTGTTGGAATTGTTGTTTATGAAGGGTTGAGACAGTTAAATTTAGAATAATATTTTTACTTCCCTGTGAAAACAGGGATCCAGAGTTTATTTTATGTTTCGGAAATGACATCGGATTATCAATAAACACTCCTATGATCCCCTCAAGGGGATATTTTCGTCACTCCCCCTTTGAAGGCAATGTCATTAAGTTAAGAAATCACAAAGATATAAGTAGTTGATTAA
>JBMYWP010000004.1:0-90092 GCA_049607525.1 Flavobacteriales bacterium
GACCAAGTTCATCTAGCCGTTCTGGTTCTTCATATTCAAGACCAAGTTCATCTAGTCGTTCAGGATCTTCATACTCTAGACCAAGTTCATCTAGCCGTTCTGGTTCTTCATATTCAAGACCAAGTTCATCTAGCCGTTCTGGATCTTCATATTCAAGATCAAGTTCATCTAGCCGTTCAAGATCATCATCTAGTTCTAGACCTTCAAGAGGAAGATAAATTATGATAAAAAAGAAATTAATCTTATTAAGTTTAGGAATTCTTCCTTTGCATTCCCTTTTGAATGCTCAAACTGTAAATAGTGCAGTTGAGGCAACCATGTATGATGTGATTGGTTCTGGTAGATATGTTTCTATGGGAGGTGCTTTTACCGCAGTTGGAGGAGATTTATCGGCAATAAAAATAAATCCAGCCGCAGCGGGAATGAAAAAATCGGATGAATACGCCGTTTCGGCGGACTTTTCGATGTATCAGTTTGAATCTACAGCAAATGGTGCTTCTCAGAAAGCTAATATGAACCGCTTTTCGATTCCTGACTTTACATACGTTTCGGTACAACCAACAAATGATTTACATTGGAAAGCCATGAATTTCTCTCTTGGTTTTCAGCGTTTGAACAATTTGAATAGTTCCGTTAATTTTGGTGGGAAAGGTCGATTTAAATCTTATTTAAACACCTTACGAGATGATGCTCAAACCTTAAGTGATCAAGGCTATACATTTGCAGAAAATTCTATTGTTTATCAAGCTTATCAAACCGTTTTGATTGATAAGGATGAAAAAGGGAATTACTATAGTATGCTTGAGCAAGATGGGCAAGAATTTAGTTATGAATACGAAAGTACAGGAAAAATCTATGAGATGTTTCTTAGTGTATCTTCAGCTTATCAGAATAAATTATTTGTTGGGGCTACTTTAGCTTTTCCCATCTACAACCAAAGCACATCTTCTTATTTAAGAGAATATAATTTTTTATACCCAAAAACAGATTTAACGCTAAATGGTGTACCAACTCAATTGGTGTCTGCCCATTTTCAGCAAGATCATAATGTAACCGGTAGTGGTGTGGTTGGTAAATTTGGATTGATTTATAGAGTGGATAAAAACATCCGTTTAGGAGCTTCATATCATACACCAACTTATTATAATCTAGAAGATAATTTCTCATATGAAACAACAGCATATTTTAAAAATTATGCAACTCAACGTATAGAATATGGTGGTGGAGCTCTGTTTAATATGATTACACCAGCACATTACAACCTAGGTTTTGCCTATATTTTTGGTAAAAAAGGCTTACTTTCTGTAGATTATAATTATACGAATATTAGTGGAACGAAATATATTGTACCGACCACAGATATTAATTATAATTATTTTAACGGAGACAAAACTTTAGATGGAGATCGAGGAATTAATGATCTGATAAGAGAAGATTTCAAAGGCTCGCACACCATAAAAGTAGGAGGAGAATTGAATGCTAAACCAATGAGGTTTCGAGCTGGTGCAGCAATTCAAACAAGTCCTTACAATTCTGGGAATAGTTTACAGTCTGTTACTGTTTCTGGTGGAATGGGCTATTCCAAAAAAGAATTCTTTATAGACTTTGGAGCCTCTTACAGAATGACTGAGGCTGAAGTTAATTTAAATACCTACTCTGGACCAGAGGGAAACAGTTCAGAGAAAATAAATCAACTGCAACTGGTACTAACAGTTGGCCGTAAATTAAAATAAACTCTTAAGAAAGTTAAGAAAACAGCATCAAAAATATTATTTTTGATGCTGTTTTAGTTTAAAGATATAACATATACTTACCATGTACGGAAAAATAAAGGAAACACTTCAAAAAGATATTGAAGAAATCAAAGATTCAGGATTGTTTAAAACAGAACGAATCATTACTTCAGAACAAGGTGCCGAAATCACAATTAGCACAGGTGAAACAGTGATAAATTTTTGTGCCAATAATTATTTAGGATTATCATCTCACCCAGAAGTAATCCAGGCGGCAAAAGATGCTTTAGATACGCATGGTTTTGGTATGTCATCGGTTCGTTTTATTTGTGGAACTCAAGATATCCATAAAACACTTGAAGCCAAATTAGCTGAATTCTATCACACCGAAGATACCATTTTATATGCTGCAGCCTTTGATGCAAATGGTGGTGTTTTTGAACCATTGTTAACAAAAGAAGATGCCATTATTTCTGATTCTTTAAATCACGCATCTATTATTGATGGTGTAAGATTGTGTAAGGCGGCAAGATACCGTTACGCCAATAACGACATGGAAGAGTTAGAAGCACAGTTAATTAAAGCTAACGAAGCTGGACATCGTAATAAGGTTATTGTAACCGATGGTGTTTTCTCTATGGATGGTATTGTTGCACAATTAGATAAAATTTGTGACTTAGCTGATAAGTATGATGCTTTGGTTATGGTTGATGAATGTCATGCAGCTGGTTTTATTGGAAAAACCGGACGTGGTACCATTGAGCTTTGTGATGTGCTTGGGCGCGTAGACATTATTACAGGAACCCTAGGTAAAGCCTTAGGTGGTGCCATGGGTGGATATACAACTGGTCGCAAGGAAATTATTGAAATGTTACGCCAGAAGTCTCGTCCATATTTATTCTCGAATTCATTGGCGCCTGCTATTGTTGGAGCTTCGATTAAAGTATTAGATATTTTGTCAAATTCTACAGAATTGAGAGATCAGTTAGAATGGAATACGAATTACTTTAAAGCTGGGATTAAGAAAATTGGATTAGACTTTGTAGACGGTGATTCTGCAATTGTTCCTGTTATGTTATACGATGCAAAACTTTCTCAAACAATGGCGAATATGCTTTTAGAGGAAGGTATTTATGTTATTGGATTCTTCTTTCCAGTTGTTCCTAAGGAAAAAGCTAGAATTAGAGTGCAACTTTCAGCGTCTCATACAAAAGAACATTTAGATAAAGCCATTGCTGCTTTTGAAAAAGTTGCCAAAAAATTGAAATTGGTGTAATTGCACTGATTTCATTCAAATAAAAAAAATGGAGTGATGTATTTATTTACATTACTCCATTTTTTTTGTTCCACAGTTTTTATTAATCATCACCGAATAATGATTAATATCATAAGGTATGAGGAAGGATATTTCTTATCTTCGCGGAGTCAATAATTACATGATGAACTCAAAAACCTTAAGCAAATTCGCATTTGCCACCTTAGTAAGTATTTACATTGTAATAATAGCTGGATCTATAGTTCGATCTACCGGATCGGGAATGGGTTGTCCAGATTGGCCGAAATGTTTCGGTTATTATATTCCACCTACAGAAGTAGAACAAGTGCTTTGGAAACCCAATAAATCATTCCAAAAAGGACAATTTATTGTTTATAATGAAGCCCTTTGGTCCGCAAAACAGGACATTATTTCGGAACAATCTTGGAAACCTGAGGCTTGGGAAAAATATACCAAACACGATTATGCCGAGTTTAATGTGGCGCATACATGGACCGAATATCTTAACCGATTAAGCGGTGCTGTTTCAGGATTCATGTGTTTGCTTTTACTCATATTTAGTTTTAAATACACAAAACGAAAAGATCTTAGATTGCTTTCTGTTTTAGTTTTATTGGGTATGGTTTTTCAAGCTTGGCTAGGAGCAACGGTTGTTTTTTCGGTTTTGGCACCACATAAAATTACCATTCACATGCTTATGGCTCTTGTTTTAGTGGCTTGGATGATCATTTATATTGAGCGATTAAAAGACGATAACATTTCGATTCTGAAAGTCTCTAAATCGATGAAGACCTTAATTTATACGTTTTTTGCCCTCGGAATTGTTCAAATTTTATTGGGAACCCAAGTACGACAAGAAGTTGATGTTGTGGCGAAAGCCATGGGAGAGTTTCAACGTCCCAACTTTTTAAATGCACTTTCGAGTCGATTAATTGTTCATATTGGAGTGGCTTACGCAATGCTTTTTATTGGATTAATCTTAATAAGAAACACAAGAAGAAATTATAAAACTGTTGGAAAGTTAATTACTTATAGTTTTATTTGTATTATTATAGGGTATTTGGTGGGAATTATATTTAGATATGCAGGCTTCCCAGCTTGGGCTCAGCCAGTTCATTTACTCATTTCTACCTTATTGTTTGGTTTCCAGTTTATGCTTGTTTTTAGAGTGAGCAAAAATAAAAACATTTTAAAATTTTAATTCATGCAAATCATATTTTTTGATCTTTCTGAACAACGAAAGTCTATGCTTCCGTTGTCTTATACACGTGTATTGTCTGACCTAAGAATTGGTATTCTCAAAATATCTGAAAAATGGACTAACCGTTTAGGTATTGACCAGATATCTTATTTGACAGAAGATTATTTACAAGAGAAATTTCCTTGTTATGAATCGGATGAAAATATTTTTATTCAATCTAATATTTGTCCGAACGACATATTATTAGGCGAAATTATGCGATTAGAAGACAAAGATGTCTTAATGGCTGGAGAAACAATTCTTGCATTTCGTGGTACTATAGAGCAATTTATGCAACAAGATTGGAATTATGTTGAATATAATGGAGAATTCCTTCAAGTGTCACATCCTTGGGAAATTTTTCAACATAATGGGAGTGAAATGGAGTATGATTTTGCCTGGTTAACCGCTGGTCGTAATTCTGAACCAATATCTGGAACCAATAGGGTTTTAAACCCTTCCCAAGTATTTATTGAGCCAGGAGCTCAAGTTGAATGTGCAATTTTAAACGCGAATAATGGTCCTATTTACATTGGTAAAGACGCCGAGGTTATGGAAGGTTCTGTTGTTCGTGGTCCGTTTGCACTTTGTGAACACGCTGTTTTAAAAATGGCTACAAAAATTTATGGACCAACCACCATAGGGCCACATAGTAAGGTTGGTGGAGAAGTTAATAACTCTGTTATTTTGGGTTATTCGAATAAAGGACATGATGGTTTTCTAGGAAATTCGGTTTTGGGAGAATGGTGTAATATTGGTGCCGATTCAAATAATTCTAACTTAAAAAACAATTATGCAGAGGTTCGTTTGTGGTCTTATGCATCGGGACGTTATGCACCAACGGGTCTCCAATTTTGTGGATTAATTATGGGTGATCATTCCAAATGTGGAATTAATACCATGTTTAATACAGGAACAGTTGTTGGAGTCTCTTCGAATATTTTTGGAGGAGGTTTTCCGCGAAATTTTATTCCTTCTTTTAGTTGGGGAGGATCTGCCGGATTCACAGAGTATAAATTAAACAAAGTCTTCGAAGTTGCAGAGAAAGTCATGGAAAGACGTTCAATAGATTTTGATGAAGTAGAACAAAACATTCTAAAAGCTGTGTTTGAACGCAGTGCTCAATATAGAAGTTCATATAAATAAATTGTTTAGGCTGTCCGAAAGGATGGCCTTTTTTTACTGTTTTTGATGACCTCTAATAACTTGTAAAGAACAGAATAATCATACCTCAAATACCTATGGATGATATTTGATTCTTATTTATTTTGTACTTTGGTTTCCCAATGAATAGGAGGGTGATTCTTCTTTAGAAAATCAATAAAGTGGCGATCTTTTACTCTTCTAAAAATACTTATAATATGAGAATATTTACTTTAATATTAATCAACTTCGTTTTGATGTCATGTCAAGATAAATTACAACAAAAATCAAAAATTAAAGATGTTGAGATCAAAAACATTAAGTTGGGACCAATTGTTCATGATAAATTAAATGATGAGCAATTGCAGAAAATAAAATATATTCAAGAATCGTTTTATGAGGTTTTACCTGTTTCTCTAAATGAAACGATATTAAATTTCAAACGAGACAAGAACCCTAATAATGAAATAAACATTTGGTTTGTGATGGCCAAAGTATACAAGGCTTATGCCGATAAATATTCAAGCGTGAATAAATTGGAAAATAGAAAAGAAGCCTTTCATTTGATATTAATGCGATCTATGATGTCTGAAAAAGAAGCCTTGGGTCGTTCGAATTTAAAATTATTGACTCAAGTTGAAATTCAGTTTATTTTTAAGAATTATGTTATAGAAGCCAAACCTATTCAATTGAAATATAAGTAAATATTATATTTGAAAAGAATTTATCTAATAAACTAAATCAATTAGAATATCATGAGAATAGACATTATAGGCGCTGGAATAGGCGGATTAACCACAGCCATTGCTCTAGAGCAAAAAGGAATATCTGTAAGGATTTTTGAACAGACAGATGAGATAAAACCTGTGGGTGCAGGTATTATTTTGGCAAATAATGCCATGCAGGTTTATGATAAACTGGGTTTAAAAGAAGTTATAGAACAACATGGTAATCCAATTTCTACCATGAACATGACCAAAAAGAATTTAGACCCACTTTCAAAAATGGATTTGACCTATTTTGAACGAAAACACAAAACAAAGAACATTGCCATTCATAGAGGGACATTACAGCAAATTTTAATAGATCAATTAAAAACAACCAAAATATATTTGGATCACAAGCTCACTTTAATAAATAAAAATGAAAACGGTTATGTGCTCAGATTCGAAAATGGTGAAGATATTGAATCGGAAATTGTATTAGGAGCAGACGGTATTCATTCTATGGTAAGACAACATATATTTCCAGGCACCAATATTCGACATGCAAATCAGATCTGTTGGCGTGGCATTACATCTTTCACTTTACCCCAACATTATAAGAGTGAATTAAATGAAGCTTGGGGAACGGGAGAGCGTTTTGGTTTTGTACAAATTGCAGAGCATAGTGTGTATTGGTATGCCTTGAAGTCGTTTGAGGAAAACAAAGAGCAATGGTCCAAAAACCATATAGAAGAATATTATCAAACTTATCATCCTTTAATAAAAGATGTCATATCTTCAACTCAAACTGAGGACATTTACACAGCTGAAATTTCTGATTTGAAACCAACGGACCAATGGTATAAAGGTAAGGTTTGCTTAATTGGAGATGCGGCACATGCAACAACACCAAATATGGGACAAGGGGCATGTCAAGCCATTGAAGACGCTTATGTTTTGTCGCATTGTTTAAAGAAATATGATGTAAAAAAGGCCTTCCAAGAATTTCAGAAATTAAGATTACCAAAGGCTCATCAGGTGGTAAAGGCAAGTTGGAATTTAGGTAAAATGGCACATGTAAAACATCCAATATTAATTGGGTTACGCAATGGAATGTTAAAATTTACACCTTCGTTTGTATTCAGGCGACAGAGTGAACAATTGTTTCAACTCAATAAAATGTAAATGATATGAAGGTTGTTTTAGCCCTTTCTCTTATTATCTTAATGGTCTTGATTGGTTGTGAAACTAAACCAGCCAAATTATTTTGGATATCTGAGCCAAAGGGTTATGAAAATGATTTTATTTTTATGGCAGAATCCACAAACGTGTCAAAAATAAAATCGGATAGTTTGGTTTATTTCATAACCAAAGAGGAATTTACATTAAAAGAATGTCTGATATTTAAAGATTTTGGTAAAATTCATTCCGATGATCATTTTGATGTTCATATTCTATATAAAGAAGTAATCCAAGGAGAAAGAGACTATACGTTTATGATTCGAATATTCGATAAAGCCTTTAAAATAATAGATACATACGAACTAACTGTTTGGAATGCACTTGAACATCGCTTTTGCTTTGGTAAAATTAATGAGAATTTAAGAATAATAAAACATTGTGTTGGAAACGAAATTATAGAAATAAGACAAATAGGAGGTGATGGACGTATCGTTTCTGTTGACATAAATTAAATAGCATTGCACTAAATTAAGTCAGATACAAAACAAATGAAAAGAATAATACCAACATGCCTTCTTTTGGTATTAATTACGGCCTAAATTGTTTAATAAATACTCTTAACTAGAAAAAAATACACAAATATGAAAAACATTATTACACTTATTGTACTACTTTGTTTTGTTAATTCTTGTTCAAAAGCTCAAGAGCTGAATTACGCTAAAAAACTAGATACTTGTTTTAATAAGAAAGAATTAAAAGTATTGAATAGAGCCTGCGAAATTTTTGAAAACCAGTTGACAAAAAGGTATTCTCAATCGGTGTTAGAAGAGGCATATTTAACCTATTTAATGGATCTTGGTTCGCAAAAGATTCCTCCAAATTATTTCTTTTCTAATGAGTCTAAGGAGATTCTTAAAGAAATGAAAGCCACTGGGTTATTTGATAAAATTTGGATGAACATAGATTCTATTCAAAGTATTCCAGAACCCGATTTTGATGAAATAGTTATTATTCCAACTAAACAGAAAAAGGATAAGGAAATATCAAAAAAAGAAAAGACAAAAGAACTGTTTTGCTTAAACCCAAATGCAGATTATTTTAAATGTACAACTGCTCAAATAACAAACCCTAAATTGATTGAATATTATAAGATTTATGAAATTATGCCAGATGTTAGTCACACTTTAAAATCTACAGGTTTAGGGATGACTTTGAAAAAAGAGGATTTAAAAAATGATGTTTTAAAATTAAGTATTGCCATTGAGTTTTTTATTGAAATGACCATCTTGTTTTCGGATTCATAGTTTGTATTTATTAGAAATATATCGTGAATTCGGTCTAAATATATAACAGATCTCGATACATTTTTTATTACTTTTCTCTTCATAAAAATCACTCGATTTGACCAGATAAGTATCAGTTCTAACTATCCCGACAATTCAGGGGGATTTGTGTGACCTTAAGGAGTAGAAATAGTATTGCGACTTTCGCTCAACAATAATAGAGAATCATGGTTTGATATTTGAATTTCTTTGGTCGAATTCTCGGTATGATAATCGATTATTACCATCGGTCGGGGGTTATTTAAAGTAAATAGTATAGAGTTGTTTATTCATTTCAATAAACAACCCTATTGTTTTTGTTGGATTTATATAAAAATGTATTTTTGACTCCGAAATCTCTTCATTCATCCAATAATAGAAGTGTTTTCTTACAAAATAAACATCAAAATAATCTTTCTAATGAAAACGATATCTAGCGCAATAATTCTAATAGTTACTGTATTGCAGTTTTCAACTCAAGCTCTGGCTCAAACACCAAACAGTTCATATATTATTCAAGAAAACGACTGGTTGAGTAAGATTGCGCAAAAGGCATATAATGATCCTCATTTATATTACCGAATTATTGAAGGTACAAATAAAAAAGCTGAAACCCAAGCCGATTATAAAAATATTTCAAGTGCTAATGCTGTTAAGGTAGGACAAAAAATATGGATTCCAGCACTTCCTTCACCAAAAAACTTAACGGGTATTCCAAAAACCGATTGTGAGATTCGTCTTTGGTATAATTTCCAAATTGTGGCCGTGGGTGTGATCAACGAAAAGTGGAAACAAGATGGTGTCGATTTAAAATCTCGAGCACATAAAGCTTTTGAAATGCGACACGAAGCACGTGTAAATGCGCGTTTTATGATGCAAAATAAAGCAGATGTTAAAACATTACAAGAACGGGATACCAAAAAGTATGGTAACCCGGATGGGCCTACTTTTGAATATTTATTGAAAAAAAGTACCGAAAAAGGCTTAACAGTAGAAGAGGCCTACCAATTTATTATTGATAGCAGTAGCCGAACCGATAAAAACTACAATGCAGATTGTTTGTAGAGTGGTGAAAATACAAATATTACACATTGAAATGATATAATTATTTTCTGGTTATTTATGAACAGATGATTTATCTATTTTTAATTAAACCCCGGGGGTAATTGCGAGCTCGACTGAAGTCATTGTTTTTAGAATATGGTGAGTTCGGCTTAAGGAATTTAGATTTCAGATCGTTGTTCTCGATTGTTTCTGTGGGAAAGTCTAAGTTAAATTTTAGTTCCTTTAGGTCTCAATAATCACTCGAATCTATCCTTTTCTTTCGTCTGATCGAGTGTTTTTTATCAAGAGAAACGAAATAAAAAATGTATCGAGATCTATTATTTACTTAGATCAAACATGCTTTATTTATGTATAAAAGTATACCAAAAATGAAAAGATATTAAAGTACAATATTCAGAATTATAATGAATTTGAAACCGAAAATAGTAGGGGCTTTCTAAACTTTTAGGGATAGAAGAAATACCTATAGGTACACATAGACGATTTACCAGGTGTAGGGATTGAAAGTGAAAGGTTTCATTTTAATGTGATTATTATTGATACGTCGGACAAAAATTGGACTGAGAAAATATTAAACGGAGTGCATATGTTGAGTTCTAGTAAATAAGTCCATCTAAATTGAAAAGGTTGGTAGAGTAATATTTAATATAAAAAAATAAAATGACAAAGAAAGAATTTGATAGTTTAGACGATTCAATTAATAGTTTTGAGCGTATTAAAGTGCTCAGTGAAGAAAGATGGAAAGATGTGGTACACTCATCTAGTTCCTCTGGTGGAGTTTATGTAAAAGGTTTAAAATGGAAAAAAGGTTTAAGTGAGTTAGAAATAGAAGATTTCGAAAATCAATTAGGTCATAAATTTCCTGAAGCTCTGAAAAATTATTATCGAGTCATGAATGGTTTGGAAATAATTAACGAAGATTTGACTCATGAGGCAGAAGAACCTTTTTATAAAAATCTATTTAGAGTTTATCCTGAAGATATTAATTGGATTATAAATAATGCAGAGTTAGAGTGTGTTGCTTTTAATTTATCGAAAGAACATTTGGGATCTTATAAAGTTCCAATGATCTTTAATTACAGTGGAAATAGATATTTAATATTCGATGAAAATAAACAAGTACTTTCTATTCGAGGTGATACAATTTTTTTTGCAGAAAATTTGTCAAAAGGTTTAGCCAAAGATATTTTTAATGATTTTATGGATACTAAAAAGGAAGATTTATTGAAATATAAGGTGGTGAATGGATGGTTAGAAAAAAAATATTAATTAAAAAACAAAGTGTAAACGTAAAACGTATATGTTTGAGGTTTAGTTAATTAATGTTGTATTTGGAATGATTATTGTAATTGTAACATTGATACAATTATTAACCTCAAAACAAACAATTATGGAAGTTCATTTTAAACCTGTAAAAAGGCACAACCCTCAAAACCCTACGGAATACAAGTATTACGCAGCGGTTAACACAAAAGAAGTAATTTCTTTTGATGAATTATTAAGAGAAATAAGCGACGGTAGTTCTTTACGTTCGTCGGATGTAAAAGCAGTAATAGATGGTTTAACCTCTATGATGATTAAACAATTGACTTCTGGTAGAGCTGTTCAGTTTGGAGAATTGGGAACCTTTTCTTTAAGCATCAGTTCGGAAGGTGTTGAGGACATAGAAACCGTGTCTGCTGGTCAAATAAAAAAGAGTAAAATCTTATACCGTGCCAGCGCTAAACTCAAGCGTTTATTGAAAAGTATTCATTTTATTAAATCGGAATAAATGGATATAGATAACATCTTCAGCTAGGCCACCATTTTAGTTTTCAAAAAATGGTGGCCCTTTTTATGCTTTGTGTTTTTGTGCTTACGTTTTTGCAATTTTGTGCTTATGTTTTTCCATTTTCGCTTGGAGTTTTTCCAATTTCATGCTGACGTTTTTCATTTTTCTCTTGATGTTTTTGAATTTTCTCTTGATGTTTTTGAAAAAACATAGTGAAAAAGAAAAAATTCACTAAAAACGCTTTTTTTGTTGCAAAATCACTCTTTTTTGAAAATACACTTTGTTGGAAAGTGAAATTAACGTGTTAATTTTCATTAAACTAAGTTAAAAACCAACCTTAATACTGGCGTTTCGCCATATTATCTTGCCAAAGTATTAGAACATATTTTTCAATCTCCTTTTCTTTCTTAATTAAAAACCCATATTCAAATACAAACCAATAAATATCACCCTTTTGGTTCTTCCAATAATTGGTAAAATATTGGGGATTAAAACCTTCTTCTACCAAAAGGGATTTACGAATTACAACTTTACCCGCTTTATTGTATTTTTTGAGAATACGTCTGTTTAATTTTAATTGGTTTTGAACCCATTGAAACCGAGTTGCAGGATGAATTAAGGCGTTTTTATATTGAATGGCCGATTTACAATACACGTCGCAATACTTTTTATCCGCTCTTCCAATAAGGGTTTTTTGACAATTTAGACATTTCATAATTGATCTGTAAACGTATAATATACGAATAATATTCGCATAACTATTCGGTTACGGCTGACTTAATGGGTTTTATGTTTTAAATTGTGATCTAAAGTCGATAATTATGGAAGATGCTATTCTTTATACTCCCCCTAAAAACGCTAAACGTATTAAGGTATATATTCCTTATATAGAAAAGCAATGGCGAATGTCATTTAAAGCTATTAACTCTAGTTTTTGGCATCCAAACCAGAAATTATGGTCTGTAATAAATACTCCTGAAAACGTTCAATTAATCAAGTCTATTTTCGGAAAAAGAATAAAAATATCAACGGAAAAAGCCTCTAAGCCTATTACCGAAATTACCATAGATACTAAAGGAGCAGAAGCCCTCGAAGCCTTAGAGAAAACATTAATATTGAAAAGGTATAGTTCCAATACAATTCAAAATTACACGGCCATGTTTAAAATATTTCTGAGTCGATTTAAAGACAGAGCATTGGATCAAATTACAAAAGAAGAAATAGAGTCGTTTATATTTTTATTGATTAAGAAAAATAATATTTCCGAAAGTTTCCAAAATTCATTAATCAACGCCATAAAAGCCTATTATGAACATGTTTTAAGGTTACCAAGAGCTGTTTATACCATTGAAAGGCCTAAAAAAGCCATCAATTTACCCAATGTTTTAAATGTAGAAGACGTAAATGCCATATTACAAACCCCAAGTAATATAAAGCATAAAGCCATATTATGTACCATATATAGTGCTGGTTTAAGGATAAGTGAAGTTGTTAATTTGCGCATTGAAGACATAAATTCGGCTAGCGGATATATTTTTGTAAAGGCCAGTAAAGGAAAAAAAGATAGAAAAACGGTATTATCGGCTTCTTTGTTGCCTTTATTAAGAACTTACTATCAGAATTACAAACCATCGTATTGGCTTTTTGAAGGTGCCACTGGAGGCAAGTATAGTGTGGCAAGTGTCAGAAAAGTTTTCCGAAAGGCTGTAAAGGAAGCCAAAGTAAATCCGTGGGCTACCGTACATACATTAAGACATTCTTTTGCAACCCACTGTATACAAAATAATGTAAATATGAGACATGTACAAAACATGTTGGGACATGCAAATCCTAAAACCACCGAGTTATACACCAAAACCATAGAAATAAACAACAAAAAAATAAAGAGTCCGTTGGACAGTTTAAAAGATTTTAATACATTTATGGAAAACAAACACATATAAGCGATATAAACGTACCTTTTGGTGAAAAGGTACAGATATACGGGTGTTACCCACAAGCTGAAAACCAACCGCATATTTTAGCACTTTCGGTTTTTTCCGACACACAAATCCAACGCTTTAAAACCAAAAGAGCTAAAATTTTCCCAACGCCTGAAAATTATGTATTTTAGTATTTGCTTAAATAAGAAATAACCGTAACTTTGTTTTATGGAAAATAATTCTTGCATAAGACAACAAGCCGATATTGAACAAATAAATCGTTGCAAAGACACAGTTTCGGAATTAAACGAATCGTTCGACTATTTGGCGAACGGACTTTCATTAGTCGGAAATAACGTTCGACTGAAAATACTTTACCTACTCTTTCAGGAAAAAAGACTTTGTGTTTGTGATTTAAGCGACATTCTCGGAATGAACATTTCTGCTATTTCTCAACATTTGAGAAAAATGAAAGACCGAAACCTATTACAAACAGAAAGAGATGCTCAAACGATTTTTTATTCACTTACGGCTGAATACGAAAAAATGCTAAACCCATTTTTTGAGATACTTGATAAAAACAAAATTTTAGAAACGATATGAAAAGTGAAAACAAATTAATCGGTGCAGGTTTGTTAACGGCAATTACAGCTTCTTTATGTTGTATTACACCAGTTTTGGCTCTTATCGCAGGAACAAGTGGAATTGTTTCAACATTTTCTTGGATAGAACCTTTTAGACCATATTTAATTGGACTGACAATTTTAGTTCTTGGCTTTGCTTGGTATCAAAAACTTAAACCTCAAAAAGAAATAGACTGTGATTGTGAGACGGACGAAAAACCAAAATTTATTCAATCAAAAAAGTTTTTAGGTATTGTAACAGTATTTGCAATTGTAATGTTGGCTTTCCCATATTATTCTGGAATTTTTTACCCAAACACAGAAAAACAAATAATTGTAGTTGACAAATCGGACATTAAAACAACGGAATTTAAAATCAGCGGAATGACTTGTGCCAGTTGCGAAGAACACGTCAATCACGAAGTAAACAAACTCAACGGAATTGTAAACTCAAAAGCGTCTTATGAAAATGGAAATGCAATCGTTGAATTTGACAAAACCAAAACCAATGAAACGGAAATTGAGAAAGCAATTAACTCAACAGGTTATAAAGTAACCGACAAAAAAGAAAATTAATGGAAACTATATTAAAATCTGAAATCACTTGTCCAAACTGCGGACATAAAAAAGTGGAAGATATGCCAACAAACGCTTGTCAATTTTTCTACGAATGCGAAAATTGTAAAAAGGTTTTAAAACCAAAAGAGGGAGATTGTTGTGTTTATTGTTCTTATGGAACAGTAGCTTGTCCACCAATTCAAGAAAATAAAAGTTGTTGTTAAAAAGCCAACGCTAAAAGCCATACACATTTGCAATTCGCTTCAGCCGAAACACAAGCCAAAAATTGCAAAAGAGTATGTCTTTGCCAACGCTGAAAACCAAGCTGAACGGAATAAAGCCAGTGGGTAACAACGTATATAAAAAATAGCGGTTTAGGTGCTAAATCGAAATGAATTTTATAAATTTAAGGTCTGTGTTTAACCGAAAATTTCGTGCAAAAAATCCGCTACTTTTCATATACAAACCCGTTACCCACAATTTGACAAAAATGATGAAATTATTGAAATTACATATCACAATTATTCTTTTGACTTCTTCCCTATTTGTTAATGCACAAACGAAAAAAAGAATATCATTAGATGATTTAAAAAACTGGTATCATTCTGACTTAAAAAAAGATTCTATTATTGGAATTAGTACAAATCAAACATATGAATTCTTAAATGGCAAAAAGGGAGAGAGTGTAATTGTTGGAATTGTAGATTCAAGTATCGATATCCTTCACGAAGATTTAAATGATAAAATTTGGAAAAATATTGAGGAAATAGAAAATAACGGAATTGATGACGACAAAAATGGATACATAGATGACATTAATGGATGGAATTTTGCAGGTAATTTAATTTATCAAAACTATGAGTATGAAAGAATAATAATGAATCCTAGTTTAGCGGAAAATAAGAATGTATTAAATCGAGCAAAAAAAGAATACGAATCAAGAATAAAAGAAGCAAGAAAAGATATTAAAGATTCTAGAAAAACTTTAAAAAAATTGATTTATAAGCATAAATTGTTTTCAAAATATTTAGGTAAAGAAAATTATACTCTAAATGAAGTTTTCAATTTTAAAAAAGAAAATTCAAAATTATCTAAAGAAATTAATGATACTAAAAATTGGATAAATAGTGTTTCTAGAATTGCAGATTATTCTCCAAGTTTTAAACCTATAAAAACTAACTCTGAAAATATAATTATCAATCTTATAAACATAAATAAAAAAGCCATAAATAAAGACAGTCTTTTCCTAACAGGACAAACAGTAAAAATAAATTACAGAGAAACACTTGGGGACGATATACAAAGTTTAGATGATAAAAATTACGGAAATAAAATAACTAATCAATTCCTTGAGGAAGAACACGGAACCCACGTTGCTGGAATAATTGCTGCAAATAGAAATAATAATAAAGGAATAAAAGGAATTTGCAATAATTGTTTGATTATGCCTATTAGATTATCAGGTTCTGGAGATGAACACGATAAAGATGTTGCTCTTTCAATTAGATATGCAGTAGACAATGGTGCTAAAATTATTAATGCAAGTTTCGGCAAACATTATTCTACAAATAAAAATTGGGTTTATGAAGCGATTAAATATGCAGAAGAAAAAGATGTTTTAATTATTATTGCAGCAGGTAATGATAATTTAGATAAAGATAAAAATTACACTTACCCAAACGACACTAGAGATTTAAAAAATGAATTTTCGAATAATGTTATTGTTGTTGGAGCATCAAGTTATAATTATGGGAAAGGTTTGGCTACAATGTTTTCAAATTATGGGAAAAATAACGTAGACATATTTGCACCTGGATATTCAATCTATTCTACTCTTCCTAATAATGAATATAACTTTAAACAAGGAACTTCAATGGCTGCACCAGTAGTATCTGGAATTGCTGGTCTAATTCGGTCTTATTATCCAAATTTAACAGCAAAGCAAGTAAAACAAATCATATTAAATTCTGGAACAAAAATAGAATTTGAAGTTCTTGCTCCCGGAAGTTATAAAAAGAAAGTCCTATTCTCGGATTTATGTTCATCTTCAAGCATTGTGAATGCATATAATGCTGTTAGAATGGCTGAAAAAATAAGTGGGGAAAAATAAAAACTGTGGGTAACACAGTTTATAATTAATGGCGGTTTAAGTCTAACAATTAAAATTTAGTTTTTATATTTAAAGTCGTTATTGGTGGAAAAAAATCGTTTTCAAACTCCGCCACAAACCATAAACCAAACCGTTAGGCATAATTTTAGAAAACCATATGACAACAGAAATAATTAATAAAGTTAGTGATAGAAAAAGTTTAATTATAGAAAATCAACTTAATCCAGAAACAACATTTGGAGACATATTAAGAATTGAAATACAAGGCAATTGGAAAAATTATGAATTGGCTACTTTTTTAATCGTTATAGAGGATATTTATCAACTTTTTTTTGCTTTAACTTCTTTTCAAGAAATCAAAAAACATTATCTCAAAAACCCAGTTATTTCTTTAGATTATAAAAAAATTAACTTACAATTGAATTATACACAATTTGAAAAAACTGATATTACAAAACAGTTTAGTCTTATTGAAAAAGTTAAAACAAATAGTTTAAAATTTTATGACAGAAAAGATTTGTATTCTTTTAACTTTTCACAAGAGCAATACTTTTTTAGAATCATAAAATTAAAGTACAATTCTCCTGGGAACATTGACTTTTTTGGAGTTGGAAAAGTACTTGAATTTGTTCAAAATTTTGTGAAAGGAATTATTAATTTTTCTGATAATAGAAAAACTAAAAAAGTGGAACTCGAGATTCTGAAGGAAAACTTAAAAAAAGAGAAAATTGAAAATGCTAAAAGTTTATTTAATCTTATGAAAGAGATGAAATGTGACAATATAACAATGAATGAAATGAATAATTTTATTGACACTCGACAAGATAAATTAATAGATTTGGTCTTAAATAGTCAAATAACAGACATCAAAATTATAGATAAAGATGTTGAACTTGAAAAATAACTATGCCTAACAATGTATAAAAAACATAGGGCAATTTTGGTTTGCCCAAAGGTCTGTGTTTCTTTACAAAGTCGCCAAATATAAAATTTGGCATTTTCAATAAAAAAGGTAAAAGCAAAATATTATATTTGGCTTAGTACTAAACCGAAACGTATTGCTTATCAACTGCCCTACGTTTCTTATACTAACCGTTGGCGTGCATTAAAAAACCGAAGAATGAAAGAAGTTTACTTAGCATATTTCGACTATATGGGATTTAAAGAATTCATTGAAAAGAATGAAGATGATGAACTGATTAGAAGAATGAACCATATTTTCAGGGACATAGAAATGGCACTTGGACAAGGTAAATATCAGGAACCAAGAAACGGAATGATATTGAGTGACTTATCCGAATCTATAATTAACTGCTTGAATATATCGGACACTGTACTTTTTTGGTCAAACGATTGCTCCTATGAATCATTGAAATCTTTAATAAAAACTGCATACGAATTTAATTGGAGAGAAGTTGGCTATAATTTCCCAATAAGAGGTGCCATAGTTAAAGGGAAAATTAAAGAAGTAAGTGGAAAACAGACTAATTCATTAGGTGGCTCATACTCTGTACAATGTTTATATGGAAAAGGATTAATAACTGCACACGATAAAGCTGAATATCAAAACTGGTCAGGAACTGTTATCGACCAAACAATAGTGGCAGAATTTGAAAAACAAACAGGTGGAATAGAATTTCTAAATGAATTTGCCATAAAATATAAAGTTCCATATAAAACTGATGTTATTGACTTTGAGGAATACGTTTTAAGAGTTGTAAAAAACCTAACTACAGATGTAGGACTTAAAAATATGAAAAACAGTATCGAAAGTGTTTTTTCTCAAGACAATAAATCAATTAAAGCGGAAAGCGTAAAAGAAAAAATAATTAACACGCAGAAATTTATTGAATACCTTAAAGATAAATAACGACACGCCAACAATGGCTATACGTAATGCGGGTTTTGGTGCTAACCCAAAGGTCATTACAAGAAAACCGCTCGCAATTTGTATATTAGTAAACAGAAATTTAACCAATAAACAAAAGGCTCGCTAAAGTCCTTGCGAAGTCCGAAACTATTGCTTTCGAACCCCCGCACTACGCATAGCCGAGGACGTTGCCTACAATATGAAAAAACTCATTCCGACAGAAGAAAGAAAATCTGAATTGATAAGATTTGGAGCAAATGAAAAATTCGTTGAGAATATCGGAAATATTGAGGAATTAAAATATCGTTTTGAAAACGTTGAAGGATCTTACTTCTATTTGCCAACGATCACGAATTACCAAATATTGAGTGAGCTGAATATAATCCCTATTTATGACGAAGGAGAATCTTTCCGTGTTTTCGGATACAATGATTCTATTCAAAAAATCTTTCATTTTGAATTAGAAAATGATAGAATTTATAATGATTACGGAACTAACTGGAATTTACTCATATTGGATATTTTATTTCAATATTTTAATGATGATATCGAGAACGGACTGAATATTGAACTATTTAAAAAAGTAGGCGATAAATTAGGCTTTGAAAAAGCAGAACTGCTGTATGAACTGTTAGACATTCCGGTAGATGAATACAATGAAAAATATAATGACTTAGATAGTTGGAAAATTGAATTGACTGAACAACTAAAAATACTGTAGGCAATAACTAAGAGTTCGGATTGCTCGCAGAGCAAAATCTGAACTTAGTGTTGACTAAAACCCACGTTGTACTTGCGTTTCGGCAACATTTTCTAATATGGGGATTACGATATATAATTTTAGGTAGATGAAGTCCATTGTTTAGGACTTTTTAAATTTTCAAAGAAGACTTTTGAGTAATCAAAGGTCTTTTTTGAGTGGTATAATGCAATAAAAATTCAACAACCGTTGTCGGATTACAATATGATTCTAGGACACTTAAAATTAATTGCTGAACTTATTTTACCATTGGAGCATGGGTGATGTAAATTAATATTGTAATTTAGATTTGTATAACAACAGCCGAATGATGGGAGACTATCATGTACTGTCTATCCTGATTTGGTCGGGATTCAGTGAGAGGTTTGGGGTGAAATTCCATTTATCTACTCGACTACAGAGCCGTTGACATTCATTAAAAAATAGATTCAAAAAAATTATGAAAAAAGTCTATCTGATATTAATTCTGTTAATTTTCTTCTCAAGTTGCTTTGATTTATTTGACCCATCATATTGGAAAGATGGTAATTACATTGTATCGACTAATTCTGGAGAACCAGGTTGTTTATCTTTAACTAATGATAGCTTTGTTATACTTGACTGTGTTAAACAAATCGGGAGCAATAAAAACTATATTATAGCAACTAAAAAAAAGAAAAATGGACTACAATATTGGTTAATAAAAAAAACTAAAAACAGTTATAAACAAAAAAAACAGGGACCTTATAATCTGAGCCAATTCAATAAAGTTAAAAAGGACTTATCAATTACTGAGTTAAAGTTTGACAAAAATTTTGGAAAAGATTAATTAACTCCAAAAAGGAATTCTTAAAAACGTAATGAATTAAAGAATGGAACAGGATAAGTATAACAACATCACTTAACCTTGAAAAAGGAATTTAAAAATATTGCGGAATATGATAAACTTTGAAAAGAAGAACAACTGAATAAAAAACGACTCGCCAATAAAGTGGGTTATGTCAATTAATATTGTAATTTAGATTGATATAACAATAGCCGTATGATGGGAGAGTATCAAGTACTGCCCGTCATGATTTGTTCGGGATTCAGTGAGAGGTTTGGGGTGAAATTCCATTTATCTACTCGACTACTAACCGTTATGGGCAATTAAATAAATGATGAATGAATAAATTAATATTAGTCGTTTTTATCCTATTCAGCCAAGTTTCATGTGCTCAAGATAAAATTGAGCGTAAGGAAACGTTAAACACATATGATGGTGGTCAAATAATGCGAGAGCATATTAAATTCCAGAACAATGACACAATTATTGAAAATGTGTACTTCGAAAATGGACAATTAAATTTTCTATACCGACTAGTAAATGGAAAGAGAAATGGAAAATCACTTGTATACTTAGAAAATGGCGATTTGGTATTTGAACAGTATTATTCCCATGGCAAACTAAATGATGAATTCAAATCCTTCTATCCAGACGGTACGATACAAAGGACAGAAAACTACAGACTTGACAACCACGTAGACACAGCTATTTATTACAACGAAACAGGAACTATTATTAGGAAAGTCATCTATAAAATTCCTTGCGAATTTGGAAGTTCAGAATGCAACAAAATGGTTATTGAATACCAAAACGGAACAAGGGTTTACTCTTATGAAATAACCAAGGGATGGAAATCTGAAGACCACATTATATATAATCACGAATTATATAACGAATTAATGCAGTCGACTAAGGAAATACCGAAATTAGATAAAGGCAAAGCACTATTCAGAGCTAACTGTGCTATGTGTCACAGTATAGATAAACCAATTGTGGGACCGGCATTGAATAAAGCAATAAAGGACAAGACTGACAACCAGCTCTATGAAATTATAGTTAACTCAAATTCACACCCAAGTTCCAAACTATCAAAAGAAGAATTTGACGCTTTAATGGAATTCTTAAAAACTAAAAAAAGCCCATAAATAACTAAGAGTTCGGATTGCTCGCAGAGCAAAATCTGAACTTAGTCGCCTGTCCCGTGGTATACCTTTCGGGATTGACTAAAATCCACCCAGTAATATACACCACGGGCCAGGTAAGCTGTACTTGCGTTTTTAACAACATTTTCTAATATGGATATTGCGATAAATAATTTTAGGTAGATAAAGTCCATTGTTTAGGACTTTTGATGATATAAAGGAAGACTTTTGAGTAATCAAAGGCCTTTTTTTTGAGAGGAATAATGCCTTGAAAATTCAATAACCGATACAGGTTTACAATATGATTCTGTGGTTTTTAGAAACAAAATCTGAATTTATTTTATCACAATAAGATGGATTATGTCAATTAATATTGTAATTTAGATTGATATACACAATAGCCGTATGATGGGAGAGTATCAAGTACTTCCAGTCCCGATTTGTTCGGGATTCAGTGAGAGGTTTGGGGTGAAATTCCATTTATCTACTCGACTATTAACCGTTTTTTTACAATGACAAAAACAATAATCATATTAAACCTTTTGTTAGCCAATTTGGTTTTCACTAAAACGGATAGTTTACCAGACATATTATTCCACTATTCGAGTGATCCAAATGTGATATTATTTGGCAACAAAAAATCAAATTTAGATTCGAACTTAATTCTTACGAAAAATAGTAATGTATCAATCGACACAATAATTAAATATTATGATGTTCAACTCGAATTTATCCCGGATACATTTTACTTTGGATTAATAAATAATCACATTGACATTGACAGTACGTCATTTTCAGAATTGATAATCAAAACAAAGTTAACAATGGGTGTTGTTAAATATGGATATGGAGGAGCACAAAACAATGACTTCTTAACTGAAAAATATGGTGTTAAATATTATGCTGGTGGTTGTGTTAATAATCCAAATGAAATAGAAAGGCAGTATTATAGGTATATGAGGAGATTACTAATCATTAGAAATGGTAGTGGTTGGGAAAAGAAATATAATAAGGAACTAAGAAGTATTAATTAATATAAAAACATGGCCTTAGTAGAATGGCGCAACTCTAACACTTGAGAGAAGGCGCCACATTACTTAGTGTTGAACCGTTATCACTACTTTAAAAAAAATATAAATGAAAGTAATTTACACATTCTTATTCGTTGTGTTTTATGTAAATATTGTAAACTCCCAAACATACGAAAATCTTGTATTTGAAGGTGCTGGAGTAAGAGGAATTGCATATTCAGGCGTTTTAAGTGAATTGGAAAAGAACAAGATTACAAATGATATTGTAAATGTTGGAGGTACTTCTGCTGGCGCAATAACAGCATTAATGGTTTCTTTAGGGTATACTTCAGATGAGATTTCGGGTATTATTTCAAAGACAAAGTTTCAGAAATTTAACGATGGAGAATATTTTTTTATCGGTGGGTTTTCTCGTTTGAATTCAAAATTTGGTTGGTATAAAGGTGATAAATTCACAAAGTGGTTAGAAAAAATAATAATTGCAAAAACTGGTAATTCAGAAATTACTTTTGGTGAACTAAAGAATGAAGGATTTAAACAATTGTATATTACGGCAACATGTTTGAATAAGCAAAAATTAATTGTCTTTTCTGCTGAAACTTACCCAAAAATGAAGATTAAAGATGCTGCTAGAATATCAATGTCTATACCTCTATATTTTGAAGCTGTTTTTATAGATAGTATTGGACAAGTGCATAATAAAAATGATATTGATAATTTAGACGTTGTAGTAGATGGTGGAATAATAGGAAATTTTCCTATATTCATCTTCGATAGTTTAAAGGTTGATTCATTAAATCAGATAATTAGAATACCAAACAAAAAGACATTGGGTATAAGAATTGATTCGGATTTACAAATTCAGAATGATACTTTATCAAAGGAATTAGTTCCTATGGCAATTAATAATATGAATGACTTTTTGGAGGCGTTTTATGTATTAGTTCTTGAGAATTTGAATAGGATGCCTTTAATTCCAGAAGATTGGGAACGAACAATTTCAGTGTCTTCAGTTGGAATTAGTCCAAGAATTAAAAAGTTGACAGCCAAACAAAAGGAATCACTAATAAAGAGTGGTGAAATAAGCACGAGGAAATATTTTGATAAATAAAAAGCAGTACCAAATAACTAAGTCTACGGACTGCTTGCAAATCATAGCGCGTATCTTGAAACGTTGGACTACTTAACTAACGACCGTTATGATTTCAAATTTAGAACAGAAATCAAGTAAGTATTTGAAAAGCCTCTTGAAATAGGTAAAGTTGAAAATGCATTTATTGAAGTGGTTCTAAATAATAATAAAGAAAAACTATGCTTGACAGTAAACACTGTGCATTTAGCAGCTGGTTCTAGACTTGAGCGTGGTATAAATTATTAAGATGGTAATAGATAGAAATACTGCTGAATTGAAATGCCAAACGCAATTTCACCGAAACATTGTAACATATAAAATGAAACTATTAAGAATTTTTTTTTTGATCCTTTCATTCATTCCCAAAATTGGTTTTGGACAATCTGAATCCTTGAATGCAAATGACTCCATCTATCTTCAGTATTATATGAAGAAAGATTTGACCATCATAACAGGTTACCAAATTCAAAAGAATCATTTCGCAGAAATAGGAATCGGAATAATGAAAGATGGAGTTGTTGGACATCATCCAAGCACATTAATTTATGGATTGTCAAACGAGTTTAAGCTTTCTAATGATTTCATTTGGGGTTTGAAAGCTGGAATTTGGGTTGGGAACGGTTATAATTTCGGTCTTAATATCATCAACTATACTGACTTTAAGGAAAATGCATTAAGATTTAGACCTGAGATTGGAATGGGATTTGGAGTTTTTAGAATCGTGTACGGATTTAATTTCGCAATAACTAACAAAGAATTTGAAGGGGTCAATAAACATAATTTCGGCTTGAATATTATGCTTAAATTAAAAACACTAAAAGAGGAAATAAGATAAACGGTGTTCAATATCTATTTCGACAGATTGGTCACAAATATAACCGAATATTTCGAGACTGAGATCGTTTTCTTTTCTGTGGTTTACCTACCGAAACTGAATAATATGAATTTCAATTTCCGAACTTGTTTTACCACAAGAGAATTTTTTATTATAATTGGTTGATTGGTTATAATTTCAACTTTATTTATTGGATATTGTTTGGAATTGGAATTTTTATAACATTAATCGGAATGAAAAAAATTACTACAGCTAATACCTAATAATTCCGATTACTCACAGATCATTACGAAGGTTCAGGACGAAACTTAAACGACTGTTCCGTGGTTTGGCATGAGAAATCCATTATATGCCAATGCAGAACTAGAACTTCAGGAATGTAGCATTATTGACTGTACGATAGTTTTGAAATCAAAACTCATAAATCCAATTTATACCTATCCAAGCATAGGTTGGAATATTTCTAAACTGACCATGAGGGTTTATTCCCGAATAAAATTTAAACAACAAGCTAGAATTGGACAATTCATTTTTCTCATTATAAAATTTCCATCCCAACATGGTTGTGCTGCTTAACTGATAAGCTTCTCCTAAGTCATAATGATCAATGCCACCAGATTGATTTTTAAAGTAAAATGGATATTCATACCGGACTCTTAATGATAAATCTTGAGAAAAAACGAACATCATTTTCTTATTCGAAAACCAACTGTCTGGGTTTTGATACTGATATTGAACATAAGGCTCTATCCATCTTTTAGAAGGTTTAATCTCCAAATGCTTCGAAATTTCCAAAGAATCAGCAGTGTAATATCCTTTTTCTGGATTCCACAAAAATTTTGCGCCAAGCCTTGCGGAATGGTTTTTTATTTTTTGATTATACGGATCGTTTATAATTGCGCCAATTTCAAAGGTTTCATAAGATACATTGATTCGGGTAACAGGAATAGAATCCTTTAATTTGTGGATAATCAGTTCATCGCCAATATGAGTGCTTTCATGAAAAAATGGAATAATACGAAAGCCAATATTTTTAATTGATGAATGACTTAAAATTCGAGAATAATTGAATTCTAGGAGGGCAAATCTATAGTCTGTATTCAGAATTGGAGAGGTTCGTTCTTCCGCAAAATCGAACCAAACCGAAAATGATAAAGGTGTTGATAAAGACCATCGTTTAACCTTATCTTTATAGTAATAAATAGGTAATTGAACGCCTAGTTTTGGTTCTGCCGCGATTACAACCTCAGTTCTTCCTCCGCTTAAATCATAGGTTTCAAACAACGGCATCATTCCAATTCCAATAGAGGTTATTGGAGCATAATTATCGGAGAGAAAATAATTTCCAAAATCTCTTTTAATAAAATAAGCTTTTGTCACGTCTGTCTCTTGTGCCTGAAGACTTATTCCTACTAAGATAAGCCATAGAGCAAATAGTTTTCTTTTCATGAATTTATTCTCTTTTTAATATATGCGTTTTTCCATTTTGTACCCAAACCACTATATTTTCATCAGGTTTGAATTCAAATTTTGCCCCAATAGCCCCAATCTTAAATTTATGCTTAGCAGTAGCTCTCGCCGAAAATAATTCTTGCATTGTACCCTGGGCTGTTAATATATTGTCTTTTTTATCAATTGTAATTTTCATCAAACCATCAAATAAATCGGGGGAAGAATAAATACCTAAATATTGATCCAAATCTTCAGAACTAAGAGTGTAAGTTGGTCCAAACTCAGGAATTTCTATGGGTTTATTGTAGACGGCATTCAATACAGCCTTTTGAATGTCTTTATTTTTATAGTTAAGTCCGTTTGTAGTAAATGCGTAAATAATATCATCTTCTGGAATGTAGACATAGTTTGATTTAAACCCATCTATGGTTCCAGGATGCTCAAAGGCTTGTTTCCCATTAACATCAGTTTCAAACAAGCCTAGACCTACTGTTTCCTGTATGGTCTTCATTTTATCAAGAGTTTCTGATTTTAATAATTCACCTTTAAATAGAGCTTTTATAAATGAAACTATATCAATTGGATTCGAAACCATTCCACCAGCTCCTTGAGGAATAGATATATTGGTTTCGGGTTGGACTTCCCAATTAGATACAAAACGATAGGATTTACATTCTTTATCGGCCGTATTAATAGCGTCGTCTAAATATGTATTGGTTAATTTTAAGGGAATGGTTATTTTTTCCTTTAAAATGGAATTATATTCTTTTGCGTAAATATCTTCCAAAATATAGGTCAATAATATGTAGTTTGAATTGCTATAATAGGCTTTAGAATTAGGCTTAAATTGGCTCCCTCCAGATTGTATAATGGATAAAATTTCTTCTCGAGTTTTAGGTTTAGTTCTCCAGTCTAAAAAATCAGGATCACTAGTAACACTGTAAATACCGCTTCTATGATTCAAAAGATATTCTATTTTTATAGTTTTTGAATTTTTAATGTTTGGAAAGAACTGATCTAGTTTATCATCCAGACTTAACTTTCCTTCTTCTATAGCCATTAATGTTAGAACTGCCGTAAATGTTTTGGTTGTTGATCCAATTCTATATTTTGTATTTTCATTGGCTGCAATATTGTTTTCATAATCTGCAAATCCGATGGTTCTGGAATATATTAATTCCCCTTTTTTCAATATCGCAATACTCCCCATAAATTTATTTCCATCGGCAAGCGTTGTAAAATAATTGTCCAATTGAAATTTGTTCAAGTCAGATGAGAGCGTACTTCGGTAAATAAATAGACCAACTAATATGATCAGCACACTACTGGTTAATGTAATGATTTTCTTTTTCATAATTTTATATATTTATGTCGTTTTTTATGTGAAAGCATGGTAAATGTTCTTTTTAATTTTGAAGGTGAAAAAGGTTTTTGACAAAAATGCTGATGTTCACATGCTTTAGGAAATATTATCAAGCAAAGTATCTATACGTTCAAGTAAAGACATTATAGAGTATCTATCAACCATGATTGAGGGTTAAAGTCTGTTTATTGGCAATCCAGTTCCATTGATTGAATATTGGAGTATGCTCTGGCTTATTTTAATTATTTTTGAAAATAAAAACTATAGTATTAATGTTGTTTCAAGAAAATATAAAAATTCTAAGTAAGCCATTTGTTTTCTGGACAGTAATAAGTCTCGTTTATTTCATTGTACTTTCGAAATGGAACACCAACGAGGCTTTATTTTATGCCTTGCATTTTTCAATATTGCAGGCTAGTATTGTCCGTATAAATACACGAATTCTACTTAATAAATTTCAATACAATACCTTTTCCTATCAATTTTGGTCTATTTCATTATTGGTCATATTTATTGGTTTATCCATTTCTATCCAACTTATGGCTATTGAGTATTTATTACATCCTAGGCCTATAACTAAAGACCAGCAAATTCCAATTCTATTAATTATTTTTATCCATACAATTATATTAGGAATACCTTTATTTATCAGCACCTTAATGCAAATAATAAGACAGGAACGTCAACAACGCCAACAAATTTATTCTCTCGAAAAGCTTCAGTCTGAAACCGAACTTAAATTTCTGAAAAGCCAGATAAATCCGCATTTTTTGTTTAATGCATTAAATAATATTTATACCTTTAGCTATACTGGTGATCGATCAACTCCAGACAAAATTTTAATGCTTTCAGATATGCTACGTTATGTGCTATATGATTGTAAAAATGAAAATGTTCCGCTTTCTCGAGAATTGGACTATTTAAACGCATTCATCCAATTTCAACAATAAAAAACCGAACAAACGCAAAATATTTCATTAAATATCGAAAAGATAAGCCAAGGCATAAAAATTGCTCCAATGATACTACTCCCATTTATAGAAAACAGTATAAAACATAGTAAAATTGGTGTAGATAAAAAAGCCTGGATTAGTGGTACAATAAGAATGAGTCATAATACGTTGAGATTTTCGCTTAAGAATTCCATTCCTGAAATACCAGGTCAAAATTGGTTAAATTCGGAAGGTGGAATTGGACTAACCAATGTGAAAAAACGCTTGGAACTTATTTACCCACAAAAGTATAGATTAGACATAAATGACAATCAGAACGAATACGGTATAGATTTGGACATAAATTTAGATTAAAATGGAAACATATAACTGTATTATTATAGATGACGAATTTCCAGCGCGTAAATTATTGCGTGATTATATTAGTAAAATACCTCAATTAAACTTACTTGAAAGCTTTGACAGCGGTATCCCTGCCTTGGATTTTATTAATAATAATACAGTCGATTTGGTTTTTTGTGATATTCAAATGCCTGATTTAACAGGTATTGATTTTATGAGAAGTCTACATAAAAAGCCCATTGTTGTTTTTACAACTGCATATTCCGAATTTGCCATACAAGGTTATGAATTGGATGTGACAGAATATTTAGTAAAGCCTTTTTCATTACCACGTTTTATAAAGGCTGTTAACAAATCAACCGAATTTATTCGCTTAAAACGTCTAGCTGCGAACATCACAAGAAACAATCAACCAAATTCTATTACTCAAGAGAAGAAAAGTAAAGACTATATATTGGTAAAAGCCGATGGTAAAATCCACAAAATATATTATTCACAAATTTTGTTTATTGAAGGAGCCTTGGAATATGTGAATTTCCATACGAAAGAAAAAAGAGTTCTGGGGCTTTATTCTTTAAAAGCTCTCGAAGATTTGTTGCCAGAATCAGACTTTATGAGAATTCATAAATCGTATATTGTAGCCTTTAATAAAATTGAGGAAGTAGAAGGAAATCAAGTGCTTGTTGAAGGTAATAAATTACCGATAGGAAAAAGTCATCGAGGTGCTTTTTTTAATCGATTTGGAATTTGAAAAGGGTAAGGAATAATAAATCTCTAAAAGTTAGCTAGCCAACCTCATGAAATCAAAAAATAGAATAAAACATTAGAAATTTACAAAAGAATAAAAGCGTAATTTTTAAGGAAATATTGAGATTTGGTTTCTAACAAATTTCATAGAATGAGTTTAATGATTGTAATATAGCATTGTTAACCGAATTTAATCATAGTTCTTACTAGAATATAAGCTATAATAGACCTAAATTGATGTTGGTATTATTAATCAAAAAAGGAGAGATTAACAATTAATATGAAATCAAATAACTATTTCTTAGCTCAGTATTAAATGAGATAAAAAGTCATTTTATTCCCCTTACTGGATTCACTAAAGTAAAAATTTATTAAATTTAGCCAAAGTAGAATAATAGAATCTTAGAATTCAATAAATTTTAATAAAAACATCATAACAAATGATTCAAACTAATCTAGAAGATACGTCCAAACACAGGATAATGACCTTAAGTAACTCCCTGTATATTTCACCAAATATCGATACAGAAAAACAAATACTCTTTTTAACCAAAGATAAGTCAGCTTGGATTACAATTGAATGGCTTCCTGAGGAAGTTAGGGAGTATTCTCGTAGAAATTATGAGAATATGTTTAGCTTACATCCTACAGAAAGAGGAAAAGTGATCATGTCTGGTGATGAAGTGAACTCGCCCCGATGGCATAGAAGTTATTTAAAAATTCCACATAGAAATATAAGTGAGGTGAGAAGTTTTATGTATTCTGGTAAAGACTTTTATGAGGATTTAACATTGCCTTCACAATTTAATTTATACTTGAATTATCTCAATAAAAGTCAAGAAAATGATCAGTTTAATCAAGTAATTGTAAATTGGTATGCCGATGGGAACGACTTTATTGCACCTCATAGTGATTGTGAAATAGGCATGAAAAAAGGAGGGGAGATTGCAATTATTTCTTTGAATGAAAACAAGGATGATTTTAGAGAATTTCGAATTACAGCAAAAAAAAATAGAGTTGGAGCTGAAACAAATAATATTTATAGTGAGGTGAAAATTGCTGCACTTGATGGGACGATTATTACTATGCACGGAGATACTCAGAAAAAATTCAGACATCGATTACCAAGGGATATTAAAATTAAATCTTCACGTATTAGCTTAACCTTTAGAAAATTTTAATGGTGGTAGTCCTGTTACTCTTATTTTATTTTAGTTACAAATTATTATTAGCATACTCCTAATCACAAGAATCACATTTGAAGTAAGAAGAGAATGAAATATTATTTGACAATTCTATTAAATATTAAATAACTTATATGACAAAAAGCTGTACCAGATGTAAGCATAAGATTCCTATAATTGATTTGACCGAAAAATCACATCTAAAACTGTATCAATTTATTAATCAAGATTTAAAATTGTTTGCAGTGAAACATCTTATGACAGAACACAATTATACCCATAAAGAAGCCAAAATTGTTATAGATCATATGAATAAACAATATGGAACGTGTGACCTTTGTAACTATGACGAATTAGAACATTCAAACATAGATTGCCCTTATTGTGGTGCATTTAACTACAATATAAAAGAGCCTATTTTCAATCAACGGTTTTGTTCAATATTGGAATATTCATTAAAGTTTAATGGATTAGAAGATGAAAACTTATGGAATTTATGGTGCGATGGTATTGATCCTTTTCCTTTAAATATAGAAAATATGACACTAAAAAATCTAAAGGAAAATCCTCAAATAAAAACAACTGCCTGGATAGGGGCTAGAGGTCAAGAACGTTATGATATGACCATTCTATTAGGTAAACAATCTATAAAATGTTTCGAACAAAAATTAAATTTAGAAGACTGTATATATTCTGAAAACCCTGACGATTGGATTAAAATACATCCTAAGAAAAAGAAGATAGTGGTAAAATTAAAATGAATAATATGAAAATAGGAATTTTATCAATATTTGTTGCCATCATTGGTATTTGCTTTGTACTATGGTATAATTTTAAAATGGTAAAAGAATTTGAATCGGCCATTCTTGAATTTCAAAACAATTACCATTTAAAACCAAAATTACATACAATTAACAAAACGAATGAAATTACAGCGTATACATTGGCCTTATTAGGTATTGCACTTGGGGTCAAATCAAATCAAAATAAGAATAGCTTTGCTACAATCGGAATTACCCTTTCTGCAATCCTTCTTATTTTAACAATGTTACCTATTTGGACATATATAATAGGATTATGATAGAATATAAGTCATTTAAAAACCTAGAAAAGTAAATACAACATTTTGATGAAAACTAAAATAATTATTATTTCTACTTTAGTGTTTGGAATTCTTCTTGGCTGGTGCTTAAATGAACTGAAAAACTATGGAGAAGGTCTAGTTTCAGATTCAATTGAATCGTCTACTTATTTTAATGATTCTATCCATACCAATCTTGAGATAAACCTTGAAATGGAAAATTTTGATAACTTTTTTCATAGATTTATGACGGATTGGGATTTTCAAATTTCTAGAATTAAGTTCCCATTACAATTTGATCATTTTAAAGATGGTGTACCTGGAACTGAAATTGTAACATCGAAGTTAACAGTAGATAATTGGAAACATGATTATTTCTTTATTAATGAATCCTCAATCCCTATTATTTATGATAATTTTGAAATGAATTTAAGGAAAACTAATGAACGGGTTTTTGTTTGGGGTGGGGTTGAAAATGGAATATTTGTAACTTCTTATTTTAAACAAATAAAAGGCAAATGGTATTTAGTAAAAAAAGAGGATTTATCAACCTAAGAAAAAAATATTATTTATTAATTAAATAAAGAGAAAATGAAATATATATTAGTATTGTTTTTATTTATTTCAGTAATTGTAAAAGGACAAAATACAATTAAAGGAAATTTTAAAGGTTGGTGGGCTTCAACATCATGGGAATATGAATTCAAAGAAAATAACACGTTTACGTTTAAATCTTTAGGGCATTTTGGGAATACTTTTACGTCGGGAAAATATAAAATGATAGGAGATACAATATTTCTAAATTCAAAAAAAACCAGGAATATTTTAAACAATTCCATCGAATTGAATGATAAAAAACTTCTAATTGATGGAGATAGCTGTATCATTGATTTTTATTTAAGATTTGACTATTGTAATTCTAATATTCAAAAACGATATTATGAATTTGAACCTGGAGTTAAATCCGAAATGGATCATAATTCAAGAATACGAAATATTAAATACCCCCAAGTAAAAGCTAAAACTACTCAAGAAATAGAAAATCTAATACAATTATTGAATATCGCTTTAAATGATTCAAATTTGGCTCAATATTATCATTTTGAAAATACGTCTCTAGGTCGAAAACCAATAATAGCCTCCTATTTTGAATTAAAACAGGAAAATGAATTAAAAATCTATATTAAAAATCAATTGGTGGAATTTATACCAGAATCCGAAATTTGTGATAAGTTCTACATCAAAATTGAAGATATTAATATGAATGAGCAAAGCATTTCAATTGAATTAAGTATTAAAGAGGAAAGTGTTGATAATCATATCTTTTTTGAGAAAGATTTAAACGGACTATGGAAACTAAAAAGCAATAGGGTAAATGAAAATTAATTACAAAAAACCTCTGAGAATTGATACTACGGTTAGATGAAATTATGGTAAAAGAGTCAGGAAGACAAATATTATGAACAAGTTTAGTATTTTAAGAACATTAAATTCTGAATTAAAATATCGCAGCTACACGAGTTATTCTGGTACCGAATTTGCTCTGGACATTTCTGAGACCAGCGAACAAATTGAACAAAAAATACGAACCTTAATAGAGAAATTTCTAAATATTAAGGTAAAATCAACATCTGAAAATAATATTACAGAAACTATTGCCAAATATGGATTAATAGATATTACATTTGAAGTAGAAACTGAATTTAATTCAAATGAAAATATTGGAATTCGAACTCTTAAAGAAAACGGTTGGATTTCTGATGAAACTTCTGATGAAAAATTATTTTTAGAGTTTCTTAATGATATTTTAACAGAAGTTAGGGAAGGAAAAACGTACTTAAAAATAAATGCATTTGTAAATATGCAAGGTGAAAATTGGTTTCGAGAAAAATCTTATCTAACACAACAAATGATAAAAGGAGAGCAAAATACCCCTTTACCAATGGATCAAATCCAAGTGTTCAAAATAAGAGAAATATGTTCAACGAATTATTCAGGTATTTGGATATGGAAATATTTCTATCTGTAAAATAAAATTAGACAATGTACATAGAGAATAATGGGGTGAAAATTGATGGGGTTTTTATTCCTCCATTCACATTAGATGAAGGAGAAATTGTTGTATTGTCAATTCCGAATGACGAAAGGTTTTTCAAAACAGAAATGTTACTCAGAGATGTTTTTATTGGAAATATTCCTATACAAGGGATCAAAATCAACACTAAATTTACTTTTGTTGAACATTGGTCAGAATCAAAATTAAAACAGTTATTAAAACCCTGTACTGTTGGTAAATATTTAAAAAGGAATGCGAATGTAAATGATGCCTTTGCTTTAAGGATTTATGAAAACGATTGGATAAAAGAAACTACAAAAGTTCATTTGCTTGCTGGAACAAAAAAGCGACAATTGTGTTTATTTGCAACGCTTTCTAAAACAAATAATATTATTATTGATTTACTTGGAACGGATCCAAAAGGATCTTTTGAAACGCTGAAAATTGTTCAAAAGGCAGTCAAAAAAAAGGGATCTGCGATACTTATAGATTGTTTTGAAAACATAAATTGCAATTTTGTAAAATATGTTAAAGTTCAAACATACTAAGATTATTTCTATTGGATTATTTTTTTAGTATTTTAGAACAATCATTGACAATAAATAGAGTAAAATCTAAATCACAGTTTCTAAAGAATTTAATAAAATTATGCCCTTGAGAGAATCATAGAACTGTTGTTAAGTTGAAAGATCTTAGTGGATAACGTATTTATTAAATGTTATATTTATTGTTTATAATAATGAGTTATTTTACTAGAACTATGACTAGCCTCTCCGTAAATTTGGAGATCTAGAGCATAGAAAATGGAATAATAGAGTCAGGATACTTCTGGAACCCCGATTTCTCGAGGAAAGGAGTTGTAATAAATTATTATGACTACCTTCTCAATAAAAATAGAGATCCAGAGCATAGAAAACAGTATTGAAAAGAGTCAGGAAAATTCATTGTTTTCACCATTTCGTGGAGGCAGATTCATTTACATTAATGTTATTACGGTAAATTGTATTAACTTTAAACATACAAGAAACTTTAATCTGAAACATCAAATTCAATAGTTTTGTAAATACTTTTTCTGCCTTTAGAAACAAAACATTTATTTCAAGCATTGAATCATACAAAGACATATTATCCATCATACCCACTAAATCAATTTATTAGTTTAATTTGGGTCAGTGAATCTGCAAACTATAAGATTCAGGCAGAACATTATGCACCTTTGTTTACAGAATTAATATTCAATTTTGGTGATTCTTTTATTGTTACTGGCCAAAATATTGATGTATTTAATATAGAAAATTGCAATCACATTCTTTCAGGGTTAAAAACAAAACCTTTTAACACAATGGTTTCTGGTAAGAATATGAATATAGGACTCATATTAAAACCTTTTTGCTACGGCATGATCTCAAAACAGAATTCAAAGAAAAATATTCAGAAATTATCGGATGTACTGTTTGAACAATTTTTTATTCTAAAAAATCCAAATTTGGATGTTGTTAATAAAGAATTATCTGGATTGTTTAATGATTTTAAATTGGATCGTGATTTGCTAAACTTCGAAAAATATCTCAATAACAGTTTGAGTGAATCTAAAACAATTAAAGATTTTAATTCAACCATTTCAATTTCTCAAAAAAGTTTTATTCAGAAATTTAAAAAGCACTTTCTAATAACACCTAGCGAATATCTAAAGCTAAAACAAGTAAATCGTGCCATTTGGAGGCTAGAAAACGAGAACGTAAATAGCCTAACAAATTTAGGTCTAGATTGTGGGTTTTATGATCAATCGCATTTCATCAGGATTTTTAAAAGGTATTGTGGACAAACACCTAAACAATTTTCTGAAAAGGTAAATTCTGTACAATTTTAAGGTTGAAAAAAGACATTATTTTGTATTCTAATTTTAAGTACATACAATTATGAATAAGAAGAACAAAGTATTTATTGCAACGAGCCTCGACGGTTATATTGCCGATATCAATGGTGGACTTGATTGGCTACAGAGTATCCCAAATCCCGAAATGGAAGATATGGGTTATGCCGAATTTACAAAAAGCATTGATGCCTTAGTTATGGGTAGAACAACTTTTGAAACAGTTCTTGGGTTTGATGTGCCTTGGCCTTATACTAAACCCGTTTTTGTTCTAAGTAATACAATGAACGAAATACCCGAAACACATAAAGACAAAGCATTTTTATTGAAAGGAACACTTCAAGACATCTTATCAAACATTCATGCCAAAGGTTTCAATCAATTATATATAGATGGCGGAACAACAATTAGCAACTTTCTTAAAGAAGACTTAATAGATGAAATAGTTTTAACAAGATTTCCATTATTATTAGGAGGGGGGCATCCTTTGTTTTCTGAGTTACCTAATGCATTAGAATTCAATCTTATTGAATCTAGGGTTTTTCTAAATCAAATTACTCAAAATCGATATATTCGAAAAAGGTAAACGAATTTAATTTTCATTAAACCCTGTTTATCAAATGATTACTCAAAAATAAATCTTTTGAATGGTATGTTTGAAGGATTTATTTTTGAGAATAATTATGTCATTAATCTTTATAACATTGTATTAATACGAGACTTGAAGCATAAAGGATAACTAGTTTTGGTTATATAATTCTTGCTCTAATATTTCTAAAAACAAAAAAAATTGTAAAAAAGTAACTTTTATTACACTTTTGTAAAACTTCTAATCGTATATTTGCGATAGGAATTATGAAAAGAAGTTTAGAACATATCGAGTATAAGGAAAATACCGAAGAATTAGCAACATTTGCTAAGGCTTTGGCGCATCCAACTCGTATTGCTATTTTAAAACATCTAGAGAATCAGACATGTTGTTTTACAGGTGATTTAGTTGATGTTTTACCAATTTCTCAATCAACAGTTTCTCAACACTTAAAGGAACTAAAAAATGCAGGTCTAATTCAAGGTGAATTAGAACCGCCAAAAATTAAGTACTGTATTAATCAAAAAAACTGGAAAATTGCAAAAAATTTGTTTCAGCAATTTTTCGAATAACTTTTTTTTTCACAAATCAAATCGTCTATTGGCGATAAACAAACTTAAAATTATGTCTAAAGTAATTAAGATTTTAGGGACAGGCTGTCCAAAATGTAAAACAACCACAACGTTAGTTCAGGAAATAGTAAAAGAAAACAATATTGATGCAACTATTGAGAAAGTAGAGGACATTATGGAAATTATGAAATTTAACGTAATGACCACACCTGCTTTAGTAATAGATGATGTTATAACAATAAAAGGCCGAGTTCCAACGAAGGACGAAGTTATTAACTTATTACAGCAACCAAAAGAAGTAAAATCTGACCAATCGGGTCATTGTTCATCTAATAATTGTTGTTAAGTATAAAATATGTTTGACTGGTTACAGGACATTTCAAACTGGTTAGTTTTTAATGTTTTCAATTTAGAAAAAGGAACGCATTTATCTGAAGCGATAAATTTCTTCATTTATGATACTTCCAAGATATTAATACTTCTTTTTGTTGTTATATTTTTTATGGGAATTGTAAATAGTTATTTCCCTATAGACAAAGTGAAAAATTATTTGTCCAGAAATAAATTATTTGGGTTGGAATATCTTATAGCCAGTCTATTTGGTGTGGTAACACCGTTTTGTTCATGCTCATCTGTTCCTTTATTTATTGGCTTTGTTAGAGGAGGAATTCCGTTAGGGGTGACATTTGCATTTTTAATTACCTCACCATTAGTTAATGAAATTGCCATTGGACTTTTTATTGGCTTATTCGGATTAAAAACTACCATTATTTACGTGATTTCAGGCGTTTTATTAGGGACTATTTCCGGTATAATTCTTCAAAAATTAAATTTAGAACGCTATTTAACACCTTGGGTAAAAGAAGTGCTCTCTAATGCACAAAAGGAACAAGAAATTTTTATTGAAGATAAACCAACACTTAAACAACGTTTACCAATAATTTGGGTTGAAGTGGTTAAGATACTAAAAGGAGTAGTTCCTTATGTAATAATTGGTATAGCCATTGGTGGACTTATTCATGGATATGTACCTGCCAATTTCTTTGAAGAATATATGAGTAAGGACAATTTTTTTGCTGTACCAATTGCCACAATTATCGCAATTCCAATGTACTCAAATGCATCAGGTATTTTACCAGTTATTCAGGTATTAGTATCGAAAGGAATTCCGTTAGGAACCGCTATTGCATTTATGATGGGTGTTATTGGTCTTTCTTTACCAGAAGCTATGTTACTTAAAAAAGTAATGACAATCAAACTCATAGCTATTTTTTTTACTGTTGTTGCATTATGTATCATTATTTCGGGATACCTATTCAACATTTTTTTATAATCTAAATCACAAATCCTAAGAACTAAAAATGAAGACAATTAATTTAACAGTATTACTCATAATGAGTTTAGTAATTGCATCTTGTGGTGGGCAAGTTAAGAAAGAATCAAAAACATTCGATAAATCGATTTCTAAAATAGAGGTAATAGATTTTCATTCAACACACCGATGTTTGACTTGTAATGCCATAGAAGAAAACACACGATATACATTAAATACCTATTTCTCTAAAGAACTCCAGTCCTCAAAAATTTCGTTGAAAATTATTAATGTCGACAAGATTGAAAATGAAAAGATTTCAGAAAAATTTGAAGCATCAGGAACTTCGTTATTCTTAAATGTTCTTTCGAAAGGAAAAGAAACTCAAATTAATTTAACTGAGTTTGCTTTTATGAAAGGAAAAAATAGAGATGTTTTTTCGATGGAACTAAAAGAAAAGATTGAAACAATATTAGAAACGTTATAAATGGATTTTTTACAATCACTTTTAGTGAATTATAATATTCCTATTTTATCAGCATTGATACTCGGACTAATGACAGCCATTAGTCCGTGTCCTTTAGCAACCAATATAACTGCTACTGCATTTATTTCTAAAAATATTTCGAGCAAACGAAAAGTGTTTTTAAGTGGATTATTGTATTCTTTAGGAAGAGGATTTAGTTATACTACCATTGGTCTAATATTATATTTTGGAGCAAGTAAATTCCATATTGCTCGATTTTTTAATCAGAACGGAGAGAAATATTTAGGACCTTTATTAATACTTATCGGCTTGATAATGCTAAACATTATCAAAATCAATTTTTTAGGAAAATTGAATTTTCAAGAACAACTATCTGAAAAATTTAAAGATAAAGGACTTTTAGGCTCTTTTTTAATAGGATCTGTTTTTGCTTTGGCATTTTGCCCTTATAGTGGCGCATTATTTTTCGGCATGTTAATTCCTATGACAATAGCCTCAGCAGAAGGTCTTTATTTACCAATTGTATTTGCTTTTGGAACAGGATTACCTGTTATTCTTTTTACATATTTATTGGCTTTTACAGCAGGAAAAGTCGGTGTATTTTACAACAAAATTTCGAAAATAGAAAAAGTAATGCGAACAGTTTCAGGTGTTGTTTTTATCTTAACGGGAATGTATTATGTTACAATTTTCATGGAAATTTTATAATAATGATAAGCTTCAACTTCGCTACAAATGAGACTTAAATCTATTATACGTATATTGCATATATGGTTCTTTTGAATAGTTGTATTGCAAGGTTTTAGAGTAAAGGGTGTACAGATCTATTTTTCTTGTTTTCTTTAAAAAATGAAATCATTTAATTGTGTACAATGAATTGAAGAACATTTTGCTAACCAACATAAATTTTTAAGAAAATGAACAGTAAAAGAAACAGAATTATTTATTTAATCAGTACTGGGTTATTAACCTTATTAATGGGAGTAGGGTCTGCAGGAAACTATATTTTTAATTACGATATGGTAAGTGGTATTTTTACCGACTTGGGATATCCTACTTACATGATTTATCCATTGGCCATGGCAAAAATTTTAGGTTTAATTGCCATTTGGGCCAGGAAATCTCAAATGTTAAAAGAATGGGCTTATGCCGGATTCTTCTTCGATTTAATTCTTGGATTTGGTGCTCATATTATGATTGAAGACGGAGGTTTTGCTCCAGCCTTAATTGGAATTGTATTCGTTTTCACATCTTATTTTACCGAAAAGAAATTAATAAAATAGATGGTTTCTTAATTTAACCAAAAATGTAACCTGTATGCGTAATATTCATATTGGTTACATGTTATATATTTATTTCAAATTTCCTTGAAAATCAATAAGCTCTTCAATGTATTTCAATGAATTTGATAATCTCGGAACTTTATGTTGTCCGCCTAATTTATTTTTGCTTTTCAACCATTTATAAAATCCATTCGATTCTATTACAATAATTTCTAAAGGTTTTAATACGTAGTTTTTATAGCGTTTGGACTGATAATCGGAATTTAATTCTTGTAAAGTTGAGTCTAGTTTTTTGGAAAATATTTCAAGATTTTCAGGAAGGTTTTTAAATTCTATCGCCCATTGGTGCACACCACAAGCACCTTCTTCCAAAATTTTGGGACCAGCTGTATAATCTATAATTTCCACATTAAATAGATTACAGCAAATGGCTATGGCCTTTTCTGCATTGGCCACCATGAGCTCCTCTCCAAATGTATTAATATATTGTTTTGTTCTCCCTACTATTTTAATACGGTACGGATCTATACTTGTAAATTCTATAGTATCTCCAATATTATAACGCCATAAACCAGAGTTAGTAGATATAACCAAGGCATAAACCTCATTGAGCTTCACATCTTCTAAAGCCAATACATTAGGGTTTTCTTTATAGATTTCCGCAATAGGGATAAATTCATAAAATATACCATAATCCAACATCAAAAGCATGTCGTTCCTTTCTGGTAAATCTTGTATTGCAAAAAAGCCTTCCGAAGCGTTATAGGTTTCTTGAAAATTAATCTTTTTACCCATTAATTTTTCAATTTCCTTTCGGTAGGGCTCAATACTTACACCACCATGCATCAACAACTCCAAATTTGGCCAAACATCTTTTATATGTTTTTTTTGGGTTATTTCTAATACCAAACGCAATACAACAACCGTCCAACTCGGAACACCAGAAATAGAACGGATATCTTCATGAATTGATTCTTCGGCAATACGCTTTAATTTTTCTTCCCACTCAGAGAGTAGGGCCGTTTCTTTTTCGGGGCATTGTCTTCGGTAAACCCAATAAGGTAAATTCTCTATGATAATAGCCGATAAATCACCTTGTTTGGCAACAGAGCTAAATTCTCCAATACCATGACTACCACCTAGTAATAACGTTTTACCAGAGTATAAATCCAAACTATTATACCGGTCTTCATATAAAGTTAACAAATCCTTACCACCTTTAAAATGGCAATCTTTTATGGTTTGATCAGAAACAGGAATATATTTACTTTTTGCAGAAGTTGTTCCAGAAGATTTGGCGAACCATTCCATTTTTCCAGGCCATAAAATATCTTTTTTTCCAAGAGCTATTTCATCAAAATAGGGAAGGAGATCTTCATAAGTAGCCAAAGGTATTTCCGACTTAAAAGTATGATAATTCTCTATTTTATTAAAGTGATACTTTTTTCCAAAAACAGTCGAATCTGCCTTATTTAGCAAATAGTTTAAAGTATTGTGTTGTTTTTCGACCGGATTTTCCATCATATCTTTTATTTGATAGATGCGTTGTCGAATTAAAAAACCAACTATTTTCCCTGAAAAATTTAATAACATTGTTTATTTCAACTAAAATATTTGAACTTCTGGCTCTAGATGAATGTCAAATTTATCTAAAATACTGTTTTGAATATCTTCTGATAATGTTTTTAGCTTTGCGCCACTTCTCAAATGATAATTCACTAAAATTAAACTTTGTTTTGGATAAACCCCAAATCCATCAAAGGTTTTTCCTTTCCAACCTGCTTGTTCTATTAACCAACCAGCAGCTATTTTCTCTTTAGTTTCCGATATTGTATAATGTACTAAGTTAGGAAACTTCTGTAACAACAGATCACATTTTTCTTTATCTACGATCGGATTTTTGAAAAAACTACCGGCATTTCCAAGTTCATCCGGGTCTGGAAGTTTTGATGTTCGTATCTCAATAACCGCAGAAAATACGTCACGAGGTGTAGGATTGGAAATTTCCTTATCGTTTAGAACGGTTTTTATTGCACCATATTCTATTTTTACATGAGAAGTCTTTTTTAATTTAAAAACAACTTCGGTTACAATAAATCGACCAAGGTTGCGCTTGAAATAAGAGTTGCGGTATTCAAATTCACAAATTTCTTTCAAAAACCATTTCCATGTTTTTTCTTCTAAATCAAAGACTTTAACTTTTTCAATATAATCTTGTACTTCTATTCCGTAAGCTCCAATATTTTGGACAGGAGACGCTCCAACAGTTCCTGGGATTAAAGCCAGATTTTCTAAGCCAAAATAACCGTTTTTCAACGTCCAATCCACAAAATCATGCCAAATCTCACCAGCTTTTACAGATAGTAATACATCATTTTCGGTTTCTTGGATAACCGTTTTTCCGAAAAGATTGGTTTTTACAATGAGACCCTCAAAATTCTTAGTAAAAAGTAAATTCGATCCACTACCTATTATTAAATACGGCATTGTGTTCAAAATAGGAACAATATCAATAATTTCTTCCTCATTTTCTATTTCAATTAAATTAGAAGTTGTATGTTCTAATCGAAAAGTATTGTATTTTTTTAATGAAGAATTTTTATAGGATTTCATAATGTATAACTTTGCTTTATCTCAAATCAAAATAATGGTGAGATTTAGACAAAAATATAAAAAAAGCATGCCCAAACAAACGTCAAAAAAAGTAATTCTTTGTATTTCTAATGATATTCATACCGACCAACGGTTACATAAAGTGTGTACGAGTTTAAAAAGCAGACACTACAACGTAGAATTACTTGGGCGTAAATTACCGTCTTCCAAAAGTTTGAACAGGGATTACTCATGTAAACGATTGTCTATTCTTGTTAATAGTGGCTTCTTATTTTATGCATTCTTAAATATTCAATTTTTTATTTATCTTTTATTTAAACGTGTAGATCTTATTGTTGCCAATGATTTAGATACATTACCTGCATGTCATTTGGCGAGCAAATTAAAAAGAAAACCCCTCATTGTAGATTTACACGAATTATTTTCTGAAGTTCCTGAAGTGGTTGCCAGACCAAAAGTTCAAAAAGTTTGGAAACGCATTGAAAGTTATTATTTACCAAAACAAAAGCATGTTATTACTGTGTGTAAATCCATTGCCGATCATTATGAAAAATTATATGGAATACATTTAGAAGTTGTTCGTAATATTCCCATGAGAAATGAAGATTCTATTGAGAATATTCAAAAAAATAGTCATATTACCTTGTTATATCAAGGTGCTGTTAATTTAGGACGAGGTATTGAAACCATGGTAGAAAGTATGGTGTATTTGCCTAGCCAGTTTAAATTATGGATTGTAGGATCTGGAGATTTATCTGAAAATATTTCAAATCTTATTACAGAAAACAATGTGCAAGACCGTGTAAAAATGTTTGGTAGAGTAGAACCTGAAGAATTAAAGAAACTTACACCACAAGCACATTTAGGTTTAAGTTTAGAAGAAAATTTAGGTTTGAATTATTATTATGCTCTACCTAATAAGCTCTTTGATTATTTACATGCACAAATTCCAATGGTGGTTAGTCCGTTTCCAGAAATGAGTGCTATTGTTGAAGGAAATAACATCGGGTATATTCGGCAGTCAGTTACTTCTGAAGGCTTAGCTTTAGAAATCAAAGAAATCTTTTCGGACGAAACAGTCTATCAAGAAAAGATGAAAGCCTGTGAATCTGCAAAAGAAAAATTAATCTGGGAAAATGAATTTGAATCTTATTTTATGTTAATTCAACGTTCGGAAGTTAAATAGGACAAGGGAATTTACATGAAAAATTAATACATTTGCATGAGTGAAAAGCATAGTTTACATATTATCCGCACTATTATTGGTTTTTAATTTTCATTTAAACCAACCAAATGGGATGGAATTTGTTTTCAACCAGGAAACAGAATCATCATGTAATATGACGTGCTGCACTACTAATTCATCTGAAAAGGAAAACACTCCAAAATGTTGCACCGAAGCAGTTTGTACATCAACTTGTACAACGTCTTTAGCATTTAATTTTGGACAGTCTATTGTTTTACCTTTCAAAAAGTTTGAACCCGAATCAAACAATCAAAATACATTTTACAGTAACAATTACACGTTTTATCCTGTAATTGAATTTTGGAATCCGCCGCGTTTGTTGTCATAATCAATCCATTTTTTTGATTCTTTTCCATTCATTTATGTGCAAAAAGAATCTATCGAACCATTTTGGTTCAAATTTTTTGTATTAAATCAACAAACAACATCAATTATGAAAACGATTAAAATAGCGGCATTCGCATTTGTTTTAGGATTAACATCTCAAATTTCTACAGCACAAACTTCAACAACAAACAACCAAGAACAAACCTCTTCAAAAGTAGTTGTTCTTAAAGTGAGTGGAATTAACTGTGGACACGATTTACAAGTATTAAAAGATAAAGTTTCTGCTCTAAAAGGTGTGAAATCTTGTGAAGTTGAAGGAAAACGAGGAATTAAAACAAAGTATAAAATAGACTTTGACCCAAGTGTTATTTCAGAAAAAGAAATTAGAAATGCCTTCGAATCTACACCAGGTTGTGAAGATCCTAATGCCTTACCTTACAAAGTAAAATAATCTCTTAAAACATAATTTATTATGAACACAATAAAACAATTGATTTTTATTGGTGGATTGTTATGTGGTTTGAGTTTGCATGCACAACATGTAAATGGTGTTGTTAAAACAACAGAAGGTGAAACTCTTGTTGGGGCAAATGTGCATTGGATGAATTCTAATATTGGTACAACAACCAATGCCAATGGACAATTTAAATTACCAAAATCACAAAAACACAATTACATAGTTACCAGTTTTGTAGGTTATTTTTCTGATACATTAAAATATAACAACCAAAGTCATCTTGAAATTAAATTAACTCAAGAAACTTTGGGAACAGTTGAATTGGCTGTAAAAGAAAAAGGGTTAACCATATCGAATATCGATCCTATTAAAACGGAGAATATTTCTCAAATAGAGCTCAATAAATTTGCTTGTTGTGATTTGGCAGGAGGTTTTAATACCCAACTTACAGTAGAATCTAAAACAACAAATGTAATTACCAATTCAAAAGAATTGAGAATTTTAGGTCTTTCTGGAGTATATAATCAGATTTTATTTGATGGATTTCCAGTCATGCGAGGATTAACCCAAACTTATGGTATAAGTAGTTTTCCTGGAACACTTTTAAGTAATCTATTTGTTGCAAAAGGTTCTAACAGTGTTATACAAGGTTATGAATCTATAGCTGGGCAGATTAATGTAATCTCAAAAAAACCGAGCGATTCAGAAAAATTCTTATTGAATTTGTACGGAAATAATTTTGCAGAAAAACATTTAAATACGCATTATACTTTTTCTGGTAAAAAATGGAAGAATGTATTGGCATATTCAACTGTACTTCCCGCAAATAAAACCGATAGAGATGATGATAATTTTTTAGATTTACCTTTATTGAAGCGCCATATGGTTATGAATACATTTCAATATGGTAAAAAGAAAAATTATGGTTGGTTTTCTACAACAACATTACGTTTTTTGAACGAAAATAGAGTAGGAGGACAAACCAATTATTCAGCTTCACGAGACAAAGGAAGTACTTCGGTATACGGACAAAACATTACATATAATCAACCTGAATTTTGGTCTAAGACGAGATATAAATTGAATGACGATCAAACATTCTCACTTTATTTATCTGGTTCTTTTCAAGACCAAGATTCTTATTACGGAAGTATGCGTTATGAGGCTAATCAGACTTACTTGTACGGAAAATTACAGTTAAAGCAATATTATTCAGACCTAGGTTCAAATTTTACCACAGGTATTTCTTACCGTTATTTAGACATAAAAGAAGATATTAACTTTTTTGAACAAATGCCCGTAAGAACATACGATGGTACGTATAGAAACAAAGAAAATGTATTTGGTTTATTTGCCGAAAACTCTTTAAAATTCTTTAACGGATTGTTCACGTTTAACTCTGGGTTAAGATTGGATTTTCATAATGAATTTGGAACGAAATTAACCCCAAGAGCACTGTTGAAATACGATATTACTGAAAAATCGAGTATTCGAGCCAATGTTGGTTATGGATGGAGAACAGCTCAATTATTTAGTGAAAATGTGAAGCTATTTGCCGGAAACCGAGACATTAGAATAACAGAAGAATTAAAACCTGAAGAGGCCATTAATTATGGTGTAAACTATACTCAAAAGTTTTCTAAAAACGACTTTTCTGGATATATCAGTGCCGATTTTTATAGAACAGAATTTTCGAATCAAATTTTCCCAGATTATGATGTAGATCCTACTTTAGCAATCATTGAAAACTTTGAGGATAAAAGCGTAAGTATGGGTTTTCAAACCGAAATTTCTACAACGTATAAAGAACGTTTTGATTTAAAAGTAGGTTATAATTTTTCGGATGTATATCGTATGCAGAACGGATCAAAAATGGAATTACCATTTAATAAACGCCATCGTTTATCTTTAAGTACTTCATACAGATTCATGGAAGATAAACTTCATTTAGATGTTAATGTACATTGGAATGATGCGTTTAGAATGCCCGATCGGTCGTCGAATCCATCAGATTATATAACTGATGAATATTCTAAAGCATATTTCTTGTTTAACGGACAAATTGCATACTATTTACCAAAATATAAATTCTATTCTGGAGTAGAAAATATTTTGAACTACCGCCAGAGTAAACCATTTGTTGCATGGCAAGATCCTTTTTCACCCTATTTTGATACGTCAAGTGCTTGGGGACCAACAAGAGGTCGAGAATTTTATTTTGGAGTAACTTATTCCATTAAATAATTACAATCCCCATTAAGGTTAAACTTGATGGGGATTTTTTATTTACCTCAATTTCTAATTTCAAAAAAAGTGCTTTAGAATATATATTATATAACAGAATTAATATCTTGCATAAAAATGATAATTGAATGATACGATTAATTAATGTAAAATCTTTGATGCTCGGAATGATTGTTTTGCAATCTTTTACAATGTTTGCACAACAAAGATTTGATCCAAGTCCTGAAGAAATTGAAAAGGCGAAAACCATTAAGGAAGAAATTTGCAGTAAAGATGACGATGTTGCACTATTAAAAAGTAAAACTTCCATCCGTTTTGGATACACAGGCTATAATAAAAAAGTAAATGTAGATTTAAAACGCACAGAAAGTTATATTGCTGTTGAAAAAAACGCGAAGATGTGGCTGGTTGAATCCTATGATGAAAATTCTAGAATAGATCTTTTTGATGTTTACAACAAGAAAAAAAGAGAAGCCAATGCTCGTGTTTATGATCGTTTTTACGAATCGGAAGATTTATTCTATCATGACATGCGTTTAAAATCTTCGCATTTAACCTTTCCACTTCTTGGTTATTTTTATGAATGGAAAATGAATAAGCACTATAAGGATATTAAATATTTTACATCTCTGTATTTCACAAGTAAATATCCTACAAAGGAAAAAACCATTGAAATAGAAGTACCAAAATGGTTGAATATTGAGTTTAAAGAAATGAATTTTGATGGCTATGCAATTGAAAAAACAGTAGATGAAAGCTCTTCGAATTACACTAAATATTCTTATACCATAAAAGATGTGAAAGGAGTAAAACAAGAAGGGGCTATGCCAGGACCATCTTATTTTATGCCGCATTTACTCGTATTACCAAAATCTCACATAAAATTAAACCAAGAAACTCCAATTTTTAAAGAAACCAAAGATTTGTACAATTGGTATAAAAGCTTAGTAGACTTACTGGAAGAAAAACCAGAAGAATTAAAAGCTTTGGTTGAAAAGTTAACTTCTGGCAAATCAACAGATGAAGACAAAATAAAAGCCATCTACTACTGGGTTCAAGATCATATAAGGTACATTGCCTACGAAGATGGAATTGCCGGTTTTAAACCTGATGAATCTCAAAATGTTTATAGTAAAAAATATGGTGATTGTAAAGGAATGGCCAATTTAATGACCGAAATGTTGAAAATTGCTGGTTTCGATGCTCATTTAACTTGGATTGGAACAAATAGAATAGCATATGATTATAGCACACCAAATTTATCTGTGGATAATCATATGATTTGTACATTAAATCATAAAGGAAAGCGATATTTTTTGGATGGCACTCAGAAATATAACGCCTTAGGAGCAAACGCTAATAGAATTCAAGGCCGACAAGTATTAATTGAAAATGGAACTGATTATATTCTAGATCGTGTACCACTTGCTAAATCTGATGTAAATAAAGAAATAATGAACATTTCTTATACTATAGAAGACGACGCTTTAATTGGCAAGGTGGTAAACGAATTAAACGGAGAAAGTAAGTCTCAATTTATTTACGGGTACAATAACATCGAATCGGATTCAAAGGACGATGTATTGAAGAAATATCTTAGTAAAAACGATAAGAATATTTCAATTTCCAACATCAACACTTCTGATCTAAAAGAAAGAGAAGGGAAAACGAATTTAGAATACGACATAAAAATCAAAAATAGAGTTTCGTCCTACGACGGAGAAATTTATGTAGATATTGATTATTTCCAAGAGTTTGGAGGTTTAGATTTAAAAGAAAGAGAAAATGATTATTTTATGTCTTATAAGTATTATTTCGATTCTTCCATTTCAGTAAAAATTCCAGAAGGATACAAAATAGATCACCAACCAAAGGATATTTCTATAGAAACCGACGATTTTACCATCACACTGAAATATCATTTAGATGGAAATCAATTCATTTGTACAAAGCTTTTTAATTTTAAATCTGGAAAAATTCTCAAAAAGGATTTTGAACAATACAGATCTTTTCATTCGAAATTAAAAGAAAATTATAACGATCAATTAACATTAATAAAAATATGATTAAGCAAACAGTAATAGCCTTATTATTCGTTTTAGGAATAACTAATGCTATTGGACAAAGCAGTAGAAGTAAAGAAAAAGTAGAAGCTCAATTTTGGGGAGAAAATGATTTGGCACCAAAAGACCGATCAATTCCAGAAAAATGGAATGATGAATCTGCGGTCATACTTTTTGAAAACTTACAATTCCACTATGACAAAACGGGTTCCAAATTAAAATATACCTCATCAATAAGAAAACAAGTCTATTTGAAAGATGATGTAGCTGTAGACAAATATTCAGAATTCTCTAAAAAAGATCATTTTTTTACTGCCGAAGAAAGTTTTTGGTCATTAATTCGTGAGAAAGAGTTTATAGGAATTCGAATCATAAAACCTGATCATTCTATAGAGGTCATAGATATTGAAAAATCAACTGTTAAAAAGAACAAGAAAAAATATATTTCTATTCCTAATTTAGAAACTGGAGACATCATTGATTTTTACATCTCCACCGAACAAAAGATTATTGTAGGTAGTGCAATTAAGGCTTTTGACCCTGTTCAAACATTAATTCAGGATTCTTACCCAATGAAAAAATATCGGTTGGATTTTAAGGTCAATAAAGGATACCATATAAATTTTAATTCATATAATGGAGCTCCTGAATTAGAAGAAATATCAAGTGACAGTAAAGATAGACATTATACTTTAGAAGCATCTGATCTGGAAAAATTGGAATCTGAACGTTGGGTTTACTGGATGAAAGAAGTTCCTGCAGCAAAATTTCAAGTGATCTATAGTCAATCCCCAAGTGTTCTTTGGGTGTCAGATTATTATGCTTCCAAAGAAGATAATACAATATTAAAGACTGTTGAAATGGAAGATATCCATAATAAGTATAACAGAATTATCATTCCACTTAAGAAAAGTAAATTAATAGAAAACATTGTTGAATCGGATATTCGATACAAAAGGCTTTCTTCTCAAGAGGAGAAATTGAATTATTTGTTTAATAAATTAAGAAATATTGAATTAATCGATTTTGAAAGATTAATCTATTCTTACATGACTAATACTTTGAAAGATATCACTTATGTTTATGATACTTCTTTTGAAAGCATGCCATCTGGCCATAATTATCATAAAATGATGGTTAAATATTTCTTGAAAAACAATATTGATTTTGAATTAATAGCCGGTACAGAAAGGTATGATGGAAATATTAAAGACTTGCTTTTACCTTCGAACTTAGATTTGAAGTATAAAATTAATTTAAAAGATAAAAGTGTATTTTTCGATTATCCTTTCTTTAACGGAAGCTTTAATAATGTAAGTCCTACGTTACAATCTACAGAGGCTTATTCTTTTAAATCAATCGGTAACCCCAAAAGTAAAAGAAGTATTTTCGCTCAGGGAGAACTCATAAAAATGCCAGAATTAAATTCAAAAGATCATCAATTAACTAAACATATTGCGTTGGAGTTAAAGGAAAATTTTGAGATTATTGAAGCTGAAATTTTATCTAAGGCTACAGGGTATTATAAAACTCAAGAGCATAGAAATAATATGACATTATTGGATGTTGTAAAGGATGAATGTGATTACTTTGGAACCGATCGTTTTGTTGATAAAATAAAAACCTCTAAGAAAAAAATGACTTCTATAAAGGAAAGGTTGCAAAATTATGAAGATGAGCAAACAAAAAAAATAAACGATAAAAGAAAGGAAGCTACAGAAGAAAGTTTCCTCATCGAAATAGAAGATGATTTTTCATCAGAATTATTACGTTTAGGGCGTTTCCACAAAGACTCAGCATTTGTTTATTCAATGAATTTTAGCTTAAAAAACCAATTGGTTAAAAAGGCAGGACCAAATTACATTTTCGAAATCGGGAAATTTATCAGTCAACAAGTTTCTATTAAGGAGGATGAACTCGAAAGAGAATATAACATTGATATGACTTCAAGTAGAGAAATCCATAATACGATTGATTTTAAAATTCCTGAAGGGTATGAAATCAAAGGTCTGGATAAATTATCTAAGTCTGTTGATAATAAGATTGGTTCTTTTACAAGTAAAACAAAAATTGAGGATGGTCATTTAATCATTAATACCAGCAAAGTTTACAAAACACACCATGTAAATAAGGCAGATTGGTTGGAAATGGTTAAGTTTTTAGATGAAGCCTTCCAGTTTACTGAAGAAGATATCCTATTGAAGAAATCAAAATAATTATAGGTCAAATCAAAAAAAAGGAGCTTTAGAGCTCCTTTTTTTTATGCAACAAATTTAATAATTATACTGTTTGAAACTTTTCTTCTTCACTTCGTATAATATTCTGTTTTATTTGATGTAATGTATTGTTCTTAGCTTCGGCAAAGGAAATTCGATATGTTTTTTCAATAGCGGTAAATTGTTCAGGAAATGGCTTTAATAATTGGTTGTAATAGTCATTCAATAAATCGTCAGACGGAAACTGAAATTCCATTTTTAATTCAAATCGTCTGAGAAGTGCCTCATCTATCATCGATTTTTGGTTGGTAGCACAAATCAACAACGTATCATTTGGTAAATAATCTATGAGTTGGAGTAGAGTATTTACCACTCGTTTCATTTCGCCAGAGTCACGGTCATAATCACGAATTTTCCCTAGAGAATCAAATTCATCTAAAAAGAGTATGGATTTTTCTCGACTTGCTTTTTTAAATATTGATGTCAGATTTTTAGAAGTTTCACCAAGTTTTGAAGATACAATGGTTCCTAAATTTACGCTGATTAACTTTTTTTGCAAATGATTTGCCAGTGCCTTTGCCGTCATTGTTTTACCACATCCGGTTTTACCAAAAAACAATACTTTATTGTTAATAGGTAGGTTATATTTATCTAGAATTTCAAAATGTGTATACTCTTTAATCAGATTATTGAGTTGTTCCTTCCTAACCTCATCAAAAATGACATCTTTTAAAGACACATCTGGTTTTTCTTCAATAAAAAGTTGATTAACCATAGATTCCTTTATTTATTTTGTTTAAAGGTTTCACCTTCGTTTATTCTCCAAATTTTCACACCTCTAATAAATACATCATATGCATTTAAGCCAGCGATAATAAATCCTACTTTTCCGTCTAAAAATCCAAGTTTTAGGATGTAATGTTTAAAGAATCTAAAAAGGGGCTTTAAAACCAAATGAAAAGCTGTTACCTTTTTTGTTTTTTGAGCTTTGTCGTAAGCTTTCCAATTCGAGTAGGTGTCCAGTTTTTTCAAATATGTTGAAAAATCTTTATAGGTGTCGTGCATAATTTTATGCTTTAAACGACCTACTTTACCATCACACAAGACTTCGGCATGCACTCTTTTAGTTTCATAAACCGAAAAATCCCTATGAAACAATCGGATTACTGCGTCATTTTGCCAACCGCTATATTTTACCCAATGCCCCATAAATTTATTAATTCGGTTCATCCAAAACCCTTTTTCTTCAATAGAATCACGATTTAGAATGCCTTTAATTTCATTAATAAGTGGGTCTGGTAACCATTCGTCTGCGTCCAACAACACAATCCATTCATGTTTTGCCTGTGGAATAATCCAATTCTTCTGAGCCGCCGAATTTTCGTATTCATGTTGTACAAGAGTACATTGTTCATATTCCTTGACAATTTCTACAGTTTTATCTGTAGAAAAAGAATCCACAATAATGATTTCATCTGCCCAAAGCACCGATTCAATTGCCGGTCGTATGTTCAGTTCTTCATTGTATGTTGGAATAATAGCTGTTACTTTTCTTTTCATGAATCCAAAAGTTGGTTATAAATATTTGCCCATTGGTTGGCCAATGTAGCTTGGGTAAATTTTTCGGCAAAAATACGACTTTCTTTACAAGCACTCTCAACTTCAATCGGATTTTCTAACACATATTTTATCTGATCCGAAATTGACTTGATGTTATTGATATCGCAATAATAGGAGTGAGGTCCGGCCGCCTCAGGAAATACACCATTTTTGTTGGTGATTACTGGTGTATTAGAAAATAAGGCCTCAATAATTGGAATACCAAACCCTTCAAATAATGAAGGATAAATAAACACGTTTGCCATTTGATAAATCATCGCCAAATCTTCCATAGAATCTACTTTTGGCGTAAAAATTCGATCCTCAAGTTTATTCTGCTTCGAAAATGTTTCTATCTGTTGATAATAATCAGTTTTGCGACCAATGATAACGAGTGGAATTTCTGGAATGTCTTTTAAGGCTTTTACGATAGAAAAGGCATTTTTTCGTGGTTCTATTGTTCCAACATTTAATAAAAATGATGTTGGTAAATTATACCTTTTACGGACATCTTCTAATTCTTCTTCAGAATATTGAGTAATAAAAGCTTTATGACACGTTTGATATACCACCTGAATTTTAGAAGAAGGGACATTTAAAAATTCAATGAGATCACTTTTGGTTTGCTCGCTTATGGCAATAATTATATCGGCTTTTTCACAAGCCTTCAATGTTTTCTTTCTGTATATTTTACAATCGAAAGATTTATACCATTCGGGATGTCTTAGAAAAATAACATCATGTATGGTTACAATTTTTTTTATTCCGAAATCATTACCATAAGGCAATTCATTGCTTAAGCCATGGAAAATTTCGCCTTTGTTTTGATTCGCTATTTTAAATGCTCTAAATAACCTCCAAAATGTACCAAATGTTTTTCGTTTTGGCCTAATCTCTCTAATATTTGGCGCTACAAAAGGTGTTCGTTTACTAGGTTTTGGATTTAGTAAAATGAATTCAGAATCTGGCCATTTTTCTGCCATCATTCGAATTAAATCTCTACTGTAATTCCCTAAACCACTACTGTTGTGAAATGCTCTTTTAGCATCATAAATGATCTTCATATTTCAATTTATGATTTAGGTTTAATAATACAATAATACTTTTTTTCGAACAACACATAATCATCCAATAAAATGGTATAAAAACCAGGACTTAATGGATTTCCTTTTAATGATTCAAGATCAATTATGGTTTCACCCTTTTGAATAGAAAGCGTTTCTCGCTTCACAATTCTACCATTTAGGCTTTTAATCTTTAAATCGATATTCTTATTTTTAGAAACATTAAAAACCAGACTATTTATTGTAGAATCTGAAGCTTGAACAAAATGACAGTTTACTTCTTCAAGTTCTGGTAATGATGTCAAAGCCAAACCACCAATTCTTACACTATCCATTCTTATTTCATCTATAGGTCTATTTCTTTCGGCCGTTTTTACAAGAGTTAATGCTTCTACAAGCTTATAATTCTTAGTTACTTTACCAAAAACCGAATGTTTATTGTTTAAGAAATAATTATTCTTTGTGTTAATAAAAAACTGACTTCCACCTGTATTTGGACCAGCGTTAGCCATAGAAATGAATTTTTTATTGTTTTTTAAATCCGGATGAAATTCATCTGCAATTTTATATCCAGGTCCACCTGTTCCAATCCCAGTAGGATCGCCACCCTGAATCATAAAATCTTTTATGACCCTATGAAAGATAACACCATCATAAAATTTCTTTTTCACAAGACTCAAAAAGTTATTTCCAGTAACTGGTACAAGATGATCGTAAATTTCGAGCTCAAAATTTCCTTTATTTGTGTAAACAGAAACAGAAGTTTGTGCTTCAGAAAAAAATCCAAAAGAAAGTAAACAGAACAGGCTTATTGTTTTTATTTTCATAAATGTTATAAATCGAATACGATGTTTAAAGCATCATAGGTTATTGTTTTTCTTCTTTCAGCAAAGGTATTTAATTTTAAACCATTTTCTGGTTCTATATTCGTTGCAAAGTAGTAGGTATTTTCTTGACGTTTTACATAACCAACGTACCAACCATTATTAACCTTTTCAAAATTCGACCATCCCGTTTTTCCTCTTAGTTCAATAGAGTCGTTTTTTGTAATCAACATCATGCGTTTCATAATACTTTCCGTACGTTCAGAAACTGGTAGCTGACTTTCCTCAAAACTTTGAAGGAATTCTATTTGTTGAAATTGATTGATTCCTGAATTTCCTTCCAACCAAAAGTTGGTTAAGGTATTCGAATCCAACACCATTTTTCCAAATTGGAATTTATTTGTGTAATCTATCATGCGTTCAACACCAACCTTGGCAGCTATTTCTTGATAACAAGGTACACAAGAAAAATGAAAGGCATCTCTAAAACTTAAATCTTGTTCCCAAATTTTAAAACGTCGTTTTTTTCCATCCCAAAGAATAGTAGATGTATCAGTTTCTACAATGCCTAATTCTAAGGCAATTAATGAATTTGGTATTTTAAAAGTAGATGCTGGTAAATGTGATGTTTTGGCGTATTCTAAATCATTTGAATAATACTTCGATTTATTTACATCAAAAATAAGAATGCTACCTTTTACTGAACCAGTGTCTAACAGAGTTTGAAATTGTTTTTCAATTGGAACATACGGTTTGGATTTAACCTCATGATTTGGAGATGAACAAGAAAATAAAACCACAAATCCTATAAGACTTGAGATTATGATTTGTTTTGAGATATTTCTCATTTTTGTTTTATTTTTTTATCGAAACAATGGTATGTTCTATTTTTAAAAGAAACTGTTTCTAATTGATTGTAACCAATTTTATTATACAAATTTATAGCTAAGGGGTTTTCTATAAAGGTATCGAGACGAATACCAGCGTAATTAAGAAATTGAACCTGATTTTCTACAAATTGCATCATCTGTTTTGCTAAACCTTTCCCTTGACTTTTTGGATGAATGGCCAAACGATGAACCACCAAAACATCACCATCAAATGTCCATTTTACATCAGAATATGTAGGGTGTTGTTCTGTATTTATGCAAATACAAGCTAAGACCTCATTATCCTCAACATATACAAAAAAATCTTCTTTCTTTATATCCTCTTCAATAATTGAAAGGGTTGGGTAGGAGTCATCCCACTGAAAAATATTGAGTTTGTGCATTTGTTGTATGGTAGCCTTATAGCATGCCATAATTGAATTTAAATGATGTGTTTTTGCTTTTTGGATCATTTGGTTTAGAAAAAAGAAAGTTTAACGATAGAAATGGAGATCATAGCAATTAAAATATAGCGCACATAGGTAGAAGCCGTTTTACTTTCTAGAGCAAATTTTGTGGCAATATACGCCCCTATAGATTGTCCGACGGCTAAACTAATTCCATAATCCCATCTAACTAAATCTTGATAAATAAAAATAGCTAATGCTGGAACGATCATAAAAACCGTTAACATTATTTTAATCATATTACTTTGTAATAACGTATATCTAAAAGCCAATACAAACGTTGATAGGTACAAAACACCCATTCCCATTTGAATGAAACCGGCATAAAAAGCGATTCCCAAAAGCATAAGTACGTTTGCAACGGTTTTACGTTCTGCTTCTTCTTGAACTTCTTTTAACCAACGTTTAGGTTTAGCCAAAACAAGAAATAATATAAAAATCATTAAGGCAACAATAATCCATTTAAAATAAGCTGCCTCTACATAGTTAGAAGCCCAAGCGCCTAAAATAGCTCCAATAACTGTTGGTATAGTGTACCACCAACCCTCTTTTATTAAGGCTTGGAAACGGTTATCTTTTCTAAAAGACAAAACACTGGTAACAGATTGTGTCAAAGCACCAACCCGATTTGTTCCATTGGCTAAATGAACAGGTATATCTAAAAAAAGGAGTAAACTCAAAGTAAAAACCGATCCATTACCGGCTAAGGTATTAATAAAACCAGACATAAATCCAGCTAAAATTAATAAGGGAATAATGAAATATTCGAATTCCATATTATAATTTGATGCGTTTGGTTGAGTAAACGAGTGTTGATAATGTTATAACAATTAGGCCAAGACAAATTTTAAAATTGTCCCATTCATCAAATAGAAAGTATCCTGTTCCAAATAAAATGGAATAGGTTAAAACAATTCCCGAAAACCATGCAATAAAATTGTATGGCATTCTTTTTAATTGATTTTTTTCCCCAGAAAATGGTCCCCAAAATCCATTTGGTTTCACACGATCAAAAAAGGTTTTTAAAGTAGCATTAGACTCAGGTTTTGATATGAAAGTGGCAATTAGTGCTGTAATTACTGTTAAAATAACAGTAAAAAAGAATGTTCCTTTTTGATTTACATATGCCTCTGAAGCTTGTGGTTCTATAATAAATTTAGAAATAGAATAATAAACAAATGGAGCAATTGTTGCTGTAATTTCGGTTAAGGCATTAATACGCCACCAATACCATCTTACAATTAGAATAAAACCAAGACCAGCTCCACATTCCATTACAAATTCCCAAACACCAGAAATATCTTTAATAAATAAACTTATAATTGAACCTAAAATGGCTAATATTAAAGTTATGAAACGTGTCATTTGCACTTGATTTTTATCACTTGCTTCAGGACGAATAAAACGTTTGTACAAATCGTTGGTTAAATATCCTGCTCCCCAGTTTAATTGTGTTGAAATTGTTGACAAATAAGCTGCTAAAAAGGAAGCTAAAAGCAAACCTTTAAAACCTACAGGTAAAAAATCTTTCATTGCAGAAGCATAAGCCATTCTTGGTGCTTCAATCATTAAATCGGGATAAAGAACAAAACCTGCAAGCGCCACAATAATCCATGGCCAAGGACGGATAGAATAATGAGCGATTTGAAAAAATAAACCTGATAATACAGCATCTTTATCCGTTTTTGTACTCATCATACGTTGAGCAACATATCCACCTCCACCTGGTTCTGCTCCAGGATACCAAGAACTCCACCATTGCACACCTACAAAAGCAATAAAAGTTCCTAATGATATGGCATATAATCCAGATTCGGCTGTGGTTTCTCCAATAGAAGGGAAAAAGTTAAGTGTCCCTTCAGGAACTAAAGTTTTTAAGTTAGCTAAAGATCCTATTTCCGGACTATCTACAACGAAATATGCTAAAAGAATACTCGCCACCATTGCAAAAATAAATTGTACTGCATCGGTAACGGCAACACCCCATAAGCCACCTAAAGATGAATATAAAGCAGCAAAAAGCATTAAACCAAAAATAATCATCCATAACTGAGATGTATCAAAATCGAAAAATACTTGTAATATGGTTAACATGGCCGTATTTACCCAGGCAATTACGGCTACATTCATAATAAGACCTAAATAAACCGATTTTAATCCACGTAAAAGTTTGGCGGGTTTTCCACTATACCTCAACTCAATAAATTCTACCTCAGTTAACACACCAGATTTTCTCCATAATGCAGCAAAAAAGAATGTAGTAAACATTCCTCCAATTAATGCGGCCCACCAAATCCAGTTCCCCGAAACACCATCTTTTGCAATAATTTCGGTAACAGCCAAAGGTGTATCGGCTGCAAATGTGGTTGCAACCATAGATATTCCAGCCAGATACCAGGGAAATTTCCTTCCACCCAACAAAAAACTTTCCATACCTTGAGACGCCCTTTTTTTATAGTACAAACTAATTCCAATACTCACACTTAAAAGGAGTATTATAATTGCCCAATCTATTCCGTGTAATTCCATAAAATTTAATAAAACGTAAATATAAAATAAATGATGAACATTGGTTTCAAATTCAATTTCGATTACCAGAATATCTGAGATATTTTACTTTTCGGGCACCTAATTTCAAACATTCAATATTTTTTTGATTTGTTCAAGCAATTCGGTTTTTCATCAAATTATTAACCTACTTTTGCGAAAAATCATTTGCTATGTTTAAGATTGGTAAATCAACAAAAAGAGAAGCACTTAACGTATTATTTATTTTGTTGGGAAGTATAGTTGTTACCTTGGGAATTGTAGGCTTTTTGACGCCTAATAAAATTGCAATGGGTGGAACTTCTGGACTTTCAATAATTCTGTATTATTTACTAGAATGGCCTATGGGTATTTTACTTCTCGGTTTAAACTTGCCAATATTATTATTAACCATAAAACATGTTGGACGACGATTTATTATAAAATCGGTGTTGGCCATGGTGTTATTATCTGTTTTTATAGATGTTTTTAACGAAGTTCTAGAAGTTCAAGCCTTTAGTGAAAACCTGATGTTATCTACAATATACGGTGGATTAATGACTGGAGTAGGATTGGGGTTAATTTTTAAAGGGGAGGCTTCTGCTGGCGGCGGAACACTAATTGCCAGAGTTGTATCCAACAAAACCGATTTAAAACCTGGTACTGTTATTTTAATGATTGATGTAGTTGTGGTTGCTATTTCAGCCTTGGTTTTTAAAAATCTAGAATTGGCTTTATGGAGTATAATTAGTATATATGTAACTTCTAAGTTTGTTGACCTAATTGTTACAGGAAAGAGACAGAATAAAATTGTTCATATTGCGGCTACAAATTTAGATCAACTCAATGTGATTATTCATCAAGAAATGGGAATTTCTGGTACCATAATAAGGGGAGACAATTTAAATTATTCACAAAGTCGTAATGTCATCTTTTTATCGGTAAGTAAAAACAGAATTATGGCTCTTAAAAATATTGTTGAGGAATATGATCAGTCTGCAAGAATGGTTGTTTTTGAAGCGACTGAAGTATTGTCTGGTGCACAATAGTTTTCTAATAAAATAAAAAAATAGGCCAAGGCCTATTTTTTTAATGTTAAATTGAAATTAGATTGTCTTTCTACAATTACAATGTCTTTACTTTTTTCTAAAACTTCATAGGTTTTTTCAATGAGTATTGGAACTGTAGCCTTATAGTTATAAATATATTTTTCAGACAAATCGGCTGTAAAAGTATGTGTTTTTACCTCTTTTAAGTTTTCCATATCTGCCGACTTTAGCACGTCCTTCTCTTTTATCTTCACTATATAAGCAGCTTTCACTTTTTCACCATCTACCAAATGTTTACGCTCTTGAGTAAAGGAAGTTTCATTTTTATTAATTTCAGTAATTTTTGAAGTTGTTTTTACTGTAACGTCACCAAAATCTGCCAAAGGTAAAATACTGCTTTCTTTAATTTCCTGATTCAAAACCTGTTTCTTATTAAAATTTGAAATAAACCAATTAATTTGCGCTTTATAAGTTTCACCAATAGCCTCTTCAGACGAATATAAAGGTGCTATTTTATCAATTTCTTTCTTGATGTCCGAAATAGCATAACGGTTATTTTTCACCCATTTAGGATATGTAGATTTTAGAAATTCAAAAATCTCCAAAACATCACTTTGATTTAGCAATTTACTCAAACCAGTTTTTTTGTCATAAGAACAATAGAGATCTATTTGTTTAATATCTCCAACTACCCTTAGATTATATTTACCTACGATTTCAATAATCTTGAACCACTCAAAATTTGGTGTATTTATTTTGAAAAGAATTGAAGTTTCAGAATTTTCTATTATTGAGAATGATGTTGAAAAGGGTATGCTATTTCGTGTCGTTTCACCCGTTTTTAGATTAGAAGATATTTCGGATTTCGAACCTGTGTATTCATAAGAATCTCCAACTTTCCATTTAGGGGTCAGTAAATTACCTTCTTTTTGAGCAAAAGTGAGTGTTGATATGAATAAACTACTTAGAAAAATTATTTTTTTCATTGAAAAGGGTTTTAGTGTATTTAACGATGTTAATATACTGTAAATTCTAAACAAAGAAAAATACCATGTAAATTTCTTAGATATTTTATTCTTCAAAAATCAAAATTAATTTTTTATATATGAAGTTATGCTTAATCTATAAACAATAGATAAAATAAAGTCATACACAATATCACTTAATTTATTTAGCTAAATATAAATTAATTAGCATAAATCAATGCATTTAAACATTGATATATTTAAACTCACTTTACATTTTTATTATATTCGCGACTTTATTTAACAAATTTACATCTTAAAATTCAAAAACATGATCAAAAGAATTTATTTAAGTATCTTCCTAGCACTTTCTATTGCTGTAACTTCTTGTAAAAATGACGACGATTCCAATCCGACGAACGATGTCATAGAGGCTTTTAGAGCCGATACAGGAATTGATGCAGAATGGTTAATTGACACAGCTTTATTGAATACTGTAAAAAGTTGGCAGGGTGTTGGAGATTATCCAGGTGTTGATAATTGGGCTACTGCAACTATTCCTGCAGGAATAGATTTATACGGAGGTTTACCAGGACAATCAGAATACTATACGATTAGTCAAACTCTTACAGATGCAGATACCATGCAAGCTCCATATTGGCAAAGTTTGCAAGTAAAAGCACACGATCAGTTTGGATATAGACCAATGGTTGGTATATTTGATGTCAATCAAACAATAACAGTTGCCATTGCAAAAACTTTAGAAAATCCTCAATTTGGAGATGGTGGTGCTTGGCAAATTTATGTTGAGGACTATAGTGTAGATTTATCTGTATTAGACACTGTATATTTAAAACAATAATTAACCTCAATGGAGTTTAGAAATTCTAAACTCCATTTTAATTTCTTAAAACTATGTTTGAACTAACAAAAGGGTATTTTTTTATGGATACCATCCACAAAATAGAACCTAATTTGACCTTAGAAAAATTTGATAAATACCCCTGGAATACAAATGTTTTAAGACGAAATATTAATGAAGACAATGAAATTAGAACAATTTCAAATTTAAAGTTTGAGAATTCGTATTACAATATCTCCTTTTATTTTGAAAATAATAAGCTAAAGCGTTTTACTTTCAGATTTCAATCATGCCCTTTCGAAAAATTATCAGGTTGGGATTCATGGAATGAAAATGCGGAATTAAAAAAACTGAATATTTATAAATTATGGATTAAAAAGAATAATCCGAATAATAACTCGTTTTCTTGGGGAAATGTACGAGCGGTTTACCAATCTAAAACGGGACAAAGTCAAATAGAAGTGGAATATTCTTAATTTCTTTCTTTACTAATACACTCCATAACAAGTCATTTTTATAATTAATAAAACAATATTGCGACAGAATGACGCAATTATCGTCAAAATGACATAAATTATGATTTGGTTTGGGTTTTGTTATTCATTGAGAGAACCTCAATAATATGAATAATGAACACAGAAAAATTTAGCCATAAAGCCATTAGTGTTTTAAACAAAGCTTCGGAATTGGCAACAGAAATGAATCATTCTATAGTTGAACCTATACATATATTATCTGCACTAAAAAAAGTAGATTCCTTTGTTTTTCAATATTTAATAGAACAACAAAACACTCAATTACCAGAGCATATTTTCCAAACATTTTACGATAAAATTCCTCAGTCGAAAGTGAGTACACAACTTAATGGTTCTCATGATTTCTTTATTGTTACCGATTTAGCAGAAAAATGGGCCACTAAAAATGGAGATGCTTATGTGAGTTACGAAGCTCTTTTTATGGGATTATTACTCATAAAGAACGATTTGTCGAGAGCTCTTAACGACCAGAATATTATCGAGAAACGTTTAAATCGTTCAATTGAAGAATTACGAAAAGGTGAAAAAATCATGACAAAAAATCAAGATAATCAATATAAGAGTCTAGAGAAATATGCTCAAAATCTTAACCAACTCGCCAAGGATGGCAAAATTGATCCTGTAATAGGTAGAGATGAAGAAATTAGAAGAGTATTACAAATTATTTCAAGGCGTTCTAAAAACAATCCAATTTTAATAGGAGAACCTGGTGTTGGTAAAACGGCAATTATAGAAGGATTGGCCCAAAGATTGATTGATGGAGATGTGCCTGAAAATTTAAAGGACAAACAAATTTTTGCCTTAGATATGGGGCTTTTAGTTGCCGGAGCTAAATATAAAGGGGAATTTGAGGAGCGATTAAAATCCGTCATTCAAGAAGTCAAAAAATCTGATGGGAATATAATATTATTTATAGATGAAATTCATACTCTTATTGGAGCAGGAGCAGGAGAGGGCGCTATGGATGCGGCTAATTTATTAAAACCTGCATTGGCAAGAGGTGAATTAAGAACGATTGGTGCCACAACATTCCAAGAGTATCAAAAACATATAGAAAAAGATAAAGCATTGGAAAGGCGATTCCAAAAAATTGTTGTTGATGAACCTTCAAAAGATGATGCCATTTCTATTTTACGAGGAATAAAAGAAAAATATGAAATTCATCATGGAATTCAGATTGAAGATGATGCTGTAATTGCCTCAGTAGAACTTTCATCTCGTTATATTTCGGATCGGTTTTTACCCGATAAAGCCATTGATTTAATTGATGAAGCCAGTTCGAAATTAAGAATTGAATTAAACTCTGTTCCCGAAGAATTGGATGAAATAAACCGAAAGATCCTGCATTTAGAAATTGAAAGGGAAGCCATTCGCAGAGAGAATGCCAAAGACAAGGAAAAGGCCATTGAATATGAAATGCAAATGCTTAAAGAAAAACAGACTTCCATTCAATTGCAATGGAACCAGGAAAAAAGCATTGTAGATGGTATAAAAGAAGCTAAATCTAATATCGAAAAACTGAATATTGAAGCTGAAAAGGCTGAACGTTTAGGTGATTTCGCTTTGGTGGCTGAAATAAGATATGGAAAATTAGAAGAAGCAAAAAAAGAATTAGAACACTTTAAAAATGAAGCCAAGGCTTTACAAAAAAATGAATCATCATTAATAAAAGAGCAAGTTGGTGCGCAAGATATAGCAGAGGTTGTTGCAAAATGGACAGGAATTCCAATTAAAAACATGTTGGAATCTGAGAAAGAAAAGCTCCTTCATTTAGAAGACAAATTAAAAGAGCGTGTGGCTGGTCAAGAAGATGCCATTGAAATTCTTTCAGACGCGGTTAGACGATCAAGATCTGGGTTGGGAGATCCGAATAAACCTATAGGATCCTTTTTATTTATTGGTTCTACAGGTGTAGGAAAAACAGAACTTGCAAAAGCTTTAGCTGAGAATTTGTTCAACGACGAATCTGCTATGATAAGGATTGATATGAGTGAATATCAAGAAAAACATGCTGTAAGTCGATTAATTGGTGCACCTCCAGGTTATATTGGTTATGATGAAGGTGGTCAATTAACAGAAGCTGTTCGAAGAATGCCTTACTCAATTGTTTTGCTAGATGAAATTGAAAAAGCACATCCAGATGCCTTTAATGTTTTGTTGCAAGTATTAGACGATGGAAGACTAACTGATAATAAAGGAAGAATTGCCGATTTTAAAAACACCATTATTATCATGACATCGAATTTGGGTTCTGAACTTATTCAAGATCAAATCCCTGTACTTGAACAGTTATCTGGGAAGCCTTTAACAGAAGCTTTAAGCACATTGCAAGACGAAATACTTAACAATTTAAAAAAACATTTACGTCCTGAATTTATTAATAGAATAGACGAACCTATTCTATTTAAACCGCTTTTTAAAGATGTTATTTTAGATATTGTAGAAATACAATTGAAGCAAATCATAAGCATGCTTAAAAATAACGGCATGCAATTGGAGTATTCGCAAGATATTATTGGCAAATTGGCAGAGGAAGCATATGATCCTCAATTTGGTGCACGCCCACTAAAAAGATATATTCAAAGACAGGTGTTGAATCCGTTATCTAAAGCTATTATTGCTAATCAAATTACAAAAGATCAAACAATTTACATAAGCCTAGACTCAAATGAAAAATTTGATTTTGAGAATCGATCTTAAATCTTTATAGCAATCAAAAATTCCTTAACACTGTCATTGTACAATTTTAAGGAATTTTTGATTATTACTTTGATGTCTCAATTACAGCAAGCTAAATATAAACCAATTCAAAAAAAACATCATTATCAATAAAAATACATGTAAATCAGTACATTTTTTGTTTTTTTGATAAAAATTAATGCCATGAACCTCGAATTTAACTTGGAAAGGGAAGATATTTATCATTTCCATCTCCATCAAACATTTCAAACAAAATCTAAATCCAAGAAAAAGTACTTTTATTTAGTCTTTTTTTTACTTATAATAGGTTACTCAGTTTATAACGATGTCTCAAATGATCGGGTTCCTTATATTTCAATCATTTGGAGTGTATTGTTAGGCTTAGTCTTTTTATTAAATCCGTTTTTTATAAAAAGGCAACTTATGAGAAACTTAAACAAGCCCGAAAATGAAGGTTTATTCGGCCTTGTGAAACTACAATTAGATAAAGATCGATTATTGTTGCAAAAAGATGATTCGAGTTCATCTGTAAAATGGTCAGCATTTGTAAAATTAGAGGAAAATGAGCATTATTTTTTTATTTACAACACATCAAATTCGGCCGTTGTAATTCCTAAACAAAAAGTGAGTTCTCATCTAAATGAACTAAAAGAACTTTTAACTAAAAAGTTTAATTGATTCTATTTTTTAAAACACAAAAAGTCCAAAGTTACCTTTGGACTTTTTGTGTTTTTGGAAATTATTATTCTGCCGAGAATAAATACACACTCCCATAATCTGCAGAAACTCTAATTTCATTAGATGTATCATAAGATTTGTTATAACCTATATAACGACCCTCTGATTTTTCTATGGTGTGGTAAGTGTTAATACCTTTTAAACTGGCATAATCAGTATCAATGTTTATTTTAAAAGCTTCTTTATTTTCAACTCCTAATTTTATAGCAGCATAATCCGATTGAACGTCAACAATATCGAAATTTGATTGAATTCGATTGATTTTCAACCCTCCATATGCCATATTCAATTTAAATTCCGATACAACTTCCTCTACTTTTACCTGAACATAATCGCAAGACCCTGTTACATATTTTACTTTACCCAGTCCTAAAGAACCATAATCCACACTAAAATCGATTGTATTAGCACTATCAATTTTTGTTGTACAATAATCGGCTTGTAATTTTAATTCGCCAACATGGTGTAATAGGAGAGTAGAGTAATTAATATTAACGTTTCCACGTCTTAAATGAGTTATTTCGGACTTTGATGCGTAATCCAAATAAATGTCATTAGAATTAGAAAGTAAAGCGTGAGCAACCAAACCTCCATAAGCTGAATTTATTTTAGTATTTCCTTTTATTTCACCTAAATAAATATAACCGTAATCGTTTTGTAAATTCAAATTGGTTTGTTTTGGTACATAAATAAGATAATTAATCTCAATATGAGACGTTTTATTTTTCATATTACCACTAAACAAATCCTTTACAAAACCTGTAAACGTTCTGTTCTTACTGCCTTGGTTTCCTAAACGAGTTTCTAAGCTTAGTCTATTTTTTGATTCTAACAGCTCAATCGAAATTTCTTCTAATCTATCTTGAACTTCAGACAAATCGTCTCCATTTGAAATAACCTCAACACGGTAGGATACTTCATTTTTATCCCAAGTTTCTACTTTTATTTCTCCAAAAGTATTATCGACTTCCAAACTAAATTTAGAATTGACTTCATACTGATTTTTCAATACTTTATCTCGTGTATATTTACCTTTTCTTTCTCTCTCAGAGGCTTCAGTATTTAAACAGAATACAGAAACGATAATAAAAATAATAGTGCTATAAAATGTTTTCATGTTCTTGTAATTTTGGTGTTGATGATTCTAAAATGTTATCTACATTTTCGAGGATATCCAATTGCAATCGAAAATTGTCTATGATCTGTTTTAAAACCCTTTTGTCGTATGATTGATTAATGAATTGTTTTTCTAGTTTATGGTTTTGTTCGGTTAGTTTTTCAATTTCTTTTAAACCCGAGTTAATTAAGCCTTCGGTTTTAGGATTTAACTGTTCCGTTCTTATACCTATTTCATATTCTACGTACGATGAAAAATAAGATTTCGTTTCTTGATACTCCAAATAGGCAGGATCCACAGAATAAAACTCCACAGCAGAATGTGTTAAAAACAATCCTAAAGCGATTACCACTGCTATTTTAGAATAAAAAAACAAAGGAAAAGTTTTAGACACTCCAAGCTTTTTATCAAACATTTCTAAATGATTGTCCGATAATTGCTCTTGGCTTAATTCAGCTTTTAATTGGTTGAAAAATTCTTTTTCTTTATCTAAACTCATACTAATTCTACTTTTTTCTTTAAAGATTGTCTTGCTCTGGACAACATGGTTCTGGTATTGGCATAGGAAATATCTAATATTTGTCCGATTTCCTCCAAATCATATCCTTCTATATAATGAAGGTTGATAATGACTTGATAATTCGTTTTTAATTGAGCAAAACCTTTTTTAAACTTTTCGTATTGTTCGGGTAATGCATTATTCTCTTCAACATCCGATTCCAGTATTAATTCTGGTACGAGTTCCAATGATTTAAAAACAATATCTTTTTCTTTTCTTAAAAACGATATTGATTGATTAACCACAATTCGTTTTAACCAAGATCCAAAACTTCCTTTTGCAGCGTCATATAAATCGAGTTTATCAAAAGCTATTATAAAGGCGTCTTGCATGATTTCTTGAGCCGTTTCTTTTTGCCGAACAATGCGCAATGAAACCAAAAACATAGCATCGCAATAGAGTTTATAAAGTTCTATTTGAGATTTCTTATGCTTTTTAAGACATTTTTTAATTATCCTTTCTTGGGAACGTAAATTCAAAATAACGTTTGTAAGTTGGTTTGTATTAAGATACGCATTTGAAAAAAAACTGTTACACTTTTGCATAAAAAAAGAGTATTAAATGAATAATACCCTTTTTTTATGCTCTATAATAATGTCTTTAGTGTTTTACCAATCTATAGGACGGTAGTCTTTTAAAAACTTCCCACACCAGTGTTTCCCTGTATTTATTCCATCAAACAATGGGTCCATAACACGTGCAGCACCATCTACAATATCTAATGGTGGTTGAAAGTCATGGACTTCTTCTTTGTGTTTAGATAAATGAGCAGGATCTTCATCTGTAACCCATCCTGTATCTATGGCATTCATGAAAATACCATATTTTGCAAAATCTAAAGCAGAAGTATGTGTCATCATATTTAATGCTGCTTTTGCCATATTGGTATGCGGGTGTCTATCTTCTTTATAAAATCTATGGAATTTCCCTTCCATTGCCGACACATTCATAATATGCTTTTTACCCGTATTATCCTTTTTCATTAACTTAGACAATCGGTTACAAAGCACAAAAGGAGCTACTGCATTTACCAGTTGTACCTCAACCATTTCTGGTGTTTCTATTTCGCCCAATTTAAGACGCCAAGAGTTTGTTTTTCGTAAATCTACTTGTTGTAAATCTGCATCTAATTCACCTTCCGGAAAAACTTCTTTTGTGGTGAGTGAATTATCAAAACTATATGGTATTTGAGATAATTTAGCCGATGAGCGAATTCCAATTCCTGGCTCGGGACCATGCCAAGTTACGGGTAAATTCTGCTTACTAGATGCTGGTCCACTTGGTGTAAACGCTTTTAGCTCTTGTAAACAATAATCGTGATCTCTTAATAAATCTTGAGCATATTTCGGCAAAGCTTCTAATGGCTTTTCTTCCATTTCCATTAAATGCTGATAGAAACCTGCAGGTCGTCTTACGGTTTGTGCTGCATTATTTATTAAAATATCTAAACGTTCGTATCGCTGTTCTATAAAATTACAGAAGATTTCTACCGAAGGAATGTGCCTTAGATCTAATCCATGTATCTTCAAACGATGTCCCCATTCGGTAAAATCTTCTTCCTTAGAAAATCGAACGGCCGAATCTACAGGAAATCTTGTCGTTGCAACAACTGTTGCACCAGCTCGAAGCATCATTAACGTGATGTGATATCCTATTTTTAAACGCGAACCTGTTACTACTGCAACTTGTCCTTTTAGATCTGCAGTTTGAAAACGTTTTGCGTAATTAAAATCTCCACATTCTTTACACATGGTGTCGTAAAAATGATGAAGCTTTGTATATTCAGCTTTACACACATAACAGTTTCTTGGTGATTCCAATTCTTGTTCTTCTAAATCTTCTATCACCGAGAAATCTAATAGTTTTGGTGCAACAAAAATATTGTTTTCTCTGGCACTTCTTATACCTGTATGCTTTCGGGCATGTTTATCTTTCTCTTGTTGCTTTCGCTTTGCAGCTTTTTTAGCATCCTTTCTGCGACGTGCAAATTCTTCTCTATTTGGTCGAGAAAGTAGACCTGCAACTTTCATTAATTCAACACGATCTTCTTCGGGCATTTCAAATAATTGATTTGTATCGGCCAACAAAGATTTTATAGTGGAAATACAAGTCTGAATTTCTGATAAATTCAATTCAGTATTTTCGTTTTTTTCGGAGGTTTTACACATATGTAAAAAATTAGGCTACAAATATAATTAAATATACAAAGTTGATGCAATTGCAGAGCACATTCTATATTTAATTCTTCCTTCTATTTTTTGACAACGATTGTGAAAATTAATATTAAATTATCTACTGTTTACCTTTATAAATCATACCTTAGTAGAAAAGATTTAATAATAAAACATATTAATAGTTATTTTTGATATTATTAAAACAAAAAATCTTTGTAAAGAAATTCATAGCATGTGTAAACGATTTTCTACATTTCTTCTATTTTTTATTTCGTTTGGTTTAATGGCTAATGAAAAAAATGATGGTACAGCCTATTTAGACTCTTTGGTTTCTCAACTAGAAATTGCTGAAAAAGTACAAAGAGACGAACACTCTCTCTCTTTGACCCTTCATTTAATCGATACATTGAGTTATTTTTCAAATATTAATACCGATTGTTATTACGTTTCTGCATATAACTATAGGGCTGCTCAAATTTTAGGACAAGACAATTACGAAGAGGGGATGGCTTTTTATAAAAAAGCTATAGAACGTAATGAAACTTGCAAAAGTATTGAATCTCAAATGAAATCTTGGAATGGTTTAGGTTCTTACCATGCCATATATAAAACAGCTGAAGAAGCTGAATATTATTTTCTAAAATCGGATTCCATTCGCAAAGCAAACAATTCTGATTATATGGAATTTGTTATTAATTATAATCTTGCCTTAGTAAGCCTGGATCAGAATAAAATAGAAAAAGGACTCTCATATTTAGATATTATTAAACAAAAAAGTATTGAAAAGAAAGATAGTTTCAATACGGCAGTAGTTTTCTTTGCTTATTCTTATGCCTTTGAACTTTCAGGCGATTATAAAAATACCATTTCCAGCTATGAACAAGGTATAAAAAATCATCCTAAAGAAGCTACAGCCTCTCTAAAACATTATATTGGTGAATATATCCGCTATTTACTTGAACATAAAAAATACAAAAAAGCAGTCGAAATTCAGAAAAAACAAAATGAAGTATTACAAGAAACACTGGATAATTACAAAATAGAATTTGAATCAAAAATTGTTAAACAATATCACGAAAAAGAAAAACAATTTGAAATAGACCGTTTGAATTGGCAAAACAAATTGGCCGAAGAAAAAACCATTAACAATGAAAAAATTGTAAAACTTGGTTTAGTTATTATGATTCTAATAATTCTTATTCTTTTGTATACGATCCGTAATCTTGCCAAACAAAAAAAACACAGTATTTTACTTAATAAACAAAATTCTAAATTGGAGGCCGCGAAGAATACGGCACAGGAACTTTTAAAGCTTAAAACTCAATTTACCGAAACAGTGAGTCATGAATTAAGAACTCCTTTACACGGAATAATTGGAATTACCGATATATTAATTGAAGAAGAAAAGCAAAACCTTTCTCATAAAGGTCAAGGATATTTAGATTCTTTGAAATACTCAGGAGATTATTTATTAAATTTAATAAATGATGTTTTACAATACAGTAAGTTAGATGCCGATAAATTAACGCTTCAAGAAACGCCATTTAATATTAAATATTTAACTTCAAATCTTTCCAGTACATTTCGTTATTTAATTCGTAAAAACAACATTAAATTTAACGTATACCTGGATGACGAAATACCATTTAATTTAATTGGAGATTCTGTACGCCTCTCTCAAATTATTATCAATTTAACTGGTAATGCCATTAAGTTTACCCAAAATGGATACGTGAGTTTAAGACTTATTCTGGTTTCTAAAAATGAAGAAGAAGTTAAGATTAAATTCGAAATTGAAGACACAGGAGAAGGTATTCCGAGAGAGAAACAAAAAGAAATATTTGAAAAATTTATTCAAATAAAACATGCAACCAATGATGCTGGTGGAACTGGACTTGGCTTACCAATTGTTCAAAAGCTCTTGCGACTTTTTAATAGTGATATTCATTTAAAAAGTGAATTGGGTGAGGGTTCTTTGTTTTGGTTTGAGATTAAATTTAATTACGAAAATCAAATTCAAAACGACATAGTTCATTTACCAAACCATACTGAACCAGTTAAAAAAGTGTCTAATGGATTAAAAGTTCTTATTGTAGACGACAACGAAATTAATAGAATTGTGTCTCACAAAACACTTTTAAATAATCAGTTTGAGTCAGATTATTGTACGAATGGTTTAGAAGCCATACAAATGATAAAGAATACAAATTACAATGTGGTTCTTTTAGATTTACATATGCCTAAGTTAGATGGAATAGAAACCATAAAACGAATTAGAGAATATGACGAAAACTTACCCGTTATTCTACTTACGGCCTCGAGTGTTGAAACGAATTGGGCTAAGTTTAAAGATTTAGGTTTCAATGATTTTATCATTAAGCCTTATGATCGATTCAATTTTATTCAAACCATTCTGAATCAAATAAAATAATCAAATTCATAAACCTCAAGGCATAAAAAAAAGCAATCAATATGATTGCTTTTTTTATATTTATTTTGTTAGTATTAGAATGTTCCTCTTCCTAATTTGTGTAACGTTACAAAATGGCTTTTTACTGCGCTATAAAACGTTTTGTGTTCGTAATACGGAACTCCATATTCTAAAGCTGTTTCCTTTACTATTTTAGAAATACCCTTATAATGGATATGACAAATATTTGGAAAAAGGTGATGCTCAATTTGGAAATTTAATCCACCAATAAACCAAGAAAACCAAGTGCTTTTATTAGCAAAATTTGATGTCGTTTTCATTTGATGAATTGCCCAATTGTTTTCTACACTTAAATTTTCATCTGGCACAAAAAACTCCGTATCTTCAATAACGTGTGCTGGTTGAAAAATTAGAGCCAATGTAAGTCCGCATAATAAATGCATAGACACAAATCCTAAAACGCTTTGCCACCAAGGCAACTCAACTACTAACATTGGAATAACTAAAAAGAGTATGAGGTACCAAATTTTGTTAAAGATAACCTCTCTCCATGCTTGTTTATTAGATAAGTTCTGTGTTTTTAATAAATCCTTTTTTCCATAACGTTTCAATTGAATGAAATCTTTACCGAATACCCAATAAATGGTCATTATACTATATAGAAATGGCGCATAAAAGGCTTGAAATTTATTTAATGATTTTATTTCTTGGTCTGGTGTAAATCTCAATGCAGGATTTGAAATATCTTCATCATAACCATGAACATTTGTAAAAGAATGGTGTAATATATTGTGTTGTATTTTCCAGTTTACATGATATGCTCCTAAAAAATTCACCAAAAAGCCTAACATGTTGTTTACTTTTTTATTTCGAGAATAACAACCATGATTCGCATCATGCATTATAGATAATCCAATTCCAGACATTCCTAACCCCATAAGCAACCAAAGTGCAAAATTCGGAAGAAATCCGGTAACAACATTAGCTAATAGAACAATCCAAGGTACAAAATATAAACAAATCATAAAAGTTGTTTTTATTTTCATTTTCAGATTCGCATGCTGATCGATATTATTGTCTTTGAAATATTGACTAACACGCTTCCTGAGTACTTTAAAGAATTCAGGGTTATCTTTCAAATTAAACTTTACCACTGGTGAACTCATACAATTTGTTTTTTTTAGTTGAGCAAAGATAGTCACAATTCAATTGCTAGACTATATTATTTGTCATGTTCTACCTATTTAATACGTTTATGACCTGTTTTTATTACCTTTTTTTGTTACAAAATTGCAATACAAGAAATTTCTACATTTACATTCTTTGGTAACTTACTCACTTCCACACACTCTCTGGCTGGTGGTATTTCTTGAAAATATTCGGCATACACAGCATTTATTTTCGAAAAATGATCTAAGTTTTTTACAAAAATCGAACACTTTACAATATCTGTCATTTTAAACCCCGATTCTAAGACTAAAGCTTTTAAGTTTTCTAACACCAATTTTGTTTCATCTTCAATGTTTTCGAAGGTTTGAAGCTCTCCTGTTTTTGGATGTATTGCAATTTGACCGGATACAAAAAGCTGATTTCCTTTAACAATAGCTTGATTATACGGACCAATAGGTTTTGGTGCATTTTCGGACACAATGGCTTTCTTCATGTTTTTTTGATTGATTTAATGATAATAAGTACATTTGTAGGCTAAATTAAGGAATTTGAGAAATAAAATACTTCTTATTGATTGTTTTGATTCGTTTACTTACAATCTTAAACACTATTTAGAACAGTTTATATTTACTGATGTTATTCGCATTGATAACATTAATTTAGACGATATTTCTCAATATTCGGCCATTGTTTTATCACCTGGACCAAAACTTCCTCAAGACTATCCCTTGTTGCGTCAAATTATTGAAAAATATTATGAACAAAAGCCTATTTTAGGTGTTTGTTTGGGTATGCAAGCTCTTGGTGAGTTTTTTGGTGGAAATTTGCACAAATTACAAGATGTAAAACACGGACTTTCGGAGCCACTTTTCAACATCGATTCGAAGCACTTTATTTATCAGAACTTAGATCAAAATATTTGTGTTGCACGCTATCATTCTTGGGTAGTTAGAAGCACACCAATCCTAAATAAACATTTTATATTTTCTGCCTTTGATTCTAATAATGAAATGATGTCTTTTTATCATAAAAAATACCATATTACAGGTGTTCAATTTCATCCAGAATCTATTATGACACCCGATGGTCTACAAATGATTGAAAATTGGTGTCGAAGTCTCAATCTATAGCCTTAACTTGTTTCATTTAATATAATTCTTGCTTTCTTAAACGATTTTATAATGGAAGAGGTTTCAAAAATTATTTCCGAAATACTAACTCGAAAGAATAAAAACAACATCACTGTTCTTACTGGTGCGGGTATTTCTGCTGCTAGTGGAATTCCAACTTATAGAGGCACTGATGGTATTTGGATAAAAGGCACAGAATTTCATAAACCTGAAGTTTTTGGTACACTTCGATTTTTCTTACAACACCCCGAAAAGGTTTGGCAATACACATTATTCAGAAAACAAATGATGGAAAAAGCTTTACCAAACAGTGGTCATATTACATTGTCTAAATTTGAAGAAAAATTAGGTGATACTTTTAATATTATTACTCAAAACACAGATAACCTTCACCGAAAAGTGGGCCATTCTAACCTTTTTGAAATACATGGGAACTATAGAGAAGTTCTTTGTTCGTTAAATTGTGATATTGTTTTACCTTTCCCTCCAGAAGTAAAATCGAAAGGCATTGATGAAGATTTAACATCTCAAGAAATTGAAATGCTTAAATGCCCTGAATGCGGTCATTGGCTACGGCCTAATATTTTATGGTTCGACGAATCCTATAACAATAAACGACATCATTTTAGGGAAGTGTTGAAAATAGCTAAAAACAGTGGATTATTATTCGTTATTGGAACTTCGGGCAGTACAAATATACCTTTAGAACTGGTTAAAACTACCTTAAAATATGGAGGTTATGTTATTAATGTAAATATTGAAAATAATGCATTTTCGGATGTTATATCATCCTATAAAAAAGGATTGTTTATTAAAGCAGATAGTAGTACTTTTTTACATAAAACCTTAACTATTATTAACGCTATTCGAAGAGCCTAGTTTTTGATTTATTTTTACATTTAATAAAAAATAATATTTATGGATAATGTACTTTGGATGTTTGGAATCATCTTTACACTTTTTGGTGTTTTATTAATATTTTTCCCTCCTAAAAAAATTAATGGAATTTATGGTTATAAAACAGCGAGTTCTATGAAAAATATTGAGGCATGGCATTTAGGGCAACAACTTGGTGGTAGGGGACTTTTACTTATTGGATTATGCGAATTGGGATTTGCGGGTTTAAGCCTAACTTTTAATCATTTCATGATCAATAATCCAATCTATGGTATTGGTATTTTAATTGTCGGAATTATTTTTACATTTATTTATACCGAAGGCCGTTTAAAAGCTTTGTAACGTATATTTATTAAACAAAAAATCCCACTGTTGTAAAGACAATGGGATTTTTTTTAGTTCTGTTCTCTTAGGATCTTATTTATCCTTTTCTCTGTTAGTGTTTTAATTCGTTTACCAACATCGCTTCCTTTAATTTCCGATAATATGGTTAAATCATCGGTTTGCTTTATTATTGAAGTAATAAATCTGTTGTCGGCATACATTTTTTTATAAGCCAAACATTCATGTAACAACTCCATTGTTAACTCTTCAGATTCTATACGTCTAACAAGTTTTTCTCTTTCAATAATTTTCTTTGTCCAATCTCCAAAAGTTGGAAGTTGAATACACAATGTTTCAAATTGCTTTGGTGTTAATTTAGACGACTCAAATAACGTTTTTACTGCCATTCCAGACATTTCCGTATTTGTATCATCTACAGCCAATTCAATAAAATTTTCTATTTCCCTGTCGGTAAACGATTCTTGATCCTTTATCCAATTAATAAAAGAGGTATAGCGGTAATTTTCAGCAATTTCTTCTTCCGATGCTTTATAGTGTTTTAGTTGTTCTGCAAATTGTTCTTCTGTTAACAATCCGTAACGCAACCATTTTTTAGTGTATCCTAAAGTAGATAATTTCATTTATTTGTTTTTTAGATGATGATCATCTGTCCTTGTGCGCAAAAGTAAATGAAATTACACGGAAATCGCTTTTTACAACAGTTAATTTATTACTTTTTTTTCTGATTGGAATCTTTCTTTTTTATGGATTCTGATCTTATGTTCACAAAAAAATATAACAACTCTCAACATCATGAAGAGCTTAATAAATGCTTTTTTAAAGAAACAACTTCATGGTATAATTCCTCTAGTGTTAAGTGATTTACGTGCTGACCTATGGTTAACTTACTGTGATATTGCCATATTTCTAATACATCTTCGCTTAATACTTGAACAGGTGGGTATTCTGGATTTAAAGATATTAATGATAAGCTTTTACCTTCGTCTTCTACCACAACTTTTTTTAGCCTAATACTTTCTTGATCTACAACAATATAAATTTTATGATTTACCAACTCTTTAAAGGTTGCCACGGCTTGAGCCAAAACCCAATCACCCGATTGAACCAATGGTTGCATACTATCTCCTTTTATTTCAAACCCTCTAAATGTTGCATTTTTAAACTCGGGCAAAGGAAATCCGAAAGCTGGTAACTGTTTGTAATATGTAGAATCTCCTATATTGGCACCATAACCAGCAGAGGCTTTCTCATTAACCAATAAAATGTTTTCACTTCCATCTTTATCTACAGTTATAGCTTTGGGTAATACATCCGTTGTTTGTTGAACGCTGTATTTTTTATCTGTATCGCCATATAGCCAAACCGGATTTATATTCCAATTTTTAAACAAAAGCATAACAATGCGCCCAGTAATTCGAGTTTTTCCACGTTCTATATCGGCCGTACTCGATTTTAATCCCAATATTTTCCCAAATTCGGTTTGTGTAAGACCTAAATCTTCTCTTACTTCTCTTAACCTATAATGTTCTGCAGATAATTTCATAAGACAAATATAAGTAAAATATATAAACTAGGAATAATTCCTAATATTAGGATTATTTCCTAATTTTATTTTAACTTTGCCACATGAGACGAACAATTCTACATATGGATTTGGACACATTTTTTGTGTCTTGCGAGCGATTATTAGACAGTCGATTAAACAATCGGCCTATTTTAGTTGGAGGAACAGGAAGTAGAGGAGTCGTTTCGGCTGCAAGCTACGAAGCCAGAAAATTTGGTGCACACTCTGGAATGTCTATGAAAATGGCTCGCATCATGTGTCCGGAGGCTATTATTATAAAAGGCAATGCATCCACCTATACCAAATATTCTAAAATGGTTACTCAAATTCTTCAAGAAAAAGTCCCCGTTTTAGAAAAAGCAAGTGTCGATGAATTTTATGCCGATCTATCGGGTTTAGACCGATTTTATGGATGTTATAAATTTGCTTCGGAACTGCGTAGTAGAATCATTAATGAAACAGGTTTACCTATTTCTTTTGGCTTATCGGAAAACAAAACAGTTTCTAAAGTAGCCACAGGAGAAGCTAAACCAAACAACCAGATTAAAATAGATCATGGTTTAGAAAAAACATTTTTGGCGCCATTGTCTGTCAAAAAAATACCAATGGTGGGCGATAAAACCTTTCAACGGTTTTGCAATATGGGCCTTAAACGTGTTCAACACATTCAGCAAATGCCATTAGAAACCATGCAAGGTGTATTTGGTAAACATGGAAAGATGATTTGGACAAAAGCTCAAGGTATTGACAACAGTCCAATTATAGAATATCACGAACGAAAATCCATATCCAATGAAAGAACATTTGGTAGAGACACTTCTGATGTTATCATGTTAAAAAACATGCTCATTGCCATGACAGAAAACTTAGCTCATCAATTAAGAAACGGGCAAAAAGTAGCCTCTTGTGTGGCTGTAAAAATACGTTATTCAGATTTTAACACACATACAAAACAAATTAAAATACCCTATACAGCTGCCGATCATACATTGATACCCGCAGTACTTGATTTATTTAATAAACTCTACGACAAAAGGCTTAGAATTCGGTTAATTGGTGTTCGGTTTAGCGATATTACTCAAGGAAATTTACAAGTTTCTCTTTTCGATAATTCTATGAAACTATCAAAATTATACGAAGCCATAGACCATATTAAAAACACATATGGTACTCGTAAAATACTTAGAGCATCGGCCTTAGATATAAAAACAATAGGAAACAACTTTAATTCCTTTAATGGTCAACCCCCAATGGTTTTAGCACACAGAACAGGATAACCCATCATTTACTCAACTATGCTACTAAATTGCCATACATATTACAGCTTGCGGTACGGGGTTTTCTCTGAAATAGAACTCCTTGAACTTGCGCTTCAAATGAAATACAATACCGTTTGTTTAACCGACATCAATACAACATCAGCATGTTTAAATTTTATTAAACAAGCACAAAACAAAGGCATAAAACCCATTGTTGGTATCGATTTTAGAACGCAAATGCATCAACATTACGTTGGAATAGCACAAAACAATGTTGGTTATCAGCATTTAAATGCATTCTTATCAGAACATTTACATCAAAAAACAAGTTTTCCCGATACAGCACCTCAGCTAGAACAAGTGTATTTTATTTATCCGTTTGAAACGGTACTAAAATTAAATAAAACAACATTTGCCTCCAACGAATATATTGGTGTTGATATAGACGAATTAAGAAAACTGAGATTTACACATCTATTTAAATTAAAAGATAAATTTATTCTTTTACACCCTGTATCTTTTCGTAATAAAAGAGATTTCAATATACACAGGTTACTAAGAGCAATTGAAAACAATACGTTACTTAGTAAATTAAAAGATCAAGATCAGGCGAAAGAACAGCACAAAATACATGCAAAATCCGCCATAGAAGAAGCTTTTTCGGAATATGATTTTATTCTCAAAAATACAAAAGCACTTCTAAACACGTGTGAAATACAATTTCAGTTCGGAAAACAACCCGTATCGCAAAATAAATGGCATTATACAGACAATAGTAAAAACGATGAAATCCTTTTAGAAGAACTCTGTAAAAAGGGTGTTGTATATAGGTATCAAACATCAACACCAGAAATAGAAGCGCGAATAGACAAAGAGCTCTCATTAATAAAAAAAATGCAATTTGTTCCGTTTTTTCTTATCAATTGGGACATTATAGAATATGCCAAAAGTAAAGGATATTACCACATAGGACGAGGGAGTGGAGCCAATAGTATTGTAGCCTACTTACTAGGTATAACCGATGTAAACCCAATAGAATTAGATTTATATTTCGAACGGTTTATGAATTTATATAGAAGTAGTCCTCCAGATTTTGACATTGATTTTTCTTGGCAAGACCGAGAAGATGTAACACGCTATATTTTTGAACGTTTCGGAAAAAACAAACAAGTTGCACTTTTAGCCACATACAACACGTTTAAACACAAAGGTATTGTTAGAGAATTGGGCAAAGTATTCGGGTTGCCCAAAACAGAAATAGATATACTAAGCAACAAACAATACCAAGTAGAACAGCTCGATGATGTTTCGAAACTCATTTGTAGATACGCCGTTTATATGCAAGGTATTCCAAATCATTTGAGCATACATGCCGGAGGCGTACTTATTTCTCAACATCCTATCCATTATTTTACAGCAACACATTTACCGCCAAAAGGGTTTCCTACAACACTTTTTGACATGGTAATTGCCGAAGATGTAGGCTTGTATAAATATGATATTTTAGGACAACGTGGACTCGGAAAAATTAAAGATGCCATTGCGCTTATAGAAAAGAATAAACCCAATATTCCTCGAATAGACATCCACAATGTAAAACCGTTTTTAACCGATAAACGCGTCAACAAAATGGTTAGTGAGGCTAAATGCATAGGCTGTTTTTATGTAGAATCGCCAGGTATGCGCATGTTACTCAAAAAATTGAGTGTAGATAGTTATTTGGGGTTGGTAGCTGCAAGTTCTATTATTAGACCTGGAGTTGCTAAAAGTGGTATGATGAGAGAATATATATTAAGACACAAAAATCCCGAAAGGCGAAAATCTGTAAATCCCATTTTACAAGAACTGTTGTCCGATACGTATGGCGTAATGGTTTACCAAGAAGATGTTATAAAAGTGGCTCATCATTTTGCTGGATTAACCTTAGGCGAATCTGATGTGTTAAGAAGAGCCATGAGCGGAAAATTTAGAGGAAAAGAAGAGTTTTTACACATAAAAGAACGTTTTTTTGAAAATTGTAAAGCCAAAGGTTATGAACATGCATTTATAGAACGGATTTGGGAACAAATAGAAAGTTTTGCTGGATACGCTTTTGCAAAAGGACATTCTGCAAGTTATGCTGTAGAAAGTTATCAAAGTTTATATTTAAAATGTTATTTTCCCTTAGAATATATGGTTGCCGTTTTAAACAATGGAGGAGGTTTTTATAGACCTGAATTATATATTCATGAAGCCAAAATACATGGTGGCATTATTTACTCACCACACATAAATAAAAGCGAATTTTTAACAACCATAGAACACAAAACAATCTATTTAGGCTTTTCTTTTATAGGGCAATTAGAAACTCAAACCACAAAATACATTTTAAAAGAAAGAGAAAACCAAGGCGCTTTCCTTTCGCTACATCATTTTATGGAAAGAGTACCTGGGGTTAAGATAGAGCAACTCGAACTTTTAATAAGAGCTGGTGCATTTGATTTTACAGGCGAGAACAAAAGGAATTTATTGTGGCAAGCCCGATTAAATAAGGATTCTTATAAAAAAAATAATCAGCAAGTTCTCTTTTCATTCGATCAAAAGAAATATGATATTCCAAAATTTCAATACTCTAGAATTGAATCTATTTTTGATGAAATTGAACTTTTTGGCTTTCCATTATCGCCACCATTTATATTGGTAGAAGAAAAGACAAATTGGGGAGGTCTGGCTCAAGATTTTTGTAATTATATTAATAAAACTATAGATGTTGTTGGCTATTTAATTACAGTAAAACCTGTAAGAACATCTAACAATAAAACGATGTACTTTGGAACATTTATAGACACTCAAGGCCAATGGATAGATACGGTCCACTTTCCGAAGATTGCAGCACAGTTTCCGTTTAGAGGCAATGGCGTATATAAACTGAGAGGTAAAGTTGTAGACGAATTTGGATTTTTATCTCTCGAAGTTCAAAAAATGAGGAAAATGGACTACATTGTAGATCAAAGATACAGTGTTGGCTAACTCACAAAAAAAATGAATTACAAAACCCTTTATATATCTTGTAAGTATTCCTAAATTTAGGAGTCAAAAAAAATATTAAATAAACGATATAACGAAAATGAAAACGATAAAAGTTTCTTTCCCAAATAAACATCAAGAAATTCTAACGGGTCGATTAGAAATGTCTATAGTAGAAAGGCCAAAACAATTTGCCCTTTTTATTCATTGTTTTACATGCAACAAAAACCTAAATGCCGTAAAGCAAATTAGTAGAAGCTTAGCTAAAAAAGGTATTGGAGTATTACGATTCGATTTTACTGGATTGGGAGAGAGCGAAGGCGATTTTTCTGACACAAATTTTTCAGGAAATATAGATGATATAATTTCGGCAGCTAAATTCTTAGAAACACATTATAAAGCACCAAGCTTAATTGTTGGACATTCGTTTGGAGGTACTGCCAGTATTTATGCCGGACATGTATTAAATTCTGTAAAAGCCATTGCAACAATTGGTTCGCCTAGCCGCCCAGAGCACGTAAAACATTTGTTTAAAAACCAATTAGACACTATTAACACTTCAGGTGTGGCAGAGGTAAATATTGGAGGCCGTCCTTTTTCAATAAAAAAACAATTTATTGATGATTTAGAACACACGCCAATACACGAAATTGTTGGGGCAAAACAAAAAGCGTTATTGGTATTACATTCACCTTCAGATCAGGTTGTAGAGTTAAAAAATGCCGAAGAAATTTATAAACTCGCCAAACATCCTAAAAGTTTTATCTCATTAGATGGGGCAGATCATTTATTAACCAATAAAGTAGACGCTGAGTATGCCAGTGAAATCATTTCGAGTTGGGTGACTAGATATATACAAACCGAGGAAGAAAAGACGATTAACAACAAAGCGCAAGTGAATGCACAATTGTTAAGTGAAAATAATTTTACAACCAAAATAACTACAGGAAAACACCATCTTATTGCAGATGAACCAAAAAGTATTGGAGGTAAAGATTTAGGACCTGCACCATACGAATTGGTGTCTTCGGGACTAGCAGCATGTACCGTTATGACTCTACAAATGTATGCTCAAAGAAAACAATGGCCTTTAGAAAGGGTAGATGTTCACATAAATCATGAAAAGGTATTGGATGAAGATGGAAAAAAAATTGATGTCTTTGAAAAAGAAATTTTGATTTATGGAGATTTGACCGAAAAACAAAAAGAAAGGTTACTCGAAATCTCAAAAAAATGCCCTGTACATAAAACATTGAGTCAATCTTCTATTTTAAAATAATACTATAAAGCTTCTCCGCAAGGTTAAACTATTGTCTAACCTTACGGAGAATAAAAGATTTCGACTTATTTTTTAATTCTAGTACACAATCTTTCAACAATGCATAATCTGAAGGAAAAGGAGAAATAGTATCCTTACAAGAATCTAAATAAGCCTGTTCTACAGCATTTCTATTTCCAGAAAGCTCGGCTTTCCAATCTTCAAAAATAATTTCATCTTCAAAATATTCAGCAAATCGATGCTCGGTTCTATTATTAAAAATAGTTACTTTAACCAGAACTTTTATGCTTTTATGACGGCGTAATTCATCAATATTACAACGAATAATTTCTTCCCTCATTTCATATTGTTTCCTACCTAAACTGTCGGTTAAAAAATGACCATCATCATCTTTCAGATAAGATTTATGTTCAATGGTTTTTTCTCGAATCAATTGAGTTAACCATTCTTTTTCTTTACTTATTTCTATTTCCTGAAAATCATAAATAACATCAAAATCATAATCAATATTCTCATTAAACTGTTCATGAAACACAGTCCATTGGCTATTATAATCGTCAAAAGACTGATAAGAAAGTGCACCCCGAGTGTAACTTGAAAGATAGGTATCGGAGTTATTTTTTTGTTGGGCAAAAACAAATGTAGTACCTAGATGTTTAGCCTTAGCAACCTTATTTTTAATAAGCTCTCTACTCGGAAATAGATCTGAAGATTCTTTAAATAATGCATAGGCTTTACGGTAGTCTAATTTAGTTTTATTAGACATAAAAACATCTCCATCTTTCTCTATTTTGCTAGCATATTCCTTTTTATACAACAAATATGGTTTATTGTAATCTACTAGATTAAACTTCTTATTTATAATGTTAGGAAAAGGTAACAGAGACGTAATTTTCTCATGACGCAACTTTATTTCATTATAATTTTGATACAATAATCGTGATTTTTCAGTGGAATTAATATGCGTTTTGATTTGTTCAATCTTACTCAAATTTTGCACATTACCATCATTAAAAGCATCTATAATTAAAGTCTCCAATTTAGAAATATACTTAGTATTCGGTTTACTATTATATTTCTTAATGGAATAATTAAGGGCCTTATCGTAATGACCTTTTGCCATATAATTAAGAGCCTTTTTATAAGGTGTACAACTAAATAGCGATAATAAAGCTACAAGAAGTAGAGAGAAAATATGTTTCAATTTCATACGTATAAATTATGAGACAAAAATAAAACAAATTAAAGGTATAAGAGAAAACTACATCGGATAATAAAAGCAGAAACATTAAAAATATAGAAAAAGAAACTAATAGATAAAGAAGAGGGATTTGTCGATTTATATGATACATACTTCTAAAACATTGGCTATTAACATATGAGAAGTGGATATTTGTATTGTTGATATTTATTAATCGTCAACTTAAAAACAAACGTTTATGAAAAATCTAATAAAAATAATGGTTATTGGTCTTACTTTAACTTTTGCATCAATAAAAGGAATTGCTCAAAATAAAGAAGCTTGTAAACACGAAAAAATAACTCCAGAAAATTTATTAACAACTCTAGATGCAAAACTAGATCTAAATAACACTCAAGAACAAAGGGTTAAAACACTTTTAGACAATTTATTTACTGTAAAGAAAGCCTTAAAAGAAAAGCATCATTCAATAAAATTGGAAGAGCGTAAAAAAATACAAAAAGAAGTGGCTGCGGTATTAACAAAAGCTCAACTTGCTAAATATAAAGCATTCAAGCAACGTCATAAAACCGAGCATTCTTGTCATCACAATAAAAAACAATCTAAAACGGACAAAGATCAACGTCTAGAAACAAAATTGAAAGAAATCACTAATGTATTAGAACTAAATGAGCGTCAAAAGCGTGATATTCAAGCAATTTTTGAAAAGAAAAAATCCAAATTTGAGGCGAAGCGAAATGAAATGCAAAAGCAACACAAAACACGTAAAGTACATTTTACCGAAAATATGAAAGCTATTTTAACCGCGGAACAATATCAAATCTTCTTAAAATTAAAAGAAGAAAGAGACCAACGCTTCAAGTACTAAAAAATACAAATAAATTTACCCCCAATGCAAAGTATGCCTATTTCATTGTAATTTACTTGGAATAGGCATTTTATTTTCACAAAATCAGGTTTTATAAATCAATTTGAAATATAAATAAACCCCACGAGACAACATCCAAAGTAAAAAAGGTATCCAGATAGAAAACAAACCAATATCTAATGGGTTTAGAAAAATTAAACCTGGAACAAAAGCAAAAATAGTGGCAATAAGTAAACTGTTTCTCAAAGCTTTCCCTTCGCCTAAACCTTTTCCAAGACCGTCTAATGAAAAAGCAAAACCATTTAAAAATTGAATGAGAATAAGTACAACAGAAACGCCAACAAATTGTTCAATTACCAAAGAATCATGTGTAAACAATTTAACCATTGGCGTTCTGAAAAAGTAAATAAGTAGAGCACAAATACAACTTAAAATCATAGAATATTTGAAAATAGAATTCCAAAATTTAGACATATAATGCCTTGCATTTAGAGCGACTAACTTTCCAGATATAGCATTGGCAGCATTAGAATAACCATCAATAAAAAAACAAGTAAACAGCCAAACATTCAACAGAATAGTGTGGGTTGCAAGTTCAACATTTCCTAGTTCTGCGGCAAGTTTATTGGTAATGTAGATAACAACATTTAAGGTAAGGGTACGAACAAATAAATTAGCCGAAAAAAGTAATAATTCTTTTAACCTAGGATGAAAGGGCATTTTAAACTTAAATCTGAATTCTGTTTTAGTATATAAAATCCAAAATGCAGCAATAAGCATAGCCGACTGAGAGATTAAACTGGCATAAGCAGCTCCTTTTATATGTAAAGCAGGAAACCAACCATCTATTCCATGAATAAGAACATAATCCAGTCCTACGTTTAGCAAGCCTCCACCAATAGAAATATACATAGCCCAAATGGTGTTTTGCAATCCACGGTAAACCCCAAAAATAGAAAAGGTGAGAAGGGTTAAAGGTATTCCGAAAGCACGAATATTATAATAATCTGTAGCATAATTTAAAGTAAGTCCTTCAACGCTATAAAAGTTAAACAGAGCATTAGAAAAAGGAATAGTAAAACACAAAATAAGCAAACAAACCAAAACATTCACTAAAACCAATTGAGGAAACAATGCCTTGGCATCAACAATGGTTTCGGGATTAGAGAATTGAGCAATAGTTGTAGAAATAGCCGTTTTGGATTGTGCTAAAATCCAAATAATAGCAGAAATGAAGGATCCAACAACACCTACGGCAGCTAAAACTTCTACAGAATTCAATTCTACCTGCCCAATAATGGCTAAATCTGTAAGCGATAAAAAAGGTTCAGCTATACCTGCAAATATTGATGGAATAGCAATTCTATTGATGTTCTTTCTTGTTAAAAGTTGTTCTATTTGATTCATGGGCGCAAATATAATTAAGCTTCACCTGAAAAGAGTAAAAAACGAATAATCATTTAAGAAGAATAATTTATAATATGTTCCTAAATACATAGAATGACAATTGTTTCACTTTGCAAAGAAAAATGTTAGATTAATCTAAAATTAAACTTAAATTTGTTTTTAAATAATAAGATTATGTTGAAAATTTTCATGGTAGTTGTTTCATTATTCACCTTAGTAAGTTGTGGAACAGACTCTAAACAGAAAACAAATTCAGAAAAAGAAATAATAAGTATAGTTACTACAACAGGAATGTTGAAAGATTTGGCAGAAAACCTAAGTCCTAAATCGTTTAAAATAGAATCATTAATGGGTCCTGGTGTCGATCCTCATTATTATAAAGCAAGTCAGGGAGATTTAGTTAAACTTCAAAAATCTAATCTAATCATTTATAACGGATTGCATTTAGAAGGGAAAATGGCTGAGGTTTTAGAAAAATTATCCATTCGAAAATCTGTTTGGGAAGCAGGAACTGCATTGTCTTCTTCAGATATTAGAAAAACAGGAGAGTTTGCTTCAGGAATAGATCCTCACTTTTGGTTTGATGTTACCATTTGGAAAAAAGTATGTAAGGCAATGAGTTTAAAATTACAAGCTGAATTTCCAAAACATAAAGAAACCATTGTAATGAATGAGAAAAATTATCTCAATAAACTCCAAGAGTTAAATCAATACATTATTTCACAATTAAATACCATACCACCAGAACAACGTGTATTGTTCACAGCCCATGATGCTTTTGGTTACTTTGGAAGAGCTTTTCACGTTGAAGTTATGGCACTTCAAGGGTTATCTACAACAACAGAATTTGGATTAAAAGATGTACAAACAACTGTAGACAAGATCATTGATCGAAAAATAAAGGCCATTTTTGTTGAAAGTTCAGTTTCTCCAAAAGCAATTCAAGCCGTTGTAGAACAATGTAAATCTATGGATTACGATGTGAAAATAGGAGGGGAGTTATATTCTGATGCCATGGGAGATTTTGGAACACCAGAAGGAACCTACATTGGTATGTTAAAACACAATATTAACACATTTGTAAAAGCATCTAAGTAATGAACCAGAAAACAGAACCTGTTATAGAAGTACACGATTTAACAGTGAGCTACGATAGAAAACCCGTACTTTGGGATGTTGACTTCGAAATTCCGAATGGTGTTCTTTGTGGAATATTAGGACCGAATGGTTCGGGGAAATCCACGTTATTAAAATCGATTATGGGTTTACTTCCTTTAGATAGTGGATTTGTAAAGATTTTTGGAAATGAACTGAACGAAATTAGAAATAAAGTTGCTTACGTTCCTCAAAGGGAGACTGTAGATTGGGATTTCCCTGCATCGGTTTTAGATATTGTTCTCATGGGGATGTATGCACAACGTCCGTTTTATAAAAGAATTTCAAAAGCCGATAAACAATGGGCAGAACATTGTTTAGAAAAGGTAAATATGAGTGCTTTTAAATCTAGGCAAATATCTCAACTATCTGGTGGACAACAACAGAGAGTGTTTATTGCACGAGCCTTGGCACAAAATGCACAATTGTATTTAATGGATGAACCTTTTGCCGGTGTAGATGCTACAACAGAAAAATCCATTATGGATTTATTACAATCCATGAAAAATGAAGGTAAAACCATTGTTGTAGTCCATCACGATTTACAAACGGTTCAAAATTATTTCGATTATTTGGTATTCATGAATACTCGACTAGTGGCTGCCGGATATACAGAAGATGTATTTAATCAAGAGATATTGGAAGACACTTATGGTGGTCAACTTTCTATACTATCTCAAATATTAAACATTCTTAAAGATTCAGAAATAGGAAGAAAAGAGCATAAAGCATTATGATTTTTTATATCATTTTAGGGATTTGTTTATTAGGGTTAGCCTCAGGACTGGTAGGTTCGTTCACTTTTTTAAGAAAACGGGCACTTATCGGAGATTCTATTGCACATTCTGTTTTTCCAGGTGTGGCCATCGGGTTTTTAGTTAGTCAAAGTAAGGATCCTATTTTTTTAATTTTAGGAGCCTGCTTAACAGGTTTTTTATCCATAGTAGTAGTCGATATAATTGTAAGAAAATCCAAACTTAAAACCGATACAGCTATTGCTTTAGTTTTATCTGTATTTTTTGGATTTGGAGTATTACTTTTCACCTACATTCAACACGAATATCAATCGGCACAAACAGGTTTAGATAAATTTTTATTTGGAAAAGCTGCCTCTATGTTAAAATCGGATTTATATTGGTTGGCAGGAGTATCCGCTTTTGTTATTCTCTCGGTCATATTGTTTTACAAAGAATTTTTAATTATTTCTTTCGATAGAAATTATGCCAAATCAACTGGAATTTCGGTTCGCTTTTATGAAAATATGCTTTCTTTATTAACCATATTGGTTATTGTTGTTGGAATTCAAATTGTTGGAATTGTGCTCATGGCAGCTTTACTAGTAACACCTTCTTCATCTGCAAGATTCTGGACAGAACGGTTAAAGTCTATGCTGGTATTATCTTCGGTTTTTGCAATGATTTCGGGGGTTCTTGGTGTACTTATTTCTTTGAGTTTCGAAAAAATGCCAACAGGACCATGGATTGTTATTTGTTTATCGGTTTTTGCGGTGGGTTCTATTCTATTTGCACCAAATAGAGGTTTATATGCCCGAATATTAAAAAGAAAACGCATTCAGAATCAAATGAATGAAGACAATATTCTAAAAACTTTTTACCATTTAGGGGAAAAAGATTCTCATTTTTCTGGTGCTTATTCAAGAGTCGATTTGTTGGATCGACGTTTTTTTAATGGTGAGTCATTAACAAAAGGGTTAAAAGATTTAGTGAAATCTAATGATTTAATTCAAGAAAATTCAAAATTCAAACTATCAGACAATGGATTAAAACGTTCAAAACGTATTGTTAAACTTCACCGTCTATGGGAAATGTATTTGAGTCAGAAATTAAAATTAAAACATGACCACGTCCATGACGATGCAGATACCATAGAGCACTTTATTACAGAAGAACTAGAAGCAGAATTAGAAAAAATTCTAGATTACCCAACAGAAGATCCACATCAAACCAAAATACCTTACGCCTAATGGAACTATTCAATTCAAATTTTTGGTGGATCTTTTTTACAGCTATATTTATTGCTGTTCCCAGTGCCTTACTTGGTTGCTTTTTAATATTAAGAAAAATGGCCATGATTGGAGATGCGATTTCACACGCCGTATTACCAGGAATTGTGGTGGCTTATTTATTTACGCATTCCTACAATTCTTTTCCTATGCTAATTGCCGCTGCGGCAGTTGGGGTATTTTGTACATTTTTAATAGAAACATTTAATAAGGTAGGCCGATTACAAGAAGATGCATCAATAGGGGTAACCTACACATGGTTATTTGCCATTGGAGTGGTTATGATTTCCTTTTTTAATGATAATTTAGACCTAGATCAGGATTGTGTATTATTTGGAGAAATAGCCTACGTACCTTTAAATGCCATTGAAATGTTACAAGATTTTTATGTTCCAATAGCCTTTTTAACCGGATTTGGTATGATGACTATTGTTATTTTGGTTATCATTTTCTTTTATAACGGATTTAAAATCACAAGCTTTGATCCACTTTATGCTGCGAGTATTGGTATTTCTTTAAGTGTTATTAATTACACTTTAATGTCTTTAGTTTCATTTGTTACTGTATTTTCGTTTGAATCGGTTGGCGCCATTCTTGTTTTGGCCTTTATGGTTGTTCCGCCCGCAACAGCATATCTGCTCACACATCAGTTAAAACGTATGATGTTACTATCTTGTCTGTTTGCAATACACGGTGTATTTTGGGGATACCTTCTTTCTGTTCAAATGAATAGTTCTATAGCTGGAGCCATGGCTACATGTTTGGGTATACAGTTTTTTGTAGTTTTTGCACTACATCTATTCAAGAAAAACAAAAAGGTGATGGCTTCCTAACAAACATTTTGATTTCAATATGGTTTTAAATTAACAACAGTAAAACACATATTAATTCATCTGAAAATACACCAAAACAGAAATTCCAATAACAAAAATAAACGTAAGAATTGAAATCCAAAAAGGGGAGTTGTGTTTAGAAATAAATGGATTCTCTTTAGATATTTCTCTTTTATCATGTGGTTTATTGGCCTTTACGAGGGGTTTCTTTTCGAGAGAAACGTCATTATTCGTGGGAAAATCGAGACATTTACCTTCAAAACTATTCGGATTTTGTTCCAAAGTTTCTATGACGTCTTTGGCATCTTTTAATCCTATATTGGCAACCGATCTAAGATGAACAATTGCCTGTAACTTACTTGTTTGTGTGAGGTCTAGAATCTCAGAAATTAAAAACTCCTGAGTGTTAATTTTAAAGGTCATTTAAATGGGGGTTAAAATTATTAGATATACCTAAAACGGAAGCATCAAAGGAATTATTGTTCAATGACGATATATTTTAGTTGTATTTTTCTAATAATTTGAACAAATATTCACTTATTTCTTTGGCATAATCCACGATAATTAAATGACCTCCTTTTTCAAAAAACAAATCCGCATTTCTATTTGGAATAATATAATCATTTCCACCATGAATCCGAATATGTGCACCTATTTCGTCTTTCTGATCCCAATTTGAAATCGCTGATATTGCCCATTTCAAAAAATGAGGATCTATATCTTTCAAAATTTCATCTGGGCTCCATGCCAAAAATTAGGAAAAATGTCCACTAGTGGTTTTTAAGCAATTC
>JBMYWP010000005.1:0-88842 GCA_049607525.1 Flavobacteriales bacterium
TTCTTTTTTAAGGTAATAAATATTATCTAGAATACTCTTTTACAAAGTAAAGGCTCGTTTGACCTATTTAGGAACCTCTATGTGAAAAAATGAAAAACCAAGTGTTAGGGCCGAAGAATCACTCAACATTATAATTGGCAGTCGAACAGATAAACATATAAATGTTAAAACCTTCTCATTTTTTCATTATCTTTGCAACAATGAAATATTTTGTATACATATTAACTGTGCTTATGCTAAGTGTCATTTTTGTTCCTTGTTCAGATGAACCTGGTGCAAATATACATTTACCACAATTTAATACAGAGCACAATATTTCAGACAATCATCATGACCACGACCATAGCGACACACAAGACTCTTGTAGTCCGTTTTGTTATTGCCAATGTTGTTCAGTTGCTTCATTAACACTTATTTCAATTACCGAAGTTTCTATCCAAAGTTTAGACTCTACCCCATCTAGGGAAAATATGGTTTATTCAAACCATTATTCTTACGTATCTAAAAATTCATTATTTCAGCCTCCTCGGGCTTAGTTTATAGCTTTACCTTGGGTGAATCAGCTCTAATTCAATCTTTTTAATTACACTATTTAGTATATTAAAAACCATTAATTTCAGCTATTTACTCTCCTACAAGAGAAATTCTGTTGGTATTTTGCTCCTCGGCTTATGTGTTTATGTATTCAGAGATGATTTAAAACCAACAAATCATTTATTGATCTGTAATACCAGATTAATGTATTAGCAAAAACTATGTTTAATAAAATCATATCGTTTTCTATATCCAATAAATTAATTATTGGTTTAGGAACCTTGATACTCGTTATTGCCGGAATATTTTCGGCCAAAGAGTTACCCATTGATGCAGTACCCGACATCACAAATAATCAGGTACAAATAATAACAGTTTCACCTTCTTTAGCTCCGCAAGAAATTGAGCAATTCATCACCTATCCGGTTGAAATTGCCATGTCTAACTTACCTCATACCGAAGAAATACGGTCAATTTCTAGGTATGGACTTTCGGTTGTTACCGTGGTATTTGAAGAAGATTTACCCATTCTTCAAGCCAGACAATATGTATCAGAACAAATTTCTCAGGCCAAAGGGGAAATCCCAGAACAAATGGGAACTCCAGAACTTATGCCAATCACAACAGGATTGGGAGAGATTTATCAGTACATTTTAAAAGTAGATCCGAAATACAAGGATAATTACGATTTAAAAGAATTAAGGTCGATTCAAGATTGGATTGTAAAGCGTCAATTATCTGGTACAGAAGGAATCATTGAGGTATCTACTTTTGGTGGTGAGCTGAAAGAATACGAAGTTTCGGTACACCCTGAACAACTCAAAAATGCACATGTAACACTAGAACAAGTCAGTGAAGCCTTAGCGAAAAACAACGAAAACACTGGAGGTTCCTATTTAGAAAAAGGGTCGAATGCCTACTATATTCGAACACAAGGACTAATAACCTCAATTGCAGATATTGAAAATATTGTTATAAAAACGCATAACGACGTGCCTGTTTTGGTAAAAAATGTGGCCACTGTAAAATTTGGAAAAGCCAATAGATATGGTGCCATGACAGCCAATGGAAACGGTGAAGTTGTTGGAGGAATTACCCTAATGTATAAAGGTGAAAATACAAATAATGTCATAGACAATGTTAAAACAAGAATAAAACAAGTTCAAAAATCTTTACCCGTAGGTGTAACAATAGAACCCTTCATGGACCGATCGGACCTAGTTAAACGCGCTATAAAAACTGTAAGTTCAAACTTACTTGAAGGTGCGCTAATAGTTATTTTTATTCTGGTTTTACTTTTAGGAAATTTTAGAGCCGGATTAATTGTAGCATCTGTTATTCCCCTATCACTTTTATTTGCATTTTGCCTCATGAATTTATTTGGCGTTTCGGCCAACATTATGAGTCTTGGTGCTGTAGATTTTGGTTTGGTGCTCGATGGTTCTATTATTGTTATTGAAGCTGCTCTTCATCAAATCTACAAAAAAGGAAATCGCAAATTATCTCAACAAGAATTCGATAAAGAAATTTTCACATCCTCATCTTCTATTAGGAAATCGGCGGCATTTGGAGAAATTATTATTCTAATTGTTTATTTACCTATTTTGGCTTTGGTTGGTATTGAAGGTAAAATGTTTACTCCAATGGCACAAACAGTAAGTTTTGCAATTTTGGGCGCCTTAATTCTATCATTAACTTATGTTCCGATGATGACTGCATTGTGTTTAAAGAAAAACATTGTTGTTAAAAGAACCATTGCTGATCGTATTATTGATGCTTGTTTAAAAATTTACAAACCTTTACTGGATAAAGTATTACATTACTGGAAAACATCTCTATCGGTTGCTCTTGTCCTTTTTGGGATGTCTATTTTTGGTTTTTTGAAAATGGGAGGAGAATTTATTCCAACGTTAGAAGAAGGAGATTTAGCTCTACAACTTTCCATGAAACCTGGTACTTCATTAACAGAAGTTATAAAAACCACGACTAAAATTGAAACCATATTAATGAAAGAGTTTCCTGAGGTATCTCAAGTCATTTCTAAAATTGGAGCAGCAGAAATTCCAACCGATCCTATGGGAATTGAAAATGGTGATATTATGATTATCATGAAGCCAAAATCGGAATGGAAAACGGCAACCAGTAGAGAAGAAATGCAAGACAAAATGAAAATTGCATTAGAAAAGCTTGTTGGAATTGGAATAGAAATGACTCAACCCATTCAACTGAGGTTCAATGAACTTATTTCTGGATCTAAAGCCGATATTGCCGTAAAGATTTTTGGAGAAGATTTAGATGAACTGGCTATTAAAGGTCAAGAAGCTGCTAAACTTATTAACTCAATACAAGGTGTTGCCGATTTAAATGTGGAACAAGTTTCGGGGTTACCTCAACTTATGATTCGTTTTAACCGAAAAGCAATTTCTAAATATGGTCTCAACATATCTGACATTAACAGAATGATTAGAGCAGCATATGCAGGCGAACAAAACTCAGTAATTTTTGAAGGCGAACGCAAGTTTGATTTGGTTGTTCGATTAAACAAAAATGATCGTAAAAACCTAAGATTAGATAAATTATACATCGAAAATCCGGAAGGAACCATGGTTCCACTTTCCGAATTGGCCGAAGTGGCTTTAGAAGAGGGTCCAAATCAAATTTCTAGAGAAGATACAAAGCGTAGAATTACTTTAGGTGTAAATGTTAGAGACAGAGATATTGAAAGTTTGGTGAGTGAAATAGATGACGTACTAACTAACAAATTAGATCTTAAGCCAGGGTATTTTGTGAACTATGGAGGAAATTTCGAAAACCTTAAAAAAGCAAAAGAACGCTTAGGATTTGCAGTGCCTCTAGCTCTTGCGTTAATTATTTTATTACTATTCTTTACATTTAAATCCTTTAAATACGCCTTCATAATTTTTGCAGCGGTTCCATTGTCTGCCATCGGCGGAATTGGAGCTTTATACTTACGAGACATGCCTTTTAGTATATCGGCAGGTATCGGATTTATAGCGCTTTTTGGAGTTGCGGTTTTAGATGGAATTGTATTAATAAGTACTTTTAATAACATTAAAAACCACGTGAAAAATACATCAAAATCTATTTTGGAAGTCATAAAAGAAGGTGCCCTACTACGTCTTAGACCCGTTATTGTAACCTCACTTGTGGCATCTTTTGGTTTTTTACCAATGGCATTATCCACACAATCTGGAGCCGAAGTACAAAAACCTTTAGCAACTGTAGTTATTGGTGGTTTAATTTCGGCTACCATATTAACTTTGCTTATTTTACCAATCATTTACTATATTTCGGAAATATCATCGAAACCAAAACCAAAAAAAGTCATTTTAACCATTCTGCTTTTAGGTATTACCATTCCTATATCGGCACAAACAACCTATACAAGACAAACGGCATTACAAGTTGTTTTAGAAAAGAATGTTGAGTTAAAAAATGCCCAATTAGATCTTGATTTTCTGCTACAAGAAAAGAAAAAAGCTATTGGTATAGGCTCAACAAACATCGATTGGAATTATGGAAAACTAAACACACCTTTAGAGGATGATCAGTCTATTGCCATTTCACAAAATATTGGAAACCTTGCTCAGCAACTGGCTACCAGAAAGGCTGCAAACGCCAAAATTGAGGAAGCAGAACTGAAAATTGATCTCATTAAAAAATGGATCATTCAGGATTTTAACACAAAATTTACGGAGTGGCTATTTTTCAATGAAAAGAAAAACATTTTGAAAGTAAAAGTTAAGCATTTGCAGAAAACGTTAAAACACTTTTCTATTATGAAAGATGCTGGTGTTTCTACAATAATTGAGCATCAGTTTATTAATAATAAGCTCAATCAAAGTTTAATTGAGTTACTTAACATTGAGCAAGAAGAATATGATGCCATGGCAGAACTTAAGATAATGTTGTTTTCTGAATCTGACTTTACAACAACAGATGAACTGAATTTTGTTGATATAAATGATGAAAATCTATACTTATCAGAACGCTTTCAACAATTAAATAATCAAATGACCAAGGTTTCTAAGTTGTCTAGCAAAGCGGTGTCCAAAATTTGGTTTCCAAATCTTTCTCTAGGTTATACAAATCAAGAATTGGAAGGAGTCTCTAATAACAGCTCAATACAATTGGGATTAAGTTTTGATGTTTTTAATGCCAAAGCTAAATTAGTAAAACAAAAAGCAAAAATCCAAGCATTAAAAACAAATCATATTGTAGAAAACAATACTATAAAGCAACAAACACAATTCAAAAATCTGTTAAAACAATACCAAATGTTAAAGGCTGTAAAATTCAGTAATCCAACCATTGCAGATTTCCCTGGTGCTTTAACAAAAAGTGTAACATTGGGTGAGTTGGATGTATATAATTACATGCAAAATTACGAGAGTTACATCGAAAACAAATTCGTTATTTTAGAACAGTTAAGAAAGCAAAACAACATTGCTTTTCAACTTCAGTATTTTTCAAATTAAAAGAAAAACACCCGAAAAAAGACAAAACACATGAAAAAGATATTCATATTACCCATACTCATTGCTGGAATAATTTCTTGTTCTAATAATGAAAGCCCAAATACCCAAAAGCAAGTTTCAACCGAAAATCACGATGGACATGACCATGGTGCGGAAGAAAATCATAAAAATGAAACTAAAGAAAGCCACGAAGGGCATGACCATGGTTCAGAAAAGAATCATGAAAATGAAGCCAAAGAAAGTCACGAAGGGCATGACCATGATTCAGAAGAGAATCATGAAAATGAAACCAAAGAGAGTCACGATGGGCATGACCATGGTTCAGATGAGAATCATAATGAAAATGAAGTTTCATTAACACAAGATCAATTCGAATTATCTGGAATAAAATCAACAAAAATTGAACAAAGAAACATCAGTAAATCGGTAAATGTATCTGGTCAAATTTCGGTTCCACCTTTAGGTTTTGCCAGTGTTTATGCTCCATTAGGAGGTTTTATAAGAAAAGGAGATTTATTACCTGGAGATTTTGTAAACAAAGGACAAGTATTAGCCATTATAGAGCATCCAGATTATATTAAAATTCAGGAAAAGTTTTTGCAGATTAAGGCAAAAAAAGCATTTTACGATGCCGAAGTTAAACGTCAAAATGAACTTCAAGAAAGTGAACTAAGCTCAATTAAATCGTTTCAAGAAAGTGTTTTGAACAAGGAATTGATTGATGCCCAATACAGTAGTTTAAAAGAACAGTTGAAAATCATAGGAATTTCTCCAAATTGGATTTCTTCCAATGGTATTCAAAAACGAATTTCGATAAAGTCCCCTATTTCGGGTTATGTAACCGAAAATAATATTCATTTAGGTAAATATGTGAATGAAACGGACCAACTTTACGGCATAGTAAATAAGGCCGATATGCATGCTGAATTAAAGGTTTACACTGCCGATTTAGGTAATATGACTATAGGAATGCCTTTTGAATTCCAAATTGCTGGATCTAACAAAAGTTATAAAGGTGAAATTGCATTGATTGGAGAAACCGTAGACGTTGAAACTAAAACCATTGATATTCATGGAGAGATTAAATCGGAATCGGCATCGTTAAAACCAGGAATGTTTATAAATGCCCAAATTTTTCCAGAACAAAAAATGGCCTATGTTGTTCCAAATACCGCTATTTTTGAAAAAGAGAATAAAACTTATATCTTTAAACAAGTTTCTGAATTAAAATATGAAATGTTGGAAATAAATTTAGGTATTACAAATGATAAATTTTCTGAAATAAAATTCATCGAAAATAAAAAATTCAATATAAAAATTGCAACAGAAGGCTTATATCAATTAGAATCTGCACAGCTTAAAGAATCTGGAGGATTAGGACATGGACACGCTCATTAACCAAAATCAATTATAAAAACCACATTATGAAAAAAAAGATCTTAACAATTAGTATGCTCGCTTTTGCTATTGGAACTCTAGCATCTTGCGACGTTTCAATTTCTACAGACTCAAACAAAACCGACAAAAAAGAAGTGAAGGAAAATCATGATGGACACGACCATGACGGTCATGATCATGAAGGTCACGACCATGGAAGTCATGATGGACATAATCACTAAAAAAAGTAAAAAGACCTTAAGTATATTTCTTAGGGTCTTTTTTTTTGTGATCCTGAAATAAATAATATGACTTAACGCTTTTATTTCAATCCAACAAGTCCATTGCTTTTTCGACCGTATAAACGGGCATTTTACATGCTTTATTTCTACAAACATAAATGGTGGTTTGTCCTTCCCTGTATTTTTGAGATAGAAGATCTAAATTTGTATTTTTCCCACCACCCAATACTAAAGCATTTGGTAAAAACTTTGAATTCCATTCTTTGAGATACCTCTTATAATCATCTCCAACAATGGCAACTTCATTTGGTTCGTTTACTTGCCATAAAAATAATTGGCTCCAGTTCGAATAGTACCCTCCATTTCTCTTGGCTTGTTCTTTAACTTGTCCGGCCATTGTCTTTGATTGCTCAATCCACTCTGGTTTATATAAATAATGCCCTAAAATAAAGAGTTGTTTTGCCAATTCAGAATTTGCCGATGGAATAACATTATCGGCAATTACTTTTTTACGTACAATAAGATCTGGATCGAGATTTGACGTGTAAAAATAAAATGGCGATTTTTCATCTTTAAAATGAACGTTCACATAATTGATTAATTTTTTGGCCTCCAATAACCACTTTTCTTCAAATGTTGACTGATATAACCCAACTAAACCTTGAACAGTAAATACATAATCATCTAAAAATCCATTTATTGAGGTTTTGTTGTTTTTATAATTCCTAAACAGTCTGCCATCTTCTTTTTTCATATTGTTCAAAATAAACTGAGCTGTTTGAGTTGCAAAACTCAAATATTTCTCATCGCCAAAGGCTTTATAGGCATCTGCGTAACCTTTTATGAGCAATGCATTCCAAGACGTCAAAATCTTATCATCTAAACCAGGTTTTACTCTTTGACTTCTTACTTTTAACAATGTATTTTTAAAAGTTTTCAAATCCTCTGTAAATACTTCTTCAGAAATACCAGATTTCTCATACAACGTTCTATCTTTAATAAATAGAATGTTATTTCCATGCTCCCAATTTCCTTGTTCCGTAACAGAGAAATAATCCAAAATCAATTCTTTTTGAGGTAAATCTATTTGTGCTAACTCTTTTTTACTCCACACATAATACTTACCCTCTTCACCTTCGCTATCAGCATCTAGACTCGAAAATACTCCTCCAGACGTAGATCTTAATTCACGCTCAATAAATTCAGAAGTTTCTTCTACAATGGTTTTATAAATTGGATTTTTCGTTTTTTTATAAGCATTAGAATACAAACTCAATAGCTGAGCATTATCGTATAGCATTTTTTCAAAATGTGGTACTTTCCAATTTGCATCTGTAGAATATCTAGAAAAACCTCCACCTATTTGATCATAAATACCACCATTTGCCATTTGAGTTAAGGTTATATTCACGGCTTCTAAAGCCCTTTTATTTGATTGATATTCCGAAAACTTTAATAAAAACTCATAGTTTGAAGGCAAAGGAAATTTTTGAGTTGTTTTTTTTCCGCCTTTTTCAAAATCTAAAGTTTCTTCCCATAGTTTGTATAGTGCAGAAATATCCTCTTTGGTTATATTAGAGTTAGAATCTAAAGAAACAAAAGTGTTATTTTCATTAATTCCTTGAGTTAAATTACTGGCTTGTTCTTCGAGTTTTTCGGGACTATTTGTTTTAAAATTTTGAATATTTTTCATGAGTCCAACCCATTTTTCTTTCGGAAAATACGTTCCTCCATAAAAAGGTCTTCCATCGGGTAAAGCAAAACAATTAAGTGGCCAACCTCCCCGTCCAGTTAATAGTTGTACTGCGTCCATATAAACCTGATCAATATCTGGTCGTTCTTCTCTATCAATTTTAATATTCACAAAATTAGCATTCATAAAGTTTGCTACGGCGGTGTCTTCAAAACTTTCGTGTTCCATAACATGACACCAATGACAAGCCGAATATCCAATACTAATAAGAAGTAGTTTATTTTCATCCTTTGCCTTCTTCAAAGCTTTTTCGCCCCAAGGATACCATTTTACAGGATTATGAGCATGTTGTAATAAATATGGACTGGTTTCATTGATTAATTCATTCGTAAATGAGTGATTGCCTTCTAGAATTTCATTTTTTTTTGATTGAGAAGATCCACACGACACCAATAATAACAAGCCTAATGACAGACTAAAGATATTCAAATTCATAAAATACATTTTGATTCTTAAATGTATTATTTATTTAGTATTTAAAAAAATGGTTTTCAATAAATAACATGGGTTCAATGTTAGAAAACAGAGTATTTATATAGATTTTTCGAAACGCTTTACTTGACAAAAAGCATTCGATGTGAAAAAAAAAATCGGCTATTCAAAACAAATTGAATAGCCGATAAATTTATAGGAATAAAAAGTTTATGCTTCGTTTAAAACCTTTACATCTAAAACATCTTCTGTTGTGAGCGCAATTTCAATTACTTCTTTCATTTTTTTTACAAAATGAAATTTCAATCCTTTAATATAACGTTCATCAATATCTTCAATATCTTTTCTGTTTTTATGACAAAGAATAATTTCTGTAATTCCTGCACGTTTTGCCGCAAGAATTTTCTCCTTTATTCCACCTACTGGTAAAACCTTTCCACGAAGAGTAATTTCTCCAGTCATGGCCAAATTTGCTTTTACACGTTTTTGAGTCAATAAAGACATAATTGAAGTCAACATTGTAATACCTGCACTCGGCCCATCTTTTGGCACAGCACCTTCTGGCACATGAATATAGAAATCGTTTTTGGTTAACCACTCTTCTTTAACACCAAGTTTTTTGGCATTAGATTTAATATAAGTGTAAGCGATTTGAACCGATTCTTTCATAACATCACCTAGGTTACCTGTCATAGAAATTTTTCCAGTTCCTTTACTGAATGATGATTCTATAGATAAAATATCACCACCAACTTGTGTCCAAGCTAAACCAGTAACCACACCAGCAACGGTATTGTCTTCTGATAAATCTTTTTCGAAAATTGGTGTTCCTAAAAACGCCTTTAATTCTTCCATAGAAACCTTAGACATCAAGGTATTTTCTATGGCATATTTTTTAGCAACTTGTCTTACTACCTTGGCAGTAACTTTACTCAATCCACGAACTCCAGATTCAGAAGTGTAAGATTCGATCATGTATTGCCATTGCTTTTTATTCAGTTTAATTTGACCTTTCTTTAAACCGTGTTCTGCAATTTGTTTTGGCAACAAATGACGTTTTCCAATTTCGATTTTTTCCTCTAGTGTATACCCAGAAATCTCAATCATTTCCATACGATCTCTTAAGGCCGGTTGAATGTTTGAAATAGAATTGGCAGTTGCCACAAACATAATACTAGATAAATCGAAAGGTACATCTAGGTAATTGTCTTGGAATTCAAAATTTTGTTCCGGATCCAATACTTCTAACATCGTTGAAGAAGGATCTCCATGTGCATCTTTAGAAATTTTGTCTATTTCATCTAATACAAAAACCGGGTTTGAAGACTTCACCTTTTTAAGGTTTTGAACAATACGCCCTGGCATTGCCCCAATATATGTTTTTCTGTGCCCTTTTACCTCAGCTTCATCTCTCAATCCACCTAAAGACATACGCACATACTTTCTATTTAAAACCTTTGCAATAGAACGCCCTAAAGACGTTTTTCCAACTCCCGGAGGTCCATGTAAGCAAATGATTGGCGCTTTCATGTTACCCTTTAGTTTTAGAACCGCTAAATGCTCAAGAATACGCTCTTTTACTTTTTCTAATCCAAAATGATCCGATTCCAAAATTTTTGAGGCACGTTGTAAATCGTAATTGTCTTTAGAATATTCTCCAAAAGGCAAATCTAACAAAGTTTCTAAGTAAGATCTTTGAACGTGGTATTCAGCCATTTGTGGATTTATACGTCCTAGTCTTGTAATTTCCTTTTCGAACGTTTTACCTATTTCTTTAGACCATTTTTTAGATTTGGCCCTTTCTTTCATATCTTCCAACTCTTGTGAATTAGGATTCCCACCTAATTCATCTTGAATGGTTTTTAATTGTTGGTTTAAGAAATACTCACGTTGTTGATCATCTATTCCATCTTTTACCTTATCCTGTATTTCGGATCTGATAATAGCCGATTGATAATCCTTAGAAAGTTCAACTAAAGCTTCATTTGCTCTATCTTCTAGATTATTGAATTCTAACAGTTGCTGTTTAGCTTCTACACCAGCATTCATATTTGTACAAACAAAATTTAATAACTGAACAGAACCTTTAATATTCTTTAAGGCAAAACCAGCCTCGGCAGGTAAATTAGACTCTTCAATAATTTCGAGAGACATCTCTTTTACACTGGCAACAAGTTTTTTAAATCTGGCTTTATTATTAAAACCTTCAACGTCAGACAATTTTGGCTCACCCACAAAGAAAGGTTCTTCTTGGGTATAATTCATAATTTCAATCTTCTGAATAGCTTGTAAAACCACCATCAAACTGTTGTTTGGCAATTCAAACGATTTTACAATTCTTGCCAAAACACCAACCTTGTATAAATCATTTTTCGAAGGTTCCACCAATTCTGGGTTTACTTGAGAAACCACAGCCAATAATCTATTGCTACCTTCAACACTTTCAATTAAACGTTTAGAACGTTCTCTAGAAACTGTAATGGGAAGTGTAACATTCGGAAATAAAACCGTGTTTTTTAATGATAAAACTGGAATTTCTAAAGGTAATGTACTTGAATCGAACTGATCTTCATCTTTAATATCGCCAAGGGCAATCATATTAGGAACAACTTCAATGTTATCATCAAACAATTGTTCTATACTTGTTTTGTTTTTCTTCTTTGCCATCTAATGTCTTAAAATATATGGTGACTGTCATTTTTACAGATAAACTGTACATACAGACAGATACTCTTCAAATTTAATGCAACTTTATTGCAGGGCTTACTCGTTGCAAGGGATATGCCAATAAATTAAAACGGAAATATTGTCATCTTGATCCTAATAAAAAATAAAAAAAACAACTTACCCTATTAAATAAGTAGGTTTTATTTCTTAAATACTTTGTTTTCTATAAAAAATTGTATAACTTTAGTAGTGTTATTAAATATTCGCAATTATTATCTATAAAAAAGTCTTACCTAGCCTTCTCTGCGATTCTTCTCTTTATTTAATTTCATTTATATAATTATTAACTATAAAATTTTTAATGATGACGTTACTTTACTTTTTCAAATGGTTTTTTATCGGATTAATTTCCTTAGCCTTTCTACTTTCTTTTTTAATCTATGTCATTGCACCCAGATTTATTATTGAAACATCTCATCCTCTATTAAAAGAAAAAATAAATGAGGATTCGAACCCACCTGAAGATTCTCCTGGTAGATATATTCATATTACCACAGAAGATCAATATGACTTAGAAGCCTTTTGGGCATACAATACAACAGCTCAAAATGTGGGAACCGTCATATTAATTCACGGCATTACAAAAACAAAAGAAATTTTTCAACCATTATCACGCTATCTTACCCAAAACGGGTTCCATACAGTGGCTTTAGATTTACGAGCACATGGAAAAAGTCAAGGAAAATATACCACATTTGGTTTTCAAGAAAAAAAGGACATTTCAAGACTTGTGGATTTTTTAGAAAAAGAAGGACATAACAATATTGGAATTTGGGGTCAATCTCTTGGAGGCGCCACTTCTATTCAAGCCATGGCCTATGATAAACGCTTAAAATTTGGTGTAATAGAAAGCACATTTTCTAGTATGAAAAATATTGTCCATGTCTATTTTAAACATTATTTAGGCTTTAACTACAAGCCGCTTTCGTCTTATATTACTTGGAGAGCTGGAGAAATTGGAGGTTTTGACCCGAATTCAATTATACCTAGTGAAGATTGTAAACAAATAGATCAACCTATATTAATGGTTCATGGTAAAAAAGATAAAAAGATATCAATAAAGTACGGACAAAGAAATTTCAAAAATTTAAAATCCAAAATAAAACAATTTATTGCCGTTGATAATGCAAACCATGTCAATGTGTGGGAAATGGCTGGTAATCAAAAATACTTCGATAAAGTCATTGCGTTTATTAAATCTATACCAACAAAATCCGTTTAAAAATCAAACCACTCCCTCGTCAAGAATTGGAAAATCGGAATATTCTTATTTTTTACCATTCCCATGTTGTAAAATGGAGATAGTTTTCATTTGTTTCTGTATTTTTGCTTTCAGATATGAAAAAATTGAGTGAAGATGAAAGATGGATGCAAAGGTGTTTAGAACTTGCATCTAAAGGAAAAAATGGTGTACAATTGAATCCGATGGTAGGCTCAGTCATTGTACATAACAATAAAATTATTGGAGAAGGTTTTCATTTCGAATATGGAAAAGCACACGCAGAAGTTCGTGCTATTGATAATGTAAAAGATAAATCTTTACTTTCAGAATCTACAATATATGTGAGTTTAGAACCTTGTGCGCATTTTGGAAAAACGCCGCCTTGTTCAGATCTTATTGTAAAACACCAATTTAAACGCGTTGTAATAGCCACAATAGATCCATTTTCGAAAGTTTCTGGAAAAGGTATTGAAAAATTACAAAAAGCAGGCATTGAAACAACAGTTGGAGTTTTACAAAATGAAGCCAGATTTTTGAATCGAAAGTTCTTTGTTTTCCATCAATACAAACGACCATTTGTCATATTAAAATGGGCCGAATCTCAAGACGGATTTATTGATATAAATCGAGAGGATTCTGAAAAAGGTTCTTTTCCAATTTCTCAACCCGAAAGTAAATATTACAACCATAAATGGCGAACCGAAGAGGATTCTATTCTTATTGGTTACAACACGGCAATTACAGACAATCCTCAACTCACCAACCGTAAGATGTTTGGACAAAATCCCGTTCGTTTGGTTTTAGATTTAAAAGGTCAATTACCCAAACATTTATCTTTATTTACTGATGAAGATGAAACTCTAACCATAACAAATAATGCCATTTTCAGTAAAAATAAGTTGATTAACAAATCATTTTCTCATTCTTTTTCTATTGAAGAATTACTTCATCATCTCTATGAACTAAACATTCAATCGGTTATCATTGAAGGTGGTGCAAAAACACATCATACTTTTATGGAAAATGGTTTATGGGACGAAATGAGAATAATAAAAAGTGATTGTCTCGTACATTCTGGAAAAAAAGCCATTGAAACCCATGCTTTTCCAACGAAATACACTTTCAATTACCTCAAAGACAATATTCAACACATTGTAAATCCAACCTTGAAATTATAGGATGACAAAAGATTATTATTATACTTTAAAATCAAATTCGGAAAGTTTTTTTAAAGAAAAAGGAAGTAAATTTTACACCTATGCCTTTCATGTAAAATCTGAAGATGATATAAAAACACGATTAGAAGAAATACGCAAAAAACATTACGATGCAAGACACCATTGTTATGCCTATTATTTGGGGCAGAAACAAGAAATAAGTCGCACTAATGATGATGGAGAACCTTCTAATTCGGCCGGAAAGCCCATTTTAGGTCAACTTCAAGCTTTCGATTTAACCAATAGTCTTGTGATTGTGGTTCGATATTTTGGAGGAACTAAATTAGGCGTTGGTGGACTCATTCAAGCTTATAAAGAAGGTGCCAAACTTGCCCTAGAAGTAGCCGAAATAGAAGAAAAAACAATTGATATACCGTATGTTGTTCACTTTGGATATCCTGAAATGAATACCGTGATGCGTTTTCTTAAAGATTTACCAGCTACAGACATAAAACAAGATTTTATGGAGACTTGTAAACTCTATTTTTCTATTCGAGAAGGAGAATCGGCAAAAGCCGAAGAAAAATTCGCCAATTTAAAAAACATTACACTAGAAAATCTAAACGAAGAATAAACGAGATGAAATTACTAAAAAAACTACAAGATATTTATGCACCAGCAGGTGAAGAAGATTTATTGAAAGAATTTCTTCTCAAATACATAAATAAGAATAAAAAGAATTGGAAACATGAACCAGAGGTGTTTCATGGAAAAGCTTTCCAAAATTGTATTGTTTTGGTTTTTGGAGAACCAGATACGGCCATTTTTGCTCACATGGATTCTATTGGATATACGGTTAGGTATAACAATAATGTAGTTAAATTGGGTGGACCTGTTTTAGAAGCTGGAATAAAATTAGTTGGTTATGACAGTAAAGGGAAAATTGAAACTGAACTTGTGGTTGATGAAACGACGAACAAAGCTTCTGTTAAATTTCCTAGAACAATAGACCCTGGAACAAATTTGGTTTTTAAATCGAATTGGAAAGAATCTAAGAATTTTGTTCAAAACTGTTATATGGACAACAGACTTGGTGTTTGGAACGCATTAAAAGTGGCTGAGACTCTAAAGAATGGTGCCATTGTTTTTTCTTGTTGGGAAGAAACTGGAGGAGGTTCTATTGGTTATTTAGCTAAATTTCTTTACGAAAAATATAAAGTTCAGCAGGCGCTTATTTCCGATATTACATGGATAACGGAAGGTGTTAGACCAGGAAAAGGTGTTGTTATTTCTCAAAGAGATTCGGGAATTCCAAGGCGTTCATATATTAAACAAATTATGAAAATTGCCGATAAGAGTGGAATCCCTTATCAAATAGAGGTTGAAAATGCTGGAGGTAGTGATGGAAACCAACTGCAAAAAAGTGATTTCCCTTTTGATTGGTGTTTTATTGGAGCCGCAGAGCAAAACGTGCATTCTCCAAAAGAGAAAGTCCATAAATACGATATAGAAACCATGGTTGATCTTTACAAGGTCCTCATGAAAAAACTATAACCCTATTAAGATACACTCAAGACAGAGTGTATCTTTTTTTTTCACAACAAATAAATGACCTAAATATTGACAAAATTCACTGTCTACTATTTAAAGACACACCAGCAAATACAAGGGTTTACATAGATACCTTTAAATGACCACTCTCCTGTCGGATATTTAACAATAGTAAAGATCAATAAAAATGTATATTTGAATAGATTTAATTAACACCTAAATCCTTATTTCATTTTTCTTTATTTCGTTTTTCTAGTATTTATAAAAAAAGCCAATCTTTTCAGATTGGCTTTTTTGTTTAGTATTTTAAAAGTTTTAGAACTTGTTCTTTAAACCTTTCTTCTGGTAAATATTGATTTTCTAATGCTTTTGCAAATGGTATTGGCGTGTCTAAACTTGCACAGCGCATCACAGGAGCATCTAAGTATTCGAAGCAGTGTTCGGAAATTAAAGCCGAAATTTCTCCTCCTATTCCAGAAAGCATTGAATCTTCATGTAAAACAATCGCCTTACCCGTTTTCTTTACACTTTCGTATATAGAATCCTTATCTAATGGCGATAAGGTTTGTAAGTCAACAATATCTAAATCGATTCCTGTTTCTGTTTTATAATCCATTGCCCAATGCACGCCCATTCCGTATGTAATGACCGAAATTGAATTTCCTTCAGAAACTGTATTTGCTTTACCTATTTCTAGTGTATAATAATCTACAGGTACATCGGCATATTTTGATCTGTATAATGCCTTATGCTCAAAAAACAATACTGGGTTTGGATCTTCGATAGATGCCAATAGTAGTCCTTTTGCAGCCTCCGGACTTGAAGGATAAACAACCTTTAGCCCTGGTGTTTTGGTAAACCAAGCTTCATTCGTTTGAGAATGAAACGGCCCTGCTCCAACTCCAGCTCCACAAGGCATTCTTATAATGGTATCCGCCTGTTGTCCCCATCTGTAATGAGACTTAGCCAAATTATTTACAATCGGATTAAATCCTGAACTTACAAAATCGCTAAATTGCATTTCCATAATGGCTTTGTAACCATTTACATTTAATCCTAAACAGGTACTTACAATTGCCGATTCACAAATTGGAGTATTTCTAACACGGTCTTTTCCGTATTTATCAAGAAATCCATCTGTAATTTTAAAAACACCACCATAATCGGCAATATCTTGCCCCATAATAACAGAATTCGGATATTTTTCCATGGCCAAATCCAAGGCTTCAGATATGGCATCTACCATTCTAATGTTTTTTACCTTCGAAAAGTCTGGTTTTTGAACCTTTTGAATATACGGTGCATATACATCATTTAATTCGTCAAATACATTTGGTATCACCTTTGGCTCTTCATACGCAATTTCCCACTCACTTTTTATGTGATTATTGTAAGATGTGGTTAACTCGTCAATAAAGTTTTGATTAAGGATACCTTCTTGTAATAAAAAGGATTCGAAATTTGAAATAGGGTCTTTCTTCTCCCATTCTTCCAGAAGTTCGTCTGGCACATATTTCGTACCAGAAGCCTCTTCATGACCGCGCATCCTAAACGTCTTAAATTCGACTAAAAATGGTCTAGGATTGTTTTTTTGTTCTTCTTTTATCCAAGAAATGGTTTCAATAACTTCTAAAACATTGTTCCCATCTACTATTAAAGCATCCATTCCGTAACCAACACCTCTATCGGCAAGATTTTCGCAATTGTATTGTTCAGATGTTGGTGTGGAAAGTCCATAACCATTATTTTCTATACAAAAGATCACGGGTAAATTCCAAACAGAAGCAACGTTTAATGATTCGTGAAAATCACCTTCACTTGTTCCTCCATCTCCAGTGAAAACAATAGTCGATTTATTATTTTTTTCGATCAAATTTCCCAAAGCTATTCCATTGGCAACAGCCAACTGAGGTCCCAAGTGAGAAATCATCCCAACAATATTATAATCTTGAGTCCCAAAATGGAAAGAGCGATCTCTTCCTTTTGTAAACCCATTCATTTTCCCTTGAAATTGAGAAAACAATCGTCTTAAAGGTACATTTCGAGTTGTAAATACACCTAAATTTCGGTGCATTGGTAACATGTACTCTTCATCGTGCATTGACCATGATGTACCTACGGCTATTCCTTCCTGACCAATTCCGCCAAACCATTTAGATATCCGTCCTTGCCGCAATAAAATAAGCATGCGTTCTTCTACCAAACGAGGTAGTAAAATGGCTTTGTATATGGCTATTAATTGTTCATCAGAAAATGAGGATCTATCGTAGGTAATCTGCATATTGTTGTGTGATATTAAAATTTTCGAATCACCAAATTATACAAATTTTCAACATTTCCTCATTTTAATGGGAAAATATTAACAAAAAAGACAAGAAAAATCCTGCTAATATTGCAATGAGCTTTTGAATTTTAATGTGATGATCGCTTGTAGATTCAAATAAAATGGTGGTAGAAATATGTAATAATAACCCAACAACCAATGCTAATATTTCTTTATGATATTCTTGAAGAAATCCAAAATTTGCACCTGCCAAAATACCTAAAGGAGCACTTAAAACAAATAAAGAAATAAGTGTAAAGGCTTTTTTCTTTGAAACCGTGTCTTCTTTTAAAATATTTGCCAAAACAATAGCAACGGGAATTTTATGTAGTAAAATTCCCAACATGAGCTGATTGTGTTGATGATCTGAATCTGTGAAAATTGGAATAGCTTCAATAAATGAATGTACAGAAAGTGCAATCACTACTGTCCAACCTATATTTTTGTGTGCATGACCATGTTCTATACCTTTACTAAAAAAATCTAGTAATAATTGGATAAAGAATCCAGCAAAAACCCAAACTCCCATCATAGTCACATCAGACTCTACATGGTGTTGATGAGACGCATGTCCGTGACCTCCAAAAATTTCTGGTAGAATATGAAAAAAGGTAATACCTAATAAGTATGCACCACTAAAGGTTGTTATCCATTTAATACGTTTTGAAGTTAAAAATGGAAAATCGACGTAATACAACAAATAAGCCACCAAAGAACTCAATATTAATCCGATAAGAATTGCCATACTATTGTTTTTGAGCTAAAATAATTAAACGCGACGAATGATCTGGTTGGTAAGTATTTAAATCATAGTCTCCAAAGGTTTCTATAATCTTAAAATTTGCTGAATTAAACATGGTTTGAAAATGTGCTAATGTTAATCCAAAAACCTCTTCAGTAAATTCATAAGATTTACCTTCGTCTTGAAATTTAATGGTTTTAAGAATCATATCGTTTTCTATACGTCTGGTAATATGAAACTCTATCCCGTTTAGCGTTTTCACTTCTTCTTTATTCAGGGCGTTTATCACCTTCTGAACATTCATAAAATCGAAAAGAAAAAGTCCGTTTTGTTTAATGCAATGTCCAAAATTATGAATCACCTTTTCATGATTTTCCAAGGATTTAAAAAATCCGAACGAAGTAAAAAGATTTAAAACAATATCGGCATTTGTAAAAATATCTTTAGGAGATTGTAACATATCGTGTACAAAAAACGCTGAATGTGCCTTCGCATTTTGTTTTGCTGATGTAATACTATCTTCGGCTAGGTCTAAACCTATAGTCTTATAACCCAACTCTGCAATTTTATTTGCATGACGCCCTTTTCCGCAGGCCATATCAACTACAAAGGAGGTTTTGGTTAAATTGAAAAATTCAAATAATTTTTCAATAAAAGCTTCCGCTTCTTCGTGAGATCGGTTTTGATACAAAATATGGTAATATTTTGAATTAAACCAACTCTCGTACCATGGTTTTACGTCTTCTATTTTTCTGTACATTATACGATTGAAAGCCTCTTTTACTTTCTTGTTTTGGGGGTTGTTTACATTAACTATTTATTACATTTCATTAAAAAATGCCCACAAAATTAAGGAATTTTATTGGATGTTAACAAATTTACATCAGAAAGAAAAATGAAAATATAAGTAGAATCTATAGATTCATAAATAGATAATTTCAAGAAAAAATATTTTTTTAATCAAATAATTCACAAAATACATTAACGTATTAAAAGTTATGACTATTCTATAAATAACTAAAGAAGGAACTATTATCCAGAAATTAATGATTGATTTAGAATGTAAATTGATATATAATTCATTTAAACATATAATTAGATATGTAATATTCAAAAACAGGCTATCCGAATTTTAGGTAGCCTGTTTTTATGTAAGATTTAAATGAATCTACAGACAAGTACCATCATAAACAGTTGTGGTAACGGCTGCGGTTGTTCCATTTTGAGTGTCTTCATTTTCAATTGAGTTTGACAATCCGTTAGCTCCAACATCTGTATTACTATAATTAAAATTTGAAGCTGTAGATGTTGTTAATCCTGCCTCACGAGCATCAGAACAGCCATCATTATCACTATCTAAATCATATTGATTCGGAATATTATCGCCATCGCTATCAGTAAAGGTATAAATTTCTCGAGCAACGGGAAAAGCAATTTGATCACCACTAAAACCATCGCTTTGTCTAAAATCTAAAGAGTATTTAGTCACTAATTTCCCTAAAGTAATTAATTCTAAGCTCGCAGGGTTTGTTGAACCTTTTGTTATTGTAAGTTGAAACTGACCTGATCCTAAATATGTTAATAAGGTGGAAGTTCCTGTTTCTCCAGAATTGAAATCAACATGTAATTCAAGATCATTAACATCTGTAATTAATCCATCCGAAGTTTCAATTTCTAAAATAAGCCTTAAGGTAGTAGCATTAAAATCATTAATTACTAATGAATTACCATGAACTTGAGAATTAGATAAATTCGTATTTTCAGGATTCAAATTAATTACAACATTCCCCATGTTACCTCCATTTTGAGTATTTGTAAATAATCTCACAGCAAATACACCAACACCACTCGTAAAGGCTCTACGTACATTAGAATATGAAATTGATGCTCCATCTGAAGCAGGAGAAGAAGGGTAGGTAAAATTAGATAGTGTACCACTTACTGGACTAAAACCTCCATCTTGATCAAAATTTAATTGCCCACTATAATCTTCAGTTGTAATTAAACTTTCATCAATATCTAAAATACCATCATTATCATCATCTATATCTATTTCATTTGGAATCCCATCATCATCATTATCCGTTTCTGAACAATCAATTAAATTTGTCCATTTTGCTCCATTAAAAAAGCTCATTGTACCACTCATACAACAGTTTGTACAAAAAACAATTAAACCTTCTGCAGGATCTGAAATCATAAACCGCTCAAGAGAAGTCAATCTTGGTGGTAAAAAGCCCTTATTTGAGCTTTCAATTTCTAAAATGGATGAGGCATGTGGGTTTGAGGTTCCAACACCGACTTGAGCCAAAGTAATATAACTAAAAATAAAGCTTGTTGCAAAAAAAACATTTTTATACATATAAATAATTTTACCAACAAAAGTAAAAAAAAAAAAAAACACAAACTAACTGAAACAGAGATATTATCATTTTTTACATTAAGTTTAGTTATAGAACACCCTAACTTTCTTTTGTGTTTACATTTAATTCTAATTCAAAAAAACTAGAAAACAATTGTAAATTTTGTTTCTACAAGAGGTTCCGACTTTAGAAAGATTCTTGCATGATGTTTCCATAGAATTTGTTGAACCAAACTCAATCCTATCCCACTTCCTTTTGTTTTTGTTGAATAAAATGGAGTAAATACTTGTGTTATGAGTTTTTTGGGAATTCCAATTCCATTGTCGGTAAACGAAATTTGGGTTTGCTTAACATTCTGCAAAGCTTGAATCCAAATATTTTTAGATTTTGATTGTTCTAAAGCCTCAAAACTATTTAAAAACAAATTAATAAACACTTGTTTCAACAGTTGTCTATCTCCAATAATGATCACATCTTTCGGAATATTTAACTCAACAATAATCGCAAGATTTTTTATTTCACGCTCTAAACTTATATGAACCGATTTTATTAAATCTAAAACGTTTATTTCTTCTTTTACGAGATGTGGAACTTGTACAAATTGTCTATAACGATCAGAAAATTCTATTAAACCATCTGCTTCTCTTAAAATAATATCCAAACCTTGCTTAAAATGGTTATGATCATTTTTTTCTAAATTACTTTTTAAGGTCTCGGCAACCGATCGAATAGGTGTAATCCCATTCCCTATCTCGTGAGAGATCACTTTAATATAATTCAACCAATTCTGAGTATTAAACTCCGAAACCTCATTGTTTTTTGTAAATAAAAATGAATAAATAACTTGACCATAAACACGTTGCTTACTTACAACAACATATATTTCTGAATCTATACGATAATTTTGACTTTCTGGTGTAATTTTCCAACGGTTAATACCAGATTTATATTCTTTAAAACATTTGAGAGCACAATTTTTCTCTAAATTTAACATGGTATCTACCTGTCGCAACTTAAACCATTCACACAATCTATTATTCATTAATAACACCTTACCTTCATCATTACAAATTAATACACCTTGTTCTATTTGATTAAAACTTTCAACCAAAACAAGCTTATTTTCTTTGTACGTCCTATTTTCTTTTTCAAAATCATTTAGAATTAAGTTTAAAGTACCGTGTAATTTCTTAAAAGATTTAGATGGTGTAGTTTCTGTCACTTTACTTTGAAAATCCTGATGTTTAAGTTTCAATAAAAATTGTTCTAAATCGGTATTGGTTCTGTTAATTAGCCTAAATAATCTTACAAAAACAAAAACAAGTAAAACACCTAAAATAAATGGAACAAAGTAATGTTTGGTATTAAACAAAACATAAAATAAGCTCAAAGAAAGAAGGCAAATAGAGATAAAATATACAGCTAATTTGGTTCCGAAAACATTTACTTTCATAACCCAAATTTTTCTAAACGCCTATACAATGCAGGCCTGGTTAAACCTAAATCTTTCGCAGCTTTAGAAATGTTTCCTTCATTTACTTTAAGTGCTTTTTTAATTAATTTTTCTTCCATCGCATGAATATTCAATCCTATATTATCTATATCTTCATCCGTGTTATTTGGTAATATTTGTGCTAAACTTATTTCGTTTTCGGAATTTAACAATACTGCACGTTCTACAATATGTTCTAATTCTCGAATATTCCCTGGCCACAAATACCCTTTAGCTTGTTCATAACTTTTATTTGAGAAATACAAACTTGGTTTTCTATGTTTTACTTTATTCAATTCCAAGAAATGATCCATTAGCAGCGAAATATCCTGTTTTCGATCTCTTAATGGTGGTAAAACAATTTCTATGGTATTTACTCTATATAATAGGTCTGTTCTAAAAATGGTTTCATTTTTTAAATCGGAATAGGTTAAATTCGTAGCTGAGATTAACCTAACATTTATTGACTTTGATTTTGTAGAACCAACAGGTGTAATTTCTCTATTTTGTAAACTCGATAATAGTTTCGATTGTAAATCTAAATGTAAATTCCCCAATTCATCTAAAAATAAAGTACCAGAATTGGCCAATTCCAATCGTCCAATTTTATCGTTCGTACTCCCAGTATATGCCCCTTTTTTCGAACCATACAATTCCGATTCAAACAGACTAGCACTTATAGAACCTAAATCAATTTTCACAAATGCCGCATCTTTACGATCTGAATATTCGTGCAGAGCTTTTGCCACCAGCTCCTTTCCTGTACCATTTTCTCCCAAAATAAGAACATTGGCATCGGTTTTTGCCACTTTTAAAATGGTTTCTCTTACTTTTTTTATAGCAGGAGAATCTCCTATCATACCCAAATCTGCTTTTAAATTTACACGTTCGGTTTTTGTATTTCTCAATTGTTGCAAATAATATGTTTGGTGAGACAAATTAAGTGCTTGCTGAAGTCTAAGAAGTAAATTCTGATTTTGCCAGGGCTTATTAATAAAGTCGGTTGCGCCAATCTTCATACACTCTACTGCCAAATTAACTTCGGAATATGCGGTCATAATTACAATCGGTAAAAAAGGGTAATTCTTTTTTATTTTTTGCAACATTGTTTTTCCTTCCACACCATCAAACATCCCTTTAGTATAATTCATATCCATAAGGAGAATATCTACAGAAAATGATTCAATATTTTCTATGGTTTGTTCAGAAATTGATGTGGTGATTACAGTCTTAAATAATGGTTTTAGCAGAATATCTAATGAAAATAGAATACTCGAATCATCATCTAAAATTAAAATAGTTTTGTCTTTAAAAATATCCATAATCCAAAGATACAAAAAGCAATATGGTGTACGAAATTGGACACTACATGTACATCATCGGACATATTTTATTACAACTACTCATTAACAAAAATATTAAACACTTAACTATAAGCATTTTGACATAAGTGGCATGCTCTTCGTTTGTTCATATTCAACAGGAACACAAATTCATTCAATCCTTTAGTTAAAAAAAATGGATAAACACATTCAGAAATCAAAATGGAAAAACAAAACGGTTTGGGGCACTCTAGGTCTCCTTCTACTCGTTGGTATTGCTATATTTTTGATTAAAAAAGGGCAAATCACAAAACAAATCATCGATTTTAACTCATTAAAGCTAGCCCAAGTTAGTTATGGTGGATTTCAAGAAATAATGGTTGCCAATACAATTTTAGAACCAGAAAAATCGGTTTGGATAGATGCAAAAGATGGCGGAAACATAAAGCAAATATTTGTTGAGGAAGGTGAAATGGTTGAAGCAGGTGATGTGTTAATGCAACTTGCCAATGAAAGTGTTGCCTTAGATTTAATGCAAAGGGAAACCCAAATGGTTGAACAAATTAACACGATGAGAAATATTCGATTGACATTAAATCAAAACCAAAGATCCACCTTAGATCAGTTTATCGATTTTAGTCAACAACTAAAACTAAATAAACATCAATTAAAACTCAACCAAACTTTATTAAAACAAGCGGTCATTTCTGATGAAGAATTTTATCAAACTAAAACACAAAATGACTATCTTGAACAAAAAGTTAGAATACTGAATACACGAATCAAGGAAGATTCTATTGATCGAGAAAAACAAGTGTCTAGAATTGATCAATCCATTGCTCTTATGGAAAGAAATTTAAACATTATTAGAATTAAACTTAAAGAAATTACGATTGTAGCGCCAATTAGCGGACAGTTAAATTATTTCGATTATGAAATAGGGCAAACCATTTCGAGGAATCAAAATATTGGGAGAATTGATAATACCGATCGGTATATTCTTAGAGCACATATAGATCAGCATTATTTATCTCAAATATCCGAAGGAATTTCTGGAAATATCACATTAAATGCGTCGAAAACGAGATTGCAAGTTTTTAAAATATTTCCAAGAATTGAAAATGGCCAATTTGATGTTCTTTTCGAATTTACTAGCCCCGCAGATTCTTTGTTCAATTTAAGAAGAGGTCAAAACTTTCAGATCGAAATAGAATTAAGTGCTCAAAAAAGTGCCTTAATGATTTCTAAAGGAAATTTTTTCCAATCTTCGGGCGGACAGTATGTTTATGTTCTTTCTAAAGATAAACTTACCGCAGAGAAACGGTTTGTTCAATTCGGAAGAAAAAACCCAGATGTTTACGAAATAAAACAAGGCCTTTCGGAAGGTGAAACCGTTATTATTTCGAATTACGATTCTTTTCAAGACCAAAACCTTTTAACTTTACAACAATGATTAAATTAAACAACATCACCAAGATTTATCGTACCGACGAAGTAGAAACTACAGCTTTAAGTCAGATTAATTTAGAAATTAAGCAAGGCGAATTTGTTTCCATAATGGGAACTTCGGGTTGTGGAAAATCATCACTTCTCAATATTTTAGGCATGTTAGACACGCCAAGCGATGGAAAATATGCTTTTAATAATATTGAAATTAGCGTAATGAAAGAGAGAGCTCGCGCTAGAATAAGGAAAGAAAACATTGGGTTTATTTTTCAAAATTTCAATTTAATAGATGAGTTAACCGTAGAAGAAAATGTTGAATTACCTCTACAATATTTAAAAGTTCCAAAATATGAACGTCGAAAAAAAGTTGCCGAAGTTTTAGAAAGAATGGGTATTGCCCACAGGGCACAGCATTTTCCGAAACAACTTTCGGGCGGTCAACAACAAAGAGTTGCTGTAAGTAGAGCTGTTGTAACAGACCCTAAGTTAATTTTGGCAGATGAACCTACAGGAAATTTAGATTCCCATTTTGGTACGGAAGTTCTAGAGCTTTTGAAAAGTTTGCATATTGGAGGTACAACCATTATTATGGTCACCCACTCTAAAGAGGATGCCGAATTTTCGGAACGCATCATCCAATTATACGACGGAAAATTAATTCAGGAGAATCAAATTCAACCAAACGCATTTTAATTATGATGTTGTCTTATATAAAAATTGCGTATCGGAATTTGTTGACCAATAAAGTTTACGCATTCATTAGCATTATTGGTCTAGCCATTGGAATTTCTGGTGCTACGTTAATCAGTTTATACATCGAAGATGAAATGTCTTATGATTTACATCACGAACATGTAGATGATATTTACCGCATGACTTCGGTTCTAGATTTTAATGGCCCAATGGATTTAGCGGTCATTAATTTTGCTGCAGGCCCTACTTTAAAACAAGATTACCCCGAGGTAGAAAATTTTGTTCGCTTTATGGGAGGTCAAAATAGATATGAAGTGTCATATGAAGATCATTTATTGTCTGAAACTAATATTTGGATGACCGACAGTACTATTTTTGATGTATTTACCTATAACTTATTGTCTGGAGATAAAAAAACAGCATTAACACGTCCCAGAAGTATTGTATTGACCGAAACTTTAGCCAATAAAATATTTGGGCATTTAGACTGTCTCAATAAACAGGTAAAACTCAATAACACGTTGTACAACATTACTGGTGTTATTAAAAACCCTCCATTGAATAGCGAAATAAGGGTAAATGCCTTATTATCCCTTTCCTCTTTGCCTCGCCAAGCCATCGAAACATTTAATCAAGACTGGTTTAGAGTTTCTTTTATTACGTTTATTAAATTCAAAAATAGATTTAATTTAGATCAATTTAAACCAAAATTAATCGAATTTGAAAAGAAATATGTTCAACCTTGGGCCGAAATAAATAGCGTAAAAGGAAGCCATAAATATGAACTAACACCCTTAAAAGAGGTTCATTTTGACAACAGGCACGAATATGATTTACCTAAAGGAAATATGTCTCATATTTATATATTTTCAGCTCTAGCCCTATTTCTATTAATCATTGCGGCTATAAATTTCATTAATTTAACCCTTGCTCATCAGGCAAAAAGAGCCAAGGAAGTTGGTGTTAGAAAAACCTTGGGAGCCGATAGAATTGCACTCATATTTCAATTTTTGATAGAATCATTATTTGTTACTAGTATTGCTTTAATTGTTGGTCTAGGCCTATGTGAATTATTTTTAGAACCTTTTAATTCTATCAGTGGAAAAATGATGAATTCGGCTGATATTCTTAAACCAAAACTCATCGGAATTGAAATTTGTGTATTGGCTTTAGTTGGAATTCTGGGAGGAATTTACCCAGCATTTATTTTGTCGTCTTATAAACCAATAAAAGTCCTAAAAGGTGGTTTTAGCATTCAATCTGGCATGGGGTTATTTAGAAAAGGATTAATCTTAATTCAGTTTTCTTTTGCCATTTTTATGATTGCAGGAACAATGCTTATAGGTCATCAGATGAATTTCATGAGGGAAATGGATTTAGGATTTGATAAAGAAAATTTATTAACAATCAATTTTCCGACAGATACATTAGCTCAAAAACGTTTGGCGCCGTGGGTAGAAAATTTAAAATCTAATGCAAAAATTAAATCCTTTTCTAGGTCTAGATTACCATCTGGAGGGACACCAGAAATTATGTTTAGAATTGAGCAAAACGACGGCGAGTTAATAGAAAAAACAATTAATTGTCTATTTGTTGATGACGCTTTTATTGATGTAATGGGGCTAAATTTAATAGAAGGAAGAAAATTCTCTGAAAAATTTGCCTCTGAAAGACAAACTGCATTTATCATAAACGAAACAGCTGCAAAACAATTTGGTTGGACAAAAGGTAGTCTTAATAAACGAGTTCAATGGGGACTCGAAGCCCATGGAAGGGCTGTAAATGATGGAAAAGTTGTTGGTTTGATTAATGATTTTAATTTTATGAGTCTTCATCAAAAAATGGAGCCACTTATTTTAATTTACAATGGAAATAGAGGTCGTCAATTTTCTGTACGATTAGAAAAAGGAGATTATCAACAAACACTTGTTGAGTTAGAAAACCAGTGGAAAAACCTTGAGAAAAAATACCCTTTTGAATTCACCTTTTTCGATCAATCCTTAGACAGAAATTACCGTCAAGAAATTAGAATGTATGATGTCTTTAAATACTTTTCTGGTATTGCCATTACACTTTCATGCCTAGGATTATTTGCATTATTAAGCTTTTCTATTGAATCTAGAAAAAAAGAAATTGGAATAAGAAAAGTTTTAGGCGCAAGTGTTGCAGAACTTTCTTGGACAATTGTTAAAGAGTTTGTTTTGTTATTTTTCATTGCATTTTTATTGGCAAGTCCACTCAACTTTTACTTTGTATCGGTATGGGAAGCAAATTTTGCGTATCAAGCACCATTTAGCCTTTCAAATTACATACTTCCAATTATAATCACTTTGTTTTTAGCCATGTTTGCCATATTATATCACGGCTATAAAATTTGGAAGTCCGATCCGATCGCTGCCATAAGTCAAGAATAATATACTCATGTTTGCTCGGTTTTTTATTGGTATAAAACCTTCGTTTTTATTTTAGGTCAAAACGATTTAGCAATAAATCAATTAAAAAGATCGATTTGTATCCAAAAAAAAACCGAGCAGCCTGAAGTATAAAATCGCATCATTCCATCACTTCATCCACTATTTTGCTTATTTTAGCCATGCTTGAAAATAAAACAACAATTTATGTCGATGAAAAAATCATTATTTCTTGGATTAGCAATTTCGGTTTCGGCCGCTTCATTTGCTCAAAACACAGAAATAACTTTAGAAGATATTTGGAAAACAGGAAAATACCGCCAAGATTATGTTTGGGGTATAAATTCAATGAACGATGGGAATCATTATTCTATTTTAGAAAATACCCAAAAAGGTTCCGAAATCGTAGTTTTTGACTACAAAACACAATCTAAAACCAATACAATTCTGACATCGGCAGAAATTGATGGACTAAGATTTTCGTCTTATTCGTTTAACGAAGATGAATCTCAGGTTATTCTTCCCGTAAATACGGAGGCCATTTACAGACACTCGTCTAAATCGGATTATTATGTTTATGATTTAAAAACAAAATCGAACAATAAGCTTGCCGAAGGAAAACAGCAATTGGCGACCTTCTCTCCGGATAGTAAAAACATTGCTTATGTTTTCGAAAATAATTTATTCATCAAAAACCAAGAGTCCAATAAAATTACTCAAGTTACAAACGATGGTAAATACAACGAAATCATTAACGGAGCTCCGGATTGGGTTTACGAAGAAGAATTTGGTTTTTCTCGTGCTTTCGATTGGAATGCAGATGGAACAAAAATAGCCTATTACAAATTTAACGAAACGGAGGTTCCTGTATTTTCTATGGATATGTTCCAAAATGGATTATATCCGAGTCAGTATGCTTTTAAATATCCTAAGGCTGGAGAAAAGAACGCTACTGTAGAAATTTGGATTTACGACATTAATTCCGAAGACACCTTCAAAGCACCAGTAGAAACTGAGGATGAATTCTATATTCCAAGAATTAAGTGGACAAAAGACGCCAACACGTTAAGTGTACAACGTTTAAATCGTCATCAAAATAAATTGGATTTCATTTTGGTAGATGCTTATTCTCACAAGGCAAAAACTATTTTCACAGAAACCGACAAAGCATATGTTGAAGTTTATGATGATTTACGTTTCTTAGACGATAAAAAGCATTTTATTTGGACTTCTGAAAAAGATGGTTATAAACATATCTACCTATATAATTTAGAAGGTAAAGAGGTTAGACAAATTACAAAAGGGAATTGGGAAGTCAGTTCATTTTACGGTTATAATCAGAAAACAAAAACGTTATACTACCAATCGTCAGAAAATTCGCCATTGCAACGTTCTGTTTACTCAATTGATATAAAAGGAAAGCGCAAAAAAGATTTAACACCTAAAAAAGGAACAAACAACGCGAGTTTTAGCAATACATTCGAATATTTTATCAATACATATTCGAATGCAAATACGCCAAACTATATTACTTTAAACAACAATAAAGGTGAAACTTTAAAAGTTTTAAAAGACAGTAAAACCTTAAACACCACTTTAGACAAATTAAATCTAGCGCCTAAGGAATTTGTAGATTTTACGACTAAAGATGGAACCAAATTAAACGGGTATTTAGTTAAACCTAAAGATTTTGATCCGAACAAAAAGTATCCAGTTTTCATGTATTTATACGGTGGACCTGGTTCTCAACAAGTTTTAGATTCTTGGGGAGGTACAAATATGATGTGGTTTAATATGTTGGCAGAACAAGGTTATATTGTAGCTTGTTTCGACAACAGAGGAACTGGAGCTCGTGGTCGTGATTTCAAAAAAGTGACTTATATGGAACTTGGAAAATATGAAGTTCAAGATCAGATTGAAGCCAACCGATATTTAGCTTCATTAAACTATGTAGATGGAAACCGAATTGGAATTTGGGGATGGTCTTATGGTGGATTTATGTCATCGAACTGTCTGTTCCAAGGATCGGATTATTTTAAAATGGCCATTGCCGTAGCACCTGTAACCAACTGGAGATATTACGACAGTATTTACACTGAGCGTTATATGAGAACTCCTCAAGAAAACCCTTCTGGTTACGACAACAACTCTCCAATTTCTCATGTTGCCAAATTAAAAGGAAACTTCTTATTGGTTCACGGAACTGCCGATGATAATGTACATTATCAAAACGCCGTTGAATTGGTATCTGGTCTAATTTCTGAAAACAAAGACTTCGATTCGGAAATGTACCCAGATAAAAACCACGGAATTTACGGTGGAAATAAAGGAAATACGCGTTTACACTTGTACAACAAGATGACGAAATTTATTAACGAAAAACTTTAAACTTAAACTATATGTCGAATATTACTACCGAAGCTCATAAAGAAGAGTTGTTCGGACATCCAAAAGGACTTTACGTTCTGTTTTTCACTGAAATGTGGGAAAGATTTTCTTATTATGGAATGAGAGCTCTTCTTGTGCTATATATCGCATCTTCTATTGACAATGGAGGTTTAGGTTGGACTAAATCTGAAGCATTGATTCTTTATGGATGGTATACAATGTTGGTTTATGTAATGTCTATTCCTGGAGGAATTATCGCTGATAAACTATTGGGCCAGAAAAAATCGGTCTTATATGGAGCCTGGATATTGGTTGCAGGTCATGGTATATTAGCCATAGAGCAAGAATGGGCATTCTATAGTGGATTGGCTTTAATTATTTTTGGAGTTGGAATGTTGAAACCAAATATTTCTACTATGGTAGGTGGTTTATATTCTAAAGGAGATTTAAGAAGAGACAAAGGGTTTACATTATTCTATATCGGAATTAATATTGGAGCGTTCTTATCGGCATTAATTGTAGGATATGTAGGTGAAAAAATTGGATGGCACTATGGTTTCGGATTAGCTGGAATTGGAATGTTATTAGGATTGGTCGTTTATATTGGCGGACAAAAATATTTAGGACATGTTGGTAATTTCTTAGGTTCTAAAAGCGTTTCTAAGGAAGAACAGGAACTACTGAAAAAGCCATTAACAAAAATTGAAAAAGATAGAATTGTAGTATTACTTATTTCTTTCTTAATTATTATTGTATTCTGGGGAGCATTTGAACAAGCCGGAGGTTTATTAAATATTTATGCTCAAGAGAAAATTGATTTAGTAATGTTTGGGTGGTCAATGCCAGCTTCTTGGTTCCAATCTTTTAATGCAGGATATATTATTATATTTGGAACAGCTGTTGCAGGTTTTTGGGCTTCGAGAAAGTTAAAAGGTAAAGAAACCTCTACCTTATTAAAAATGGGAATTGGTACCATTATTATGGGATTAGGATTCTTATTAATGGCATTTGCATCTCAAGAAGCAAGTTCTGTAGAATTTGGAACTGCAGCATTCTGGTGGTTAGCAGCAGCATATTTATTACACACAATTGGTGAACTATGTGCATCTCCTACGGCCCTTTCTTTTATCACGAAATTGGCTCCAGCAAAGTATGCTTCTATTATGATGGGGGTTTATTTTGCCGCAACTGGGTTTGGTAATAAATTAGCCGGATCAATTGGTGAAGCGTCCCAATCGGAACCAATCAAAACGGAATTAATCGCAAACAAAACAGATTTACAACAATATAACCAAGCAGATACTTTAGTTGCAATTGACAAAGGTTTTGAAATAAAAGCAAAATTATTTTTAGAAAACAATTCAGTTGTAACACTAGGATATGAAAACAATTCAAATTTGAATTCAATTTTCAAATTAGAAAATCCTGAAAAACTAACCGAAATTACTTCAGTTCTAAAAGAACATAATGTAACCAAAAGTAATCCATTCCATGCCCGATTAAAATTTGAAAAAGATTTTGAAGCAAAAAAGATCACGGCAAATAAAGGAGATGGTAAAAACTATGGAGGTACATTTATTATTGAAGAAATTCAAAGTGAAAAAGAATATTCTATTTTTATGTTCATCTTTGGTTTAACAGCAGTATTTGGTTTACTCGTTATTGCACTTTTAAAACCATTAAAACGATTAACACATGGAGCTGAAGATTAATTATCTTCATTTCATTAACAAAAAAAACAGCCTATCCAAAATTGGATAGGCTGTTTTTTTTTGTTTTAGTAAAACATTACAAACTATATCCCCCACTTACTTAATAAATATTGCGACAATTCATATTCTTGATTGGCAGATAAATCTTGTGTGAAAACAAAAAATTCATAAAAAGAAGCTTCAATGTATGTCCCTTCATTTCGGTTTCGGAATAATTTTAAATTCTTTAGTGTTGGTCTACCATGATTTGTGGAAATATAATCGAAAACTTGCACCCCATCGAATTTAAAAATGACATGAATTTGACCTGATATGGTTTTTCTTTGAAGTGTAAATACATGCGGATTCGTATCGTAAGGTCCAATTAATCGAGTCGAATTCCCTCTCAAAAGAAGATAAAAATTAGTTTTATCATTTGTTGTACTTATTTGCCAATGTGTATTAACATTTGAACCTGTTCCACTTGAAATAAATGAATTATATGTTCCTGGGGTATTATCTTCTGCTCTCATTACAAAAACAAATGTAAAATCTTCATCTATTATTCCACTAGGATCACTTGAGAAATCAAAACGCATATCGTCATTTATTCCATCGCCACGAATGTGAGCATTAGACTTGTAAAACGGTGTTGAAATGGTGTTACATACATATGTTGGGCGAGCATTATTTACCGACCCAGAATTGACATAGGCTGTAAAATGTCGATTGTTTCCACTTCGATCTTTCCAAACATGAACTGGACCTAAATTATCATTCGGGCAAGCAAAATTTGAATTCAAGTTTAAGTCAGAAGAAAAATATTCTGGGTTTGAAGCATCTAACCACAAATATGGAGTTAAGGTACTGGGAATATTTTGCTCTACATAATATGCACCCGACGAACGTTCTGGGTTTCTTTCAACAGTAATTCGTTTTTGCGCAAATACAACAGAAGATACAAATAAACAAAGGGTTATGATAAAATACTTCATTATTTAGAGAGTTTTAAAGTGGCTGTTAAACCTAATGGAGCATCCGAAAAGTTAGTTGGCGTTTGTTCTATATTTAAACGTATAATATCTCCTGTTTGAATGGTTACCTGACTATTTCCTGAACTAGTAGAAAAATATGTTGTTCCACAATTGTAATTAACCTTTTCATTCACAGAAATAACGGTTCCCGAGCGTACAATTTCTACCGAAACTATTAAATTGTCAGAAGATGTTGAAGCACTTAATTCTTGAACCGAAACCGTTAGCGATGATGTTTTATAACCATTTAAGTCTTCATGAACCGTAAATAATATACGGCCAACTTGCTCTACAACGGCCTCTCCTCTTATAAATTCACAAATACTAATATATGCATTGGTTGAAATATCGATTTTATTTCCTCCGGTTATCTCTAGTTCCTCGGTTTCCGAATCGAAAGATAAATCTTGAGGACCAATTCTTGTTAGAGTCCCTTCCGAAGTACCAATATAATACTCACCATTTTCCGAATTCTTATACAAATCACCTTCACCAGCATCTGTTTTGGTTTCTATTTCATTTGTATTGAGTAATACCTGAGCATTAACCCCTTGGGAATATGCTAAAAAACACATTAAAAAAATAATAAAATGTTTCATACTGTTTTTGTTTTATCACAAATATATTCCCTAAAGTGTAATTCTAACGAAACGAAAAGACGTAGGGTACTATAACATCGGTAAAAGGTAAATAATTAGCATCCTCGACCCAACTATAAACATAAAAGGAATAAGTTTTCTTTTTTGAAACTAAATATCCTTTCGTTCTTAATATCTTTGTGCAAAATTAGAACACGTGCAACATACATATACATACAACAATCAAGATTTTCAATTTGAAAGATATCCTGAAACCAAAGACCATTCATTAAAAGCATTTAGCAATGCCGAAATCTACGCTCTAAACCATATTGGTTCGTACAAAAATAAATCTATTGGTTTATATAACGACCGTTTTGGGTTTTGGAATACTTGTTTAGATACCTTTAATCCAAGAACCATTTGGTCATATCACAGTCAGACAAAAGCCATAAAACGAAATTTAGATTTAAACGGAATAGCGTTTAGAGAAGAATTATTATTCGATCAGTTTGAAACAATAAACAACCCTTTTGATGTTGTTTTATTGAAAGTTCCTAAGTCTTTAGAGTTATTTGAAAACTATTTGGAACACATTTGGCAGAACGCCAATGAAAACACAGAAATTGTGTGTTGTTTTATGACAAAATATTTCACAAAAGGAATTCTGGATAAAGCCAATTTATTCTTTGAGGAAGTTGAACAGTCTTTAGCTTGGAAAAAATCGAGATTGGTTATTTTAAAACAACCAAAGTCTCAAGCACCTCCTTCTAAATTAAAATCTATTGAATTTAACTCCAAAACGTATAAACAATACCCTGGCGTATTTTCATCTTCTCATATAGATTATGCCACTCAATTTTTAACGAAATATATTAACGTAAAACCCGATGAATTAAACGTTTTAGATTTAGCTTCGGGAAATGGAGTTTTGGCACATTTTTGTCAAGAATCTAACCCAGAAGCACAATTAACCTTAATAGATGATTTTCATTTGGCGGTAGAATCTTCGAAAATGAATACAAAAAATGCAAATTATATTTGTAGCGATTCATTAGATTCCGTTGAAGATCAATCATTCGATTTAATTGTTTCTAACCCACCTTTCCATTTCGAACACGAAAACAATATTGATATTACTTTAAATTTGATGAAGAATGTTTCGAGGTGTTTAAAACCAAAAGGACGTTTTCTATTTGTTGCCAATAATCACCTCAATTACAAAACACATTTGGTTAACTGGTTTACACACGTTTACATTGTAAATAAAAACGAAAAATTTATTATTCTGGAATGTTCTAACGCTTAGTTAGCATTCCATTTTGACATTTTTTTTTAATTAAACTGAAATAACTTTCATTAATTACTGAAAGTTTAAAAATATTTTATACATTTGACCTATGAAATTAGAAGAAGCACAACAACATTATATACAAACCTGGGGTAGCCTTGCTACACATTGGGGCGTGAGTAAAACCATGGCTCAGGTGCATGCACTTCTTCTCATTTCAGAAGAGCCCCTTTCAGCAGAAGACATCATGGAAAAATTAATGATTTCTCGTGGAAACGTAAACATGAATGTAAGAGGATTAATTGATTGGGGAATTGTCTCAAAAACATTTGTACCTGGCGAACGAAAAGAATTTTTTATTGCGGAAAAGGACATTTGGGAAGTTTTTAAACAAATAACAAAAGAACGTAAAAAGCGTGAAATTGAACCCGTATTAAAAACCCTTAATGACTTAAAAAACATTGAAGGCAACGACGAAGAAGCCGAACATTTTAAAACTAGAATGAATGATATTATTAAAGTGACAGAGACTGTAAATGCCATTTTAGATAAATCTATTAAAGCAGACGAACACTGGCTCTTGTCTAACATAACTAAAATGGTAAAGAAATAATTTTTTTGGGCTTAGGCTCAAAAAAATTTACAACGAAACTTTCATTTTTTATTGAAAGTACAAAACATATAGATATGATTACAACAATCACATATTCGCTTTACATTATATTAAGTGCTTTACTTATTATTTATGTTGGAAATGTATGTTACAATTCTGGACTAATTTTCGTTGGAGCTCTTTTTCCTAAAGAACAAGAGTTTTCAAAATCGATAAACCGGACCTTAAAAGTAGCCTATTATTGTATGAATATTGGTTACGTCTTTTATTCACTAAATCAACCTTATAACATCGTTACCTTAGGATTTGCCGTAGATATTGTGGTATCTCGCCTTGGTGAAATTATGTTGCTTATCGGATGTATGCATCTGGTAAACACACTTAGTATTCTCATTTATTATAAACTCAAAAATAAAAAACATCATGCTCGACAACATTAAACTCATCGGTTATCTTATTTACTTACCTGTTGTTTTTACCATTACAACTTATGTAAGTCATGTATTATTCAAAAACAGTAAGACATTTATGATGGATATTTTTCATCAAGAAACCGAAATTGCACTGTCAACAAATAAATTATTCAAAATTGGGTTTTACCTCATTAATTTAGGATTTGCATTTACACTCATTGAACTCTATTCTATTGATGATTTTACAGAATTGGCGGAAAAACTGAGTATTAAAATTGGTGGATTTACCATTTATTTAGGCTTATGTATGCTTCTATTCATCATATTCTTTTTAAAAGGAAGAAAAGCAGCCCGACAAAGTAAAGTGCAACAAATATTGAATCAAAACGAAATAAACGCGACCTCATGAAAATAATAATTGCCGGAGGATCTGGATATTTAGGAAAATGTTTAATCCAACATTATTTAGAAACTACAAATGCCTGTATTTATGTATTATGTAGAATGCATGCCTTAGACTCTAAACGCGTTAAACATTTGGTTTGGGATGGAAAGGATTTCGGATATTGGTTAGAATTTCTGGAGGGGGCAGATTTATTAATCAATTTATCGGGAAAATCTGTTAATTGTAGATACACAAGCGAAAACAAACAAAAGCTTTACGCCAGTCGGTTAGAAAGTACTTCTATTTTGTGTCGTGCAGTTGAGTGTCTTCAACATCCGCCAAAAGTCTTTATTCAGATGTCTTCGGCAACAATTTACAATCATACACTTGCCCACAAAAACACCGAAACAAATGGCCTTATTGGTTCTGATTTTTCAATGGATTTATGTAAAAAATGGGAACAGGTTTTTGATACATATCACTTCGAACGAACCAAGAAAATAATTCTTCGGACGGCCCTCGTTTTGGGAAATAAAGGCGGAGTTTACCCTGAACTGAAAAAAATAATAAACATGGGTTTTGGTCTAAGACATGGACCTGGAGACCAAATGGTAAGTTGGATTTCTGAACAAGATTTTGTGGAGGGAATTGATCACATAATCACTCAAAAAGAAGGTATTTACAACCTATGCGCACCAAATCCCATAAAAAACAAGGCGTTTTTACAAGCTTTAAACCAAAACCTTAAGCCTTTTGTAAAACTACCTCTACCCTCTTGGCTCATACAAATTGGTACGTATTTTAAACAAACCGAAGCAGAATTAGTCTTAAAAAGTAGATTTGTATATCCCGAAAAACTTTTGAAATCTGGGTATAGATTTAAGAATCCGTTTATTACGGATTTAAACTTGTCATGATGAATTTCACATGTTCATTATTAACCGCATATTATTCGAATAATATTCGGTTAAAATTGATTTAATACGAAATTGACTATAAAATGATAATCGAATAGATTCCATTATTTATGAAAATCATGGAGGTATACACTAAAATCAAACTTCCATTTCACAAAAAATTAGAGTCTTTATTTGATGGGTTAAAAGATTTTAATACATTTATGAAAAACAAACACACATAAGCGAAATAAACGTACCTTTTGGTGAAAAGGTGTGTTTATACAGGTGTTGGCGTGCATTAAAAAAACAGAAATGCTTAACAAAGAACAGAAAGATAATTTTTCAAGCCTGAAAGTTGAACTAATTGACCTCAATGTTTTAGCTTGCTTTTATATCAGGAAATTAAATAGGCTTGGATATTTGTTTGAGAAAACAACAAGACATTACATTCTCGAAGAATTTAATGCTCTTAGATATATGGAAAATGGTATAATTCTTCATTTGACCAATCTTGATGATGATAGTTCTACTTTTTCATTCCAAAAAATTCTTAAAGCTACAAATAAGACAATTAGAGACCAGCAAGAAATTAAAGACCTGAAATTAGATTTTAAGTCATTTAGGCGAAATGTTAACTCTTTAAAAGTTCAACATAGAAATAAAAGAATAGCACATTTAAACTATACTGAAGACTTGCGTATAGACCAGTTTTTGAACTTTGACAGCATTTTAAAACCGTTGATTACCGAAGCTAATGGAATAGGGGACAAACTTTGGGGAGAAAAGATTGAGTATCGATTTAAACTTGGAACCTACGAAGGTATTCTGAATTTTAGAGAAATATTTGAAGGACTCAAAACTGACATAAATGAGCAAAAAGAATTCGTATAAAAAAACGACACGCCAACAATGGCTATAATTAATACGGGTTTTGGTTCTTAACCCAAAGTTTAGAGCTTTTAACCAAGTCCGCCAAATCTTTTGATTTGGCTTTAAGTAAAAAAAGATAAAACAAAATAAAAAGTTTTGGCTAAGTGCTTAATCGAAAGTTTAGTTACTTTTAATCCCGCACTAATCATAGCCGAAGCCGTTATGTGCAAGCTGAAAAACCAATCGAAAATCAATGAAATTTAGATTAATACTTCTCGGATTTTTTTCAATCTTTTTATTGAGTTGCGAACATTCTAGACGAAAATCAGATTTAATAGCAAATTATGAGGAACGTTCATCTGAAATAATGAAAGTGAAGAACTATTTTGAACAAATTGTTCCTGAAAATTTCAATGTCAGAATACGTTATGAATCATCAGATGAAATAGATTTGGTTGTTTACGAACGACTAAATGACTCAACGGACAATGAATTGTTATTTCGGAAATGGAACATTGATATTGACAATTACATAGAAGAACAACAAAGTGATTATGATAAAAAATATCACGGAAAAACAAACTCATTCGAACTGGCCAAAAATAAGCTGAATTGGACAAATGAGACTATCAAAAAACTATATGAAAAATTGGAAATCGCAGATTGTATAGGAATATCTAATTGGGAACCAATAGAAATTGAATATGGATATAATGGACTTGGAGTTTACTCTTATAAAATATTTAGAGAAAAACTAAACGAGGAATTAATCGAAAAATATAACGATGGTTGCAATAATATTTATTATAAAGATAATATTGTACTATCGTATGGTGGAGGCGCAATCGGAATGCAATGTTTTGAAGATTATAAACGAAAATAAAGCCAGCACATAACAAAGTGTATAAAACATAGCTAATAGGTACTTAATCGAAAGGTTTACGTAAATTTATAAAGTCCGCCAATTTTTTAAATTTGGCTTTTAAGATTGATTAGTTAAAAACAAAATATAAAAATGTGGCTAAGTACTAACCCGAAAATTTGTACTTTTAAAAACGCTACGTTCCATACACAAACCGTTGTGGTGCATTTGAAAAACAGAATGGAAGAATTTAGAATAGAATCAAAAGGGTCGACCATAGGACTGATAATCAAGATTATTGTTTTCTCTCTAGTGGTCAATCAGGTATTTAACCTTGTAGAAAAATTTATCGGACAGAGCTCGGTCGTAAATTGGATTTTGATTTTAGGTACAGTTGCATATCTCATTTATGGTCATTTTACTGATAAAACTATATTGGAAATAAAGAATAATAAAGTTTTGACTGAATCATTAATTGGCTTTCCGAAAAAACATGAAATCCTAGAATTCGACTTAGACAATGTCGAGAAAATAATACTCGCTCAGTCTCAAGACTTTGCCTATGGCAAGAAAACAATGGAATTAATTGACCGTAGCGGACAAAAACAAATTGTAGAGCTAAAATTAAGATACTATCAGCTTGTCAAACTTGAGAAATACTTTAAGGGTGAACTGAAAATTGAAACTAGTTTGATTGGCTAAAAAAAACAAAAACAAGCCCTAATAACTAAGCGTTCGGATGGTGCTGCAGAGCATCCCGAACGCTCGGGACTGAACATGGTCGCCTGTCCCGTGGTATATCTTACGGGATTGACTAAAACCCACCCCGTAAGATATACCACGAGGCTGGCAGTTGTACTTGAGTTTTTGGACTGTGTGCAAACTCCTGTTGATGGCTAGGTGAAAAATATATTTGAAATGTGTAATTTGAAAAAAAAGCTAATAAAGTCTAAAGTTAAATGTTCAATATTCTTGGTAATACTTTTGGCCCTGTTTGTGGATTGTAAAGCTCAGGATTCATTAAAGGTACAAAAGAGTCAAGGAATTAATCCGTTCATACCGGGATTAAGAACTTCTATTGGTTATCAAAGAAGTGCATATTTTGAATTGGGAGCCTCGTGGCTCTCAATGAATGGAGATATAGTTGGACCTTCAGCTTATTGTTTCTATGGAGCATTACGATGGATTCCAACAATAAACCCTCAATCAGAAAAAAATATTATAGCCCCAAATATAGGATTTTTAATGACAGGTCACGTATCAGTAGGTGGGTTAGAGTTAAGCTATTTATCTGATCTTTCAGGTAGAAAGGATATTTTGATAACTCCCAAAATAGGAATGGGTTTTTGGGGAATGGTTAATATTTTATACGGATATAGTTTTTCTCCTAATGGGTTTGAGTTCTCAAAAGTTGGAAGACATCAGTTTTCAATTGAGGTTAATTGGGCTCGATATAGTGAAAAAAACAAAAAGTATAGGTAAAATGTGGTTAACACCATATAACCAAACATTCAGAGATTGTTTGTCATAATTAAGAGTATACAAAAATCAGAAATGAAAAATAAAGAGACTATTCTCAATATTATACCTTATCTTCCTCAAGAGATTTGTGATAGAATCTCTTGAGATTATGAAAAAATGAAAAGCCTGTCAGGTTTTTGAAAAGATGGAATTGGTGAAAACGGAATTCCTTATTGGTTTAATTATTTTGTAGATGAAAAATCAATCATCATATCTGCAGATCCAAGTGGACTTCTATTGTCAGCGAAGATGAATTACATCAAACCATTAATGAAATAAAAAAAAAAGATAACACACTAATTAACTAAACTAACTCTTGAAATTAATTGCAAAAAATGACAATAAAAGAATTTGAAAAACGTGCAGAATATCAAAACGGATATGATAGAGTTTTTGATAAATGGAAGATAATAGACATTCATCAAATACCTACTGAATTTAGGGAATATCACGAAATTGATTTTATTGTTCTAATGGAATGAAGGTGTATTTATTAAGAGTAAGAAATAGAAAAATTGAATCTTACGAAATAAATTATAACTCTAAAGATTCAGGTTATCCTCCTTATTTGATTGCGGAGTTTCCAATTCTAGAATTAGATAATGAAGTAATAAGAAGGACACTAGAAAAGTTCATTTTAAAATAAATAAATGGCATTAGTTTTTTTGACATTAGAAATTTTTAAACCAATTCTTTCTACAATGGTTTCACTTTTTTTCATAATTTCCATTTTAATTATTAGTTGAAACTTAATTTAGAGGTTTTAGACGACTTCTTTTTTAAGGCTATCCGCTGTAAGGCGGGTTTAGTTCAACAAGTTATAATAACAATGGCAGAAATTTCGCAATTACAAACAATGGTCTAAATTGAAAAGTTTCCAATTTTAATACCTCTACCGCTTATATACGAGACAGAAAACATTAAAAGATACTGACACATAATGAATAAAAAAGAACTCTTTATTCCTACATTTCGCATTATTACCGTTTTGTATTTCATTTACAAAATGGTTTTTGCTGATCCAAATTCGGATTGGAGTAGATTATTTGATATTGATAATTCATCAATAGGTGCAATGGTCGGTGATATATTTATCAAAGTATTATTTGGTCTAATTTTCATTGCATTTATCCTTTATCAACTGAGACAATCTGTATCGGATTTTAAACAAAGTACATTAAAAAAAGACAGATTGAGATTAATTTCAATTATATGGTCATTATTATTCTATCCCTTAGCACTAATAAGTATTATTAATGTAAATCTGGAAATCACAAACACCAGTTTTACTAGCTATTTGATTGAATTTTACACATTATCAACGGTAATTGGTGTTACAACTGGAATAATTATTTTGATTAAGGATATACAAATCCAAAAAGAATTGAAAAAAAATAAAAACAAAGCACAATAACTAAGAGTTCGGATTGCTCGCAGGGCATCCCGAATGCTCGTGACCGAAATTAGTCACTTGTCCCGTGGTATATCTTACGGGATTGACTAAAACCCACACCGAATAAGTCGGGGAAGGCATCTATTCATATTAAAAAGTTAGTGATTTCGCAGTACGGGTATGACGATAAATTATTTTAGGTTGGTTAAATTCATTACTTTAGCCTATAAGTGAAAATTTAATTATAATAAAATGGGATTAGACATTACACATTTTAAAGCGACCAAAGAAAAAGCTGAGCCACTTACTTTATTCTATATTGGGAATGATATCTATGGAGATACTGGAGCTGAAATTAGAGAAAAGTTTGATAACTTTAATGTTGATTTTGATCATTTTCAAAAATATATTCAGGAAATTGATGTTCCCACTGAAGTTGAAACTGTAATTATAGTAAAAGGGGTTGAAAACCTAAAACATGTAAAGGACCATTTTAAATCAACTGAGAGCTCCTTTATTGTGCGAAAAAATGAAGAACAACTTCAAAAAGAATTAAAGGATTTTGAGGAAAAAAAAGGGTATCAGAACTTAAAGAAGAATTTTAAGGATTTTTCATATACGTCTTGGATTATACTTAATTACTATATAGTAGAAAAAAAGGAGGGGTTCTATTTCAAAAATGTAGGGGAACAAAGGAAAGGAATGAACAGGAAATTCTGGGACAAATTTTGTAAAGGTGATATATCTAATTTTGCTCTAAAAGAAGATTTTGATTACGCTTTTTCATGTGTTGACAAAAATTGGAGTTCCGATTATGAAAAAAGCGTTTTACAACGAAAAAAACTATTTAAAAAGAATTTATTGATAACTTTGAATTAGGAGCGAGCTTTATGTCCATATCCTATTAATAAAAAACGCCCTACATTAATTAATGAGCAAATCTAAAGATAATAGTCTTTCCCATTTTAATGAAAGTTTTGTAAGAAGAATGCATTGAAAATCCGCGATACCACTAAACGTTATTAATCATAAAAAATAAATGAATATTTCAGAAAGATTTAAAGGCTGTATTTTAGGAGGAGCAATTGGAGATGCTTATGGAAGTGCCTTCGAAAATATTCAAAAAAAAGACATTTCAGAAACTATTTATTATCCATTTGGAAAACCTGAGATAAAAATACCAGAATGGCAAATTACCGATGACACACAACTTACTCTAGTAACTTGTGAAGCAATGACTGCGCGTAAAAAAATGGATGCAGATTTTTTCGCAAAAAAATATTTAGAGTTTTATAAATCTAGAAAAATAACAGGAATTGGTTCGAGCACCCTAAAAGCCATGCAAGAGTTGGAAATTGGAGGACATTGGAGTCTTGTTGGAAGAAAAGGAGAATATGCAGCAGGAAATGGTGCCGCCATGAGAATTGCACCTTTAGGTTTTGAAACAAATATTTCAAGAAGTAAAATAAAAGACATTTGTTACATAACTCACCAAAATGATGAAGCATATGTTGGTGCATTATGTGTCGTTATTGCTATTCAATCAATATTAAATAAAACATGGACTGGCAAAGAGAATCTTTTACAAATAATAATCAACCAAATTCCAGATACTAAAGTTAAAGATAGGCTCATAGAGATAGATCAATTAAAATGTGATTTATCAAAAGTAGGAAAACTCGGAAATAATGGATATGTAGTGAATTCTGTTCCACTAGCAATTGCATTTGCAAGTAAAATAAGTGAAATTGGAATAACTGAAATGTATAAACAGATCATAGATATTGGAGGAGATACAGATACAAATTGTTCTATTGCAGGCCAAATTGCTGGAACTTTAATCGGAATAAAAAATATACCAAAGGAACTAATCAGCCAACTTAAAGAACTCAAAGATTATAATTGGATAAATGAAACGACTGAAAAGTATATTATAACAAGACTCAATAACTAGCCTTCAGGTAACTAAATAATTACCCCGAATATTTCGAGACTGAAAAATTTAACATAAAACGATAATAAATTAACTTTTGAAACACATCATTTTAGAAGTTTAAATAGACTCGATTTATCCTTTGGATGAATCTTGAATTAATGTTTGAAGTTAATTACAGAACGAGTTAATAAATATAATAATTGAATATATTTCAATAAATACTGAAATTGGAAAGAACTTCAGTTATGTTAGAAAAGACTATTTAAAACACTAAAGTAAAGTTTCATTTTTTTATAAAATTGAAACAGAGACTAACATCATAGAAGTTATTCGTATTCTTCACCAAAGAATGGATATTGAGAAAAGATTAAAATAGGCAGTCGCAAATAACAAAGTCATCGGACTGCTCTAAAAACATCCCAAATACATAAACGCAAACAGTACAAAGTAACGTCCTCCCCCATTCTACAAATAAGAATTTCCCTTAATCAATCATCAACACACTCTCCTACTTCTGTAGATAAATAGTATTTAATACATCAATAAAATACTTAAATTAAAATATTTTTTATTTTCTTGTAATGAATGTAAAATATTTACGTCCAAACACCAAAACATACTTAATTATGAAAAGAATAATCTTATTATTAAGCTTAGCTTTTACAACAGTAACTTTCGCACAAACCAGCGAATTAAATAAAACATTGCAAAAACATGTAAGTGTAAATGGGATTGTGAATTACAAAGCCTTAAAAGCCGACCAAACATCCTTAAACAAATATATTACATACGCCAAAACAGCACCTGTAAAAACATGGTCTGCAAAAAAGCAAAAAGCATTTTGGATGAATGTTTACAATGCTTATACTTTAAAAGTCATTATAGATCATATGCCATTAAAAAGCATTACCGACATTAAAGAAAATAATAAAGATGCTTGGCATTTAGATATTGTTGAAGTTGGAGGAAAAAAATACACTCTAGACCAGGTAGAGAACAAAATACTTCGTGTAGATTTTAATGATCCAAGAATTCATGTGGGAATCAATTGTGCATCGTATTCTTGTCCACAACTTTACAACAAAGCATTTACAGAATCTAATGTAGAGTCTACTCTAGAGATTCTAACAAAGAAATTTGTCAACGATACCAAAAGAAATCAAATAACCTCCACTACTGTAAAACTTTCCGAAATTTTCAACTGGTTTAAGGGAGATTTCACTAAAAATGGTAGCCTTATTCAGTTCTTAAACAAATACAGCAAAACAAAAATAAAAGCGGATGCCAAAATTGAATTTTTGACCTATAACTGGAGTTTAAATAATAAATAAACCTATTTTTAGAACAAAAACTATTATGGCAATTACAAAATCATATTACGACCCAAAAGATTTAAAGAAATTCGGAAAAATAACTGAATGGGATGAAGAATTGGGAGAAAAGTTTTTCGAGTATTACGGAAAAGTTTTTGAAGAAGGCGCTCTAACAGCACGCGAAAAATCTCTTATTGCATTAGCTGTTTCTCATACAGTACAATGTGCATATTGTATTGATGCGTATACCCAAGATGGGCTAAAAAGAGGTTTAGAAAAAGAAGAAATGATGGAAGCTGTACACGTTGCAGCCGCTATTAAATCGGGAGCAACACTTGTTCATTCAGTACAAATGATGAATAAATACGACAAATTGAGTATGTAAGCTGCTTTCTAACGCAAAAAACAACAAACAACTTGAAACCAAATAAAACCCCAGTAAAATCTTTACATGGTATAAACAATCCATTGGCAACCACCGAAAAACAACTCGAGTGGTTGAATGGAGATGTATTTTCTAGTGGAGAATTACCAACTTTTAAGCAAAGTTTACAACAAAGCAAACAGTTTCCGCTAAAACCAACGAGATTAGATATTTTCCAAATCAATGTTGGGTATATGTGTAATCAGGTTTGTGCACATTGTCATGTAGATGCAGGGCCCGATAGAAAAGAGATTATGACCAAAGAAACCATGCAGTTATGTTTGGACGTTTTGGCAAAATCTGGGGCAACAACTTTAGATTTAACAGGTGGTGCACCAGAAATGAATCCTAATTTTAGATGGTTTGTTGAAGAAGCTACAAAAATAGGCGTAAAAGATTTTATTGTTCGTTCTAATTTAACCATTATTCGAGCTAATAAAAAGTATTACGATTTACCTGAGTTTTTCAAAAAACACAACGTACATGTGGTTTCCTCGTTGCCTTTCTATAAAAGAAATCAAACCGACAAACAACGTGGTAATGGTGTTTTTGATGCTTCTATAAAAGCCTTGCAAATGCTTAACGATGTTGGCTATGGCGTTGAAGGTTCGGGGCTACAACTTGATTTGGTTTACAATCCGGCAGGAGCCTATTTACCAGGTAACCAGATGGAATTGGAAAAAGAGTTTAAAGTGGCTTTGAAAGAAGACTTCGATATTGAATTCAACGGTTTATTTGCCATTACCAATTTACCGGTTGCTCGTTTTTTAGAATATTTAATAAAAACCGACAATTACGAAGATTATATGGACACATTAATTGATGCCTACAACCCTTCGGCTGTAGAAAATGTAATGTGTAAAAACACCATTTCGGTAAGTTGGGACGGTTATTTATTCGATTGCGATTTTAATCAAATGTTGGACCTAAAAGTATCTTCTAAAGGAAAGCATTTATCCGAATTCAATTTAGAGGATTTAAATAAAAGAACCATACGTATTTCCCAACATTGTTACGGGTGTACAGCTGGTTCCGGATCGAGTTGTCAAGGTAGTGTAGCCAATTAAGATCATGAAAAAAATCGTTTCAATTATATTTCTTACGGTTTGTCAGTTCAGTTTTGGACAATCAGAAAAGTTTTCGAACAAAATTGATGAACTTATAGATTTTAGTGTAGACACCATTTCGATTAATACATTAAAAGAAAATTTGTCCAATTATACCGTTTTAGATGCTCGAGAAATTAATGAATTTAAGGTAAGTCATATCCAAAATGCTAAATGCATAGGTTTTGAAAACTTTAATCTAGAATCTTTTCAAGCATCAAACCCAGACAAAACAAAACCCATTGCAATTTATTGTTCAATTGGTGCCAGAAGTGAGCAAATTGGAAAGAAATTAATTGATGCAGGATATACAAATGTAAAAAATGTGTACGGTGGTATTTTTGAATGGGCAAATCAATCTCTGCCCGTTGTAGATATAAAGCAAGACACAACTGCAAATATTCACACCTATTCTAAAGAATGGAGTATTTGGCTAGAAAAAGGAAATAAGGTCTATGAAAACTAAAAACTTACTTCTCATATTTACAAGAAATCCCGAATTGGGTAAAGTAAAGTCTAGGTTGGCTAAAGATGTTGGAGATTTAACTGCCCTAAACATTTATAAAGATTTGTTGGCGCATACAAAACACATCGCTCAACAAACCAATGCAGATCGGTTTGTTTTTTATACCGAAAGAATAGAAGAGAATGATCTATGGCCAACTTCGGACTTTAATAAATTTGTTCAAAGCCATGGAGATTTAGGACAAAAAATGAAAAATGCTTTCGAATTCGGATTTCAATCTGGTTATGAAAACATAATAGTCATTGGGTCAGATATTTTAGAACTCAACGAAACCATTATAAATACTGCTTTTGATTTATTGGAAAACAAAGACGCCGTAATAGGACCCGCCGAAGATGGAGGTTATTATTTATTGGGGCTTACAAAAATGATTCCAGATCTTTTCGAAAACAAGCTTTGGGGAACAGATTCTGTATTCAATTCTACAACTTCCGACTTGGACAAATTAAATCAAAACTATACCTTGCTAGAGGTTTTAAACGATATCGATTACGTAACCGATATTAAAGATAGCAACATGATTTTAAAGTACAATTTAGAATCATATAACAAAGAAAAAACATGTTAAATAAAATAAACGAAACAGTTTCATTTTTAAACGAAAAGGGATTTAACAATCCTGAAATAGGAATCGTTTTAGGAACTGGATTGGGACAATTAATAAACGAAATTGAGGTTGAACACTCAATCGACTATTCAGAAATACCACATTTTCCAGAGGCAACAGTAGAGTTTCACTCAGGAAAACTTATTCTTGGAACCTTAGAAAATAAAAAGGTTGTAGTTATGCAAGGGCGCTTTCACATGTATGAAGGATACTCTTTTGAAGAAATCACCTACCCTATCCGCGTATTTAAAAAACTTGGAGTATCAACTTTATTACTTTCTAATGCTGCGGGCGCTATTAACTTAGATTACAAAAAATCGGATTTAATGTTGATTGACGATCACATTAATCTACAAGGAGGAAGCCCGTTATTAGGAAAAAATATAGACGAATTAGGCCCACGATTTGTAGATATGGCAGAACCATATTCGATTAAATTAAATAACATTCTAAAAGATGTTGCAAACCATCAAAACATACAATTGCACGAAGGTGTATATGTTTCGGTTGTTGGACCTCAATTAGAAACTAGAGCCGAATACCGCTATTTAGGAAGAATTGGTGCCGATGCCGTTGGTATGAGCACCGTGCCTGAAGTTATTGTGGCAAACCATATGAATTTACCTTGTGCTGCTGTATCTGTACTTACAGATGAATGCGACCCCGATAATTTACAAAAAGTAAAAATAGAAGAAATTATAGAAGCTGCGAATCAAGCAGAACCAAAAATGATAGCCTTATTCAAAGGCCTTATACAAAAACTCTAAACTTATGTCATACTTAAACGCAACAAACGATTTATATAAAGAAGCCGCATTAACGCCAGATGTTGGACTTTGTTGTACGACTACCCCAGTTTGGGCATTTCCAGAATTGGAAATTCCAGGAATAATGTTGGATATGAACTATGGATGTGGTTCAACTGTAAATCCAAGAGATTTGGTGAAAAATCCAAAAATTCTATACGTAGGAGTAGGTGGTGGAATGGAACTTTTACAATTCGCTTATTTCTCTCGCCAAAAAGGTGGAGTAACAGGTGTAGATGTTGTAGACGAAATGTTGGAAGCTTCAAGAAAGAATTTTGTAGAAGCCGAAAAAATGAATCCTTGGTTTAAGTCTGACTTTGTTGATTTGAAAAAAGGAGATGCATTATCTTTACCGGTAGAAGATTCAAGTATTGATGTTGCAGCTCAAAATTGTTTATTTAATATCTTTAAAATTGAGGATCTTAAATTGGCATTAAAAGAAATGTATCGTGTATTGAAACCTGGAGGAAGATTGGTTATGTCGGACCCAATTTGTGAAGATGAAATGTCTGACGAATTAAGAAACGACGATAAACTTCGTGCACTTTGCCTAAGCGGTTCTATTCCGATGAAAGATTATATTCAGGCTTTAACAGATGTTGGTTTTGCAACTATAGAAATTCGTGCAAAACGTCCGTACAGAATGTTAACACCAAAACACTACAATACCGATAAGAATATTTTTATTGAAAGTATTGAAGTATGTGCAATCAAAGACCCAATGCAAGATGATGGACCATGTGTTTTTACTGGTAAAACAGCCATTTATTATGGAGAGGACGATATGTTGGATGACAAAAAAGGACATGTCATGTTACAAAACCAGCCTTTAGCCATTTGCGATAAAACAGCAGCAGCCCTTGCTAGTTTAAATAGAGACGATATTTATATTACAGAATCTACCTATCATTATGATGGTGGTGGATGTTGTTAAATAAAGCACTCATAAAAGTAGATTTAGAGCGATTGAATATTAAAGATTCAATCGCTCTTTTTTTTGCTAAAAAAACAATGAACGAATAAAATCAACCATTTATCGAATAACTCAATCAATTAAAAAGTGTTTCGCAGATTTTTCATTAAATTAAAACTTCAACGTGAATTCGATACAAGAAATTGATATGTCATAATATTATTCTCAATTGTTGCTGAGAGAAATTCGAAGTACAGATTTTACTCAAATTCCTTTTGGTCGCAAAATTCACTCCCAAATAACTGGGACGGTTAGAATTGATATTTTTTTTCACATCGAGTATTGTTTGTGAATAGTTGTGGAACGAAACATGTATTGAGATGCCCATTTTTACTACATCGAACTCACGAAATTTTAATACTTTTAGAATGAAAAAACGTCTTTCACTTTATCTTTTTTTTGTATTTCTTGTCACTTCTATTCATTCGCAAAATACAGTCGGACAAATATCCTTCACAAAAAACAACGAGCAAGTTTACAACATAAAAGGTCATTCTATTTATTCTCAAGTATTCTTTGGAAGCATATCTAAAATATATTCTTTATCTGCCAAAAACTCGTTAAGTACTCATGTAAAACCAAGATTATGAAAACTTTTTTCTTTTTTTTCTCTTTATTTTTTGTCTCCGAAATGATTGCACAAACCAATACTATAGGAACAATAAAAAACACACCAGAATCTCTTGACGGATATACTCTTTTTGCGCCATTAAATGGTTACAAAACTTATTTAATAGATAATTGTGGTCAAAAAGTACACGAATGGAGCCACGTAGCTGAAAGTCGACTTACCGTTGAGTTGTTAGAAGACGGAACCCTAATTAGGTCAGCCGAAGGTGATGGTGCTCACGCTAATTGGACTGTTGGAGGATCTGCTGGCCGAATTGAAAAAGTGGATTGGAACAGCAATGTAACCTGGTCTTTTGAATACATATCTGCCACGCCTTCTGACTCTGGTCAATATAACACCCATCATGATTTTGAAGTATTGCCTAATGGGAATATTTTGATTCTGGTTTGGGAAAATCGACCACAATCTGATGTCATTAGTCAAGGTGTAAACACAGACTATGATGATGATTTTATGTGGATGGAAAAAATCATTGAAATTGAACCTACAGGTACCTCTGGTGGAAATATTGTTTGGGAGTGGTTTTTATACGATCATATCATCCAAGATTTTGATGCTTCAAAACCCAATTATGGAAATGTAAGCGCCAATCCGAATAAAATTGATATCAATTATAAAAAATCCTTAAACTTTCATCCAGATTGGATTCACATCAATAGCATAGACTACAACGCAGATCTGGATCAGATTTTACTTACAGCAAATAAAGCACATGAAATTTGGATTTTAGACCACAGTACCACTACTGCAGAAGCTAAAACAGGGACTGGTGGAACGCGAGGTAAAGGTGGAGACATTCTCTATCGTTGGGGAAATCCATACGCTTACAAGGTTGGCGATCCAGATGATCGAATTTTAACACAACCCCATCATGCCGAATGGATTCCAAATGGCTATAGAGATGCTGGAAAAATTATGCTGTACAATAATGGAGATTTTTGGGATGAAATACCATCGAGAATAACCATGTTTGAACCAGCTATGGATGCCGCTGGTAATTACACAATGCCAACTCCAGGAAATGCATTTTTACCAAATGCTCCATTTTGGCAATATTTTATGAATCTTGATGTTGTACAACCAGATTTCATTTCCGATATCCTTTCAGGGGTTTATCGTTTAGAAAATGGAAATACACTTATTTGTAATGGAGCAATTCACGGTTATTTTATTGAATTAGATTCAAATGATAATGTCGTTTGGGAATATTTTTCTCCTGCAGGTGCTCATAATGATCATGGTAGTTTTTTAACACAAGGCGATGAATGGGCTACGGGATTAGATTTTAGAACAGATGTTTTTAGAGCAATTAAATATAAACCAAATTATTTAGGGTTTACAGGACAAGATTTAACTCCAGGATCACCACTTGAACTCAACCCCAATGCAAACGCTTGTACCCTTTATCCAGATACTACATTAGAACCAATCAATATAGAAGAATGGAAATCCAATATTGAAATAAACAATCCGATTAATAATTTATTAATAATAAAATCTGATTTGGACTATTCATTCAAAGCTCATGTTTATAATTTACAAGGTCAATTAATTTATGAATCTATCATCCATCCAGATGGATTCACTATAAATTCTTCGGGCTGGCATTCTGGACTATATATATTGGAATTAACTAATTCTAAAAACCAAAAAATGCGTAAAAAGATAATAAAACAATAAAATATTTCTCTAAAAACAAAGGCTGTTCCAATTAAAGAACAGCCTTTGTTTTATGCATCTTGCATTGTATCTGTAATGATCATTTCTCTTAAAGAAACCGATTGTGGCAATTCAAAAGCATATTTTATGGTGAGAGCAACATCCTTTGCTGTAATATTTACAGCACCAACAGAGGTCTTCCAATCTTCATAGCCTTGTATAATATTCTTATCAGTCGTGTGCGATAATAATTCCGTTTTTACAGCTCCAGGCATTACAGTTAATACCCTTACATTAAATGGTGACAGCTCCCCCCTGGTTACCCTAGTTAAACCTGTGACTCCAAATTTACTTGCACAATAAGCTGCGTGATTGCCAAAAGGTTGAACGCCTGCAATTGAAGAGAGATTAATAATCGTTCCCGATCTTCGAGCTTTCATGTCTTCCATAACAATTTGCATTCCATTCAATACACCTAGTACATTAACATCGAGCATGGTTTTCCATTCATTTGCATTTTGAGTAGAAATATCCCCCAAAAGCATTACACCTGCATTATTCACCAGAAGTTCGGTTTTTCCATATTTTTTTTCGGCTTCTCTTATGGCATTTTCGAATGATTCTTTATCTGTTACATCTACTTTTAAACAAAGTGTATTTGGTAAATTAAGAGCTTTCATTTTTTCTACTCTACGAGCCAAAAGTAAAAGTGGATAACCCGATTCTGCAAATATTTTTGCCATTTCTAAACCAAACCCCGAGCTTGCACCTGTAATTACAACCAATTTCTTTTCTTCTTTCATAACTATTATTTATTACGCCTAATCAACTAATTTTAGTATCATTGCAAATGTATTATAAAAAAAACAACATACATAATACCAATTTTTTATACTTATCATAACTATTATTTATGGATGAAAGACTATTAAGATTTTTTGTTGCCATTTATGAAGAAAAGAATTTGTCTAGAGCTGCTGAAAAATGTTTTGTTTCGCAACCTAATATTTCAAAAGGGTTAAAACAATTGGAAGAATTACTTGGCGAAAAATTGTTTACGAGACATAAAAGAGGCGTCTTTATTAATACTGGAGCGCATTATTTATATCCTATTGCCAAAAGAATCCTCGGAGAACTTCATGGCATTCCAGATTTATTCAAAACCGGACAGTCCAATACAAAAGTGATTATAGGAATCGCAGATAGTTTGCCACAATTCGTTTTACAAAAAATATTTACTCAAATTAATTGCACTGAACTTAATATTGAATGGGATGTACGCCCAATTAGTAGCGAATGCGATATTAACATATTAGTAAAAGAATGGACTTTTGACAACCATAAGTATACCTCTCTCCTAAAAGAAGATTATGTGTTGTGTGTACCAAAACATCACCCTTTATTCCAGAAAAATAATATTGAAATTGATGATCTTGCTAATGAACCTTTTATACATTGTCCACCATGCGAAGCGCATCATAAAACATTAGCTGAATTAGATAAAATAAATCAGAAATGGAATACCATTGCTAACTGTCAAACAAAATCTGAAGTTCTTACTTTACTTCAATCTGGTTTAGGACTTACATTTCTTCCTGAGTTTTTTGCAAAAGAAAATGCCATAAACTACAAAATTGTTTCGTTTAATAAGGCCAAAAACTCAAGGAATTTGGGGATATCATACCCTAAAAAAAGTGTTGAAAATATAATTCTAAAAACAATTATTGAATCATTAAAAAAAATTGATTTTCAATCCCGCAATTTCTTTCCTAAATCGAGTCTATAATCTAGAAAAGTCCGAAAATGATTGAGTAATCTATTTGGTTTTGTAGAAATATCCATTTTTTTATTAATTTCACTTTTGTTCAGTCTTCAAAAAATGTTATATGCATAAATTACTAAGCCTCATTTTCTTTTCTTTCCTTTGTATAAATATTGGATTTAGCCAATCTCAAAAATCATTTGATAAATTGGTTCACGAAACCAAAGAAAACCTTCAAAATTATTCCAAATTAAATGCCTACGGGGATTATTATTTGAGTATAGATGGATTTGGACTTTCTAAAAAGGAAGAACAATTACTCATTGAAAATGCTAATTATGATGCTACTTTGACTCAAAACAAAGACTCAATTACTACTTACCATATGATCTGGTATTATCAGGAGGCGATTCTAGAAAATATTAAACAGCTCATTGAGCACAATAAATTTCAGGACAACAAAATAGAGGAACTATTAATTTTCGATCCCGATTTATTTATTGTCGTTTCTGATGATCGTAAACTCTTCAATTTTTCTCTCGATGAAAAAACAGGTGGGACCTATAGAAGCAGGATATCGATCATGTATTTTACAGATTTCAAAAAAGAATTAGAATCAAATGATGAAAAGGTAATTTATAAAAAAGATCCCTATGCCATTTTTTCGGATGATGGCTTCAATAGAATATATGCTTTACAATCTGAAACTGGAACAAAATATGTTCTCACAGGGTATGTTCGTGGATGTTCATACTGTTTTGAAGAACATATCAGTTTGGTGAGTTTCAACAATAATACTTTCAAAGAGGAATTTTCATTTTCAGTAAATTCCAGAAGTTGGGATGAGAAAATAATTTATGATCCTATTCAGAAAAAAATTGAGATAAACTACGAAACCGATGATTTAACTCCCATTTGTTTTTGTAATGATAAAGAGGAAGACATTTCTGAAGAATCTTCGCCTTTAAAAGGTGAAGAATTAAAGTACGAGAATTGCCAATGTACTTTTTACTTCAATGGAAAAAGTTTTGAAATCGCAAAATAATTTAATGTCGGCAGATCATATTAGTCATTAAACCATCTTTACAATTTTATGTGAGCGGAAATTTCTCTAAGATTTTCTTCATTTTAACGAAATCACTAATTACATATTTAATATTTAACCTAAATTAGATTTTCATTATTAAAAACATATGCTAGAACTCATTTTTATTAGCCTCATGGGAACCGCCATTGGAGGTATTCTTTATCATTTTTGGAATAAGAAAAAGGTTGAAACCAAAATTAAGCAAGAAGCCCATACCCTATTAGAACAAGTTAGAAAAGTGTGTAAACTAGTGACCGTTGAAGGAGAATTTCAAGAAATTATAGATACTCGAAACGAACGTTCTGTATTGTTTAACCTCATTACTCAACAAAAAAAAGCACTTTTGGTTGTAAAGGCAAAAGCATTGGTTGGGTATGATTTATCTCAGATAGACATTCAGGTGAATGACCTCGAAAAAACCATATCCCTTTCAAATTTCCCAGAACCAGCGCTTATTTCTCTAGAAACCGACCTCAATTATTATGATTTAACAAATCGAATTCTAAATCGTTTTTCAGAAGAAGATCTTTCGAATTTGAATGTCCAAGCCAAAACTCATATTGTAGAAAAAGTGAACGAAAGCCATTTGCATAAACTTGCTCAAAAACAAGGCGAAGAAGTGATTGAATTAATCAGCGAAATTGGATTAGCACTGGGATGGAAAGTAAAAAAAGCATCATTATTAGAAACAAATGAAACGAAAGCCATAGATAACCCATAGACTTTACCACATGATTGGCTTTTCAAAGCTAGAAAATTTTATATTTGTAAAAAATCAACCTATCATTAATAAATGACAACATTAATTTTATTTGGATTAATTTCCATTGCATTTTCATTTTTATGTTCAATTTGGGAAGCCGTACTATTAAGTATTTCTCCGTCTTATATAAAAAGATTAGAAACAGAAAACCCTGCTATAAGTAAGACTGTAGCTGAATTTAAAAAAGACATTGATCGTCCCCTCTCAGCCATTTTAACTCTAAACACTATTGCACATACGGTTGGAGCCATATTGGTTGGAAATAAAGCAGGAGAACTTTACGGAGAAGAATCATTAAATTTATTTGGATTAACTTCTATTTCATATGTAAGTCTTGTTGCAAGTATAATGACTTTACTTATTTTATTTGCCTCAGAAATTATTCCTAAAACCATAGGTGCAAATAATTGGAAGGCATTAACTCCATTTACAGTAAGGTCTGTAAACATTATTGTTTTTGTTTTAACTCCACTGGTATGGTTGAGTAATTTACTCACAAAAATGCTTAAGAAAGATAAAGAAAAAAGTATTTTCAGTAAAAACGATTTTTCTGCAATGACCGATGTTATGCACGAAAGTGGAGGAATCATTCAAGAAGATCATACATTTATAAAAAATGTACTAAATTTTGATGAAATGAAGGCCGAAGATGTCATGACTCCAAAGCCGGTTATGTTTATTGCCGAAGAGACTCAATCTTTAGAAGACTTTTATAAGACGAATGATAAAATGCCTTATTCAAGAATTCCGATTTACAATTCGAAAGAAGATAATATTACTGGATTCATTTTAAGAAACGATGTTCTTATTCATATGATTGAAGGAAATAGCAGTGAATCTCTTTCTTCTATTAAAAAGGAAATTCAATTTATCTCAGACGATACGCCGCTAAGAACAATATTTACTTTATTGAGTCAGCAAACAAATCATCTTGCTGTAATTGTTAATAAATACGGTAGTGTAATTGGTCTAATTTCTTTAGAAGATATTATCGAAACCCTTTTAGGATTTGAAATTGTTGATGAAACCGATTCGGTTTCTGACCTTCAACAGCTGGCAAAGAAGATTTGGAATGCCAAAAGAAATAAATAACAAAAAAGGCTTTACGATTTATTGTAAAGCCTTTTTTAACACATTTCAAATCTTAAAACAAACAAGTTGCCTTGATTTATTTCAATGCGAAACTACATGCAATTCTTAGAACAAAACAGTAAATATGTTTAAAATTTAGGTGAAATTTAATTTTTAAACACATCTATATATTATTGTTAGATAATAGATTCATCTTTTAAGAAAAGTACCATCCGTTCATTCTATTTCAATGTATTCTACTCCAATTAATATAGGCATTTTGGCACATGCCGATGCCGGTAAAACCAGTCTTACTGAACAATTACTTTACAACACCAATACAACAAATACTTTAGGTTCTGTTGATAAAAAATCGAGTATGAGTGATACACTCGATATAGAAAAAGAAAGAGGGATATCTGTTTTAAACTCGGCCCTCTCCTTTCAATATAAAAATAGAACGGTTAATCTAATTGATACACCAGGTCATATTGACTTTGTTTCCGAATTAGATAAATGTTTTAGCATTTTAGATTTCGCTATTTTAGTTATTTCAGCAGTAGAAGGTATTCAAGGGCAAACATTAAAGATCTTTCATACGCTTACCGAAAAAGAAATTCCAACCATTATTTTTATTAATAAAATAGATCGAATTGGAGCCGACGTAGAATCTGTTTTTAAGGACATAAAAAATGAACTTGGCGGAAATCCTTTTTTAATTAAAACGAATGAAACAGAACATTTAGATTCTATTGTTCAACAATCTTTAGAAAACCTAGCCGATTGTGATGATGGATTTATGGAAGCCTATTTAATGGATGATTTACCTAATACAGAAACTGTAAATGAGTTAACAACATCCTTATTTCATCAAAATAAATTACAACTTACTTGTATTGGGAGTGCAAAAATGAATCAAGGTATATCTGAGCTTTTAGATGTATTGTTAGAATTAGAAATCGAGTTTGAATCTGAAAATTTAGACCATTATGATTTTAAAGTTTTTAAGATCGAGCACCACTCCAAAAACGGGAAGGTTTATCACATTAAAAATTTCGGAAAAACCATAATGCCTAAATCGAAATTAGAATATAATAATAGAACATTTACCATTAATCAACTTTTTAAATCTAAAGGCATAAAACTTGAAACTATAGATGAAATTACCAGAAATGATATTGCAGTCATTACTATTTCAGATTCGCTTAAATTAGGTGATAGAATTGGAGAATCATATGGGATTAACGACTCGAAAACCCTTGCAAACGATTGTTTAAAAATTGAGCTATTTGCAACAAAAGAGCAAGAATATAGTGATTTAGCTAAAGCACTTATTTTACTCAACGAAGAGGATCCTGCCTTAAATTTCTTTTGGGACAAAACGGAAAAACAATTCCATGTAAATATACAGGGTGAAATACAAATTGAAATATTAAAAGAACTCATTTTAAGTCGATTTAATATTGAAGTTGAGTTTAAAGATATTCAAATCTTATATAAGGAAACACCAAAAACTAAAGCACAAGGTTATGTCCGTTATTGGATGCCTAAGCCGTGTTGGGCCATTTTAACATTCGAAATCGAACCAGGAAAACCAAATTCTGGAGTAAAATATAGATCAAAAATTGGTGTAAATGATGTAAGTCAGAAATATCAAAATGAAGTTGAGAGAGCCATTCCATGGGCACTAGAACAAGGTATAAAAGGTTGGGAAGTCACTGATATAATAATAACTTTAATAAAAGGTGAAGAACACCAAGTACATTCAAACCCAGGGGATTTCTTATTAGCTACGCCTATGGGTATTATGCAAGGATTAAAGGAATCGGATACTGTTTTACTTGAACCAACGTATGCATTACAAATGAAATTTAACCAAGAGCAATTAGGTAAAATAACGACAGAACTGACTAAAATTAATGCAGAAATTGGAAATCCACATTTTATTAACCAATTTATAGAATTAACAGCAATAGTTCCCGTAGCTAAAGCTTTAAAATTCCCAATACTTTTTAATTCCATAACTTCCGGAAAAGGACGATTATCTTTAAATCAGGATAGCTATATACCTACCGAATTTTCAGAAGATAAAATCAGACCGTATAAAGGAGTAAATCCATTAGATCAAGCACAATGGATACTCCATAATAGAGGAGCTTATAAAGCTGACGAAAGAAAACGATAAAATGGATTTAGTTAACTTACAACAAGATATAAAATCAACTATTGACACATTTTCATTTCTATCTAGAGATGTATTACATGTCTATGGTGGAGTAATGCTGTATTTATTATGGCAATATTTGTTTCAAAACAAAAAGTCTATATTGTTTTTCTTTTTGTTGTTTATCCTAGCTTTTGTTAATGAGGTTTTTGATATTTTAGGCCATTCTAACCATATACAAGGAGTTAATTGGGAAGAAAGCTTATCTGATGTTTTTAATACTGTTTCTCTCCCTTTAGTTTTGCACATTTTTTACAACAAAATTTACAAACGTAAACGGTAATACTTCTTTAATAAATACCGCAAATATTTAATGCCATAGAAAAGAAAAGTAAGTCCTATGAACGTTAACCCAACCACGCCCAAAAATTCAAATATTCTGGAATAATATATTTGTGGTCGATGCTCTTGATTAAGATAATATCGAAGAAAAGAGATAAAAGTAGAAAGCTTTAAAATAAAAGAAAATTGGTTCGATGTCATTACATAAAAAATTGAACTAGTATATTTAAAACGTAAATAAATATTAATTATTGTTAATCCTACAATAAAACAATCTTAAACCGTTAAAATTAGAATTGAGACAACAATTTCGAGACCTGAAGTAAAAACTTCTTCTTTTTTCTATTTTTAGTGCAAAATCTTCTACCAAACAGACAATACTCTATATAAAAGCTTAATTACTTGTAGTTTTTTGTTTAATTTGCCACTTGTAAATTTTGTAATAAAAATCATTCCATAAAGGAATCGTAAAGATAAGAAATAATCATTTTGGACATTTTTTTTCACCAGCTATACAAACATAGACCTAGAACAAATTCTAATGCTTTTCAACTCTCATTTTTAGTACTAATATTTCTTTCATTAATTCCTGTGGCATTTGGTCAAAAGAAACAAAAAACTAAAATTATTTCGGGTGTAGTAATAGAAGCTGAAACTAAAGAAACCATTCCTGGAGCAAATATTATTGTATTAGGTACAACCATAGGAACAACTACAGACTTTGATGGTCATTTTACGTTGAATGTACCAAACTATTCTAGAAAAGATTCCCTTTCTATTAGTTTTGTAGGTTTTGAAGATAAACACATTCACTTAGGTGCATGCAATAAACAAATGAAAATAAAATTGCATGAAGAAAAAGAGATTTTAGCAGAAGTTATTTTAACTCCAGATTATTCTTATGATGAATTATTGATGAAACGCATCATTAAAAATAAATCGAAAAACAATCCTGCCAAAATAAAGGAACTCGAATTTATTGAGGACATTCATACAACGGTTTTTCTATCAAATCTTGATGAATCTTATAAAAGTCAAAAGAAATTTAAAAAATCTCAAGATGCCTTTATTCCTGAAGGAAATTCAAAATTTATGGTTCCTATTTCCATTGCAAAGGAAACCTTCGACTCTAAAGTTGAACATGGAAGAATTGAGAGGGCCGTTGTAAAGGTTGAAGAAAATAGTATTCTGGATAATCTTGATGGTATTTTAAAAAACACGGTAGACAACAAATTAGCAGATAACTTTAATTTTTACACCGATGTTGTCCAAATTTTCAATAAACCCATTCCAAGTCCTATTTCATCGTCTTATAAACTTTATTACAAGGTCTATTTGGCCGACAGTTTGGAAATAGGTTCTATAAAGAAATATAAATTTAACTATTTCCCTAAATCAAAAACAGCTCCGGCATTTAAAGGTCATTTTTGGGTAGACAATATAGATTATGCTGTAAATCAGATTACGGCAGAAATACCGCTTACAGCCAACGTTAACTTCATAAAAAAATACAAGGTAGATTATTCTTATAAAAAATGGCCAAACAACAAATGGTATGCAAACAAATTAACATCACATGCTAGTCTTGTTCTTTCTAAAGAGAGTAAAAAGAAACAAAAAGAATTCAAAATAATAAAAGAGTCAAAATACAAATCTAAACAAGAATCAACTGAAATTGAAATTAAAAAACTGAATGCCATTAATTTTGATATCACTCCCGAACCTATTCGCGTAAACGACACTATTGATGCTCTTATTCCAACACATGAACAAGCTGTAAACGGAATAAAAGTAATGAAAAACAATCCGTTTGTAAAAACGATTGATAAACTTGGTTCTATGACACTTTCGGGGTATTATTCAGCCGGGAAACTTGACATTGGGCCTTATTTTGATTTCTTTTATAAAAACGAAATCGAAGGAAATCGTTATAACATTCCATTAAGAACATCGGAAAGGTTTTCTGAAAAATTTACTGTAGGTGGTTACTTAGGTTATGGTTCTCGAGACGAAAGCATGAAGTACGGACTTAATTTTAATTATTTGTTTGATACAGAAAAGCGTTTAGTTCTTAAAATGCAGTATTTTGACGATTACCGTTCTTTACCAAGAAATCCATATAAAGAATTTGTTCAAGAAAACCCTTACGGGCAAGGTTCTGGTAATATTCTTACGGTATTTCAAAAACGAAATTTAAATCCCTATTTGTTGCGTCAAAAGTATGTTCATGCCAATTTAGAATATCAAATTACGCCAGAATTACAAATAAAAACCAGACCATTCTACAGAAGATTCAGTCCTAATAGAAGAAATCCATTTTTACATAACGGAGAAGCTATTCAACACATATCCAACCCTGGATTATTATTAGATTTTAGATATTCTAAAGATTTGACGTTTGAACAAGCCTATTTTACACGAATATATTATGGAGCTGCACAACCAGTTATTCATTTAACCACAGAAATAGGACAAACATCAACAAATAAACACGGAAATTCTGAACCCTATATGCACATTAATGCCTCAATGAAAAAGATTATCTTTTTAGGGCCTGCAAAAATAAAAGGGTTTATCGATTTTGGAAAGATTCTCGGAAATGTGCCCTATCCGTTATATTACAACCCAGAATCTGTGCAAGGAATAGCTTTGGCACGTTATTCCTATAATTTGATGGATGACTATGCCCTATCGAGTACAACTTATAGTAATTTACATATTCTGTCGGACGGTGGAGGAATTCTCTTTAACAAAATACCTCTACTAAACCGATTAAAATTAAGAGAAGCTGTATCGTTTAAGATGTTTTATGGAGATTTGAAAAACAATAATAATTATAGATTAGATGACCATCCAAAGGTTCAAGCACCAAATAATAATCCTTATATGGAAATTGGGGCAGGAATTGGAAACATCTTTAGTTTTTTAAGAATAGAATATTTATACCGCATCAATAATGGAGTATTTTATGATCAAATGTCGAGAAAATCGGCAATAAAATTTAGAATGGAAGTTAGTTTTTAATTCTAAACTGATCCAAAATAGGTTGATCGGAATGTTCAAACAAGAGCTGTAAACTCAATTGCTTTTGTTCTGGAAACCAATAAAAATTTAATTGACTAAAGCGTTCCAAAGCTTCTGTATTAATGAAACTATTGTTCAATTGTTGAGCTATTTTATTTACTTTAACTTGTAGAAATAAGGGTTGATGTCGATTTACTTTGTCTAAAATATGTGTGTTATTACTTTTTTTCAATTTATTTTTTCGAGAATAAAATTGAGTGGGAACGGTCAAACTATCTCTAAAAGATGAATAAGTTGGTAGCATAGGAATCATTGAATTTACCCAAAAACCCGCATTACTTCGAAGTAATCTGTTCGATTTTAAAAAGGCAAATTGCATGTTAAGATCTTGTTTAGTTCCATACCAATCCCACTGTAAATCTGGTGATAATACGGTGTCTATTATTTCTGTCTCAATGCGATTAAAATCATCATCGAAACCAATACTTTTTCTTGATGTATAGGAAGTGTCTATAGAACGCAATTTAATTTCCGTATTGGCCTTCAAATTCTCCTCTAAAACCTCAATTCTGGGAAAATGTATGGTCTGTAAAAATTTATTTGTAGCAACCTTTAATGCATTTGGTAATTTTTGAATGTGATTTGATCCAAAATTAAGTTGAGCTAAATTAACATGGTTCTTTACAAACTCAATATCTCCATCGGAAGAATTCAGGAAAATACCTTTATTATTTATTTCTCCCGTTATGTTGTAATCATCTACAGAAAGAAAGAACATTGGATTATCTTCTATTAACTTTTTCCAATTGTTATGAATTTCATTCTGAGTTTTGAATTTTAATTGGTCAATATAAGCAATAATATCTTTGGCTTTTCCTTTTCCAATAGTAATCCAAAACTGATTATTATTAATATAAATATTGATATTTCCTTTTCTATAAAATTGAGGAGTACCGTTTTCAAATGCTTGCTCTTTTAAGAATGAAATAAACTTTATAGAATCATGAATTTGAATGGCCTGACTATAGAAAAGATCGTTTTTAGTTGATGTAGAATGAAAAACTAAGGTATGAGGAATATTAATATCCCAGAAAAAAGAAAACCCAGCCTTTTTTTTATTTTTTGGTGTTTTACCAGAATTTGAAAAAGCAGATAAGTGTTTAACGCCATCTAGTAACAATTGATGTTCTAAGGCTCTTAAGTTAATAGAAACAACATTGGAGGCCGTTTGTGGTATACAATTATTAAAATGGAAAGCCCGTTTATATCGAAATACATAACCACCAATGAGTAGGAAAATAATGCATAAACCAATATAAACGAGCTTTCTTTTCATTTTAATTCTGTATTAACGTGTAGGAAACATTTTATCATTCAATAAATCGAATAATAAAATCAAGCTATTTTCTTTATTCCCTTTTGTTTCAATCACTAAATTTGTTACCAAACCTTTACAACTTAATCTTTTCGAAGTAATAGAAATATCTCCAGCGATATCAATCAAATCGTTGTAGTTGCTCATTTGAGATTCAAGACCATTTTCTTTCAGCTTTTCAATAATTTTTTCCGACTGTAAAGAAATTCTATATGTAGAATTTACAATGGCTTTTTTATGCTTTCCTAAATCTTGTTTTTTGTTAGAAACCATATTTTTTAGGTTATCTAAATTTGTAGAAACCACCAAAGCACCAGATTTTACCGCGAAATAAAAGTTAAAAGGAATATCCAATTCTTCTTTCAATGAATAAATGTTATTCTCGGCATTCACCAATTTATACTTCGATCCAAGCTTTAACATCTTCTCAAGCATATCTTCTCTTTCACTTCCAAGAAGAAACATAAAATCAGGCTTAGGCTCTTGTCTTGTTTTTTCTACTTCTACAAGCTCATAATTCTCATCGTAGTCATAAGATTTATATTTTTCCTCTTTCATCGTAACATCCGAAATTGCAAAAATAACATCTCCTGTAATCAACTCCCCAATAGATTCTTCATCCAATAAAATATTGAAGAAAGCTTTTCCTAAGTCAATTTCCACTCTATAATCAGGAAAAACATCGGCATACACTTTGTCTATTAGGTTTGGGTATTCATTCAAAATACCTTCTGTACTCATAGAAACCGACATATACATTAATGCATTTTCAGCATCGAAAACAGACCATAAGTCTTTATCCATTTTAGGTCCACTTACCTTTTTATAGATTTTTTTCAGTTCCTTGTCGGCATTTACACGACTAGATAATTCGATATTGTTTTTATTAAAATTTAATTTTAATGAAATATCCTTAAAACCTGTATTTAACGAAGACAAATCAAAACCAGCCATGGCATAATACTTTCCGTATACTTTACCTAGAGTCGATTTAATAAATTCATCGTAATTGGCAATCCAGAATGTTGCAGCTGCCTTTTTATCATTAACCGATTTTTTAAATCCTTTTTTAGAAGTAATAGACGATTTTGATGACTTAGAGTGGATATTATTTGCATAATCCGAAATCCAAATAGATTGGTATTTACGCTTTAAAGCATAAACAGAGTACATAGACTCATCTTCTTCCATTTCCTTTTCGAATCTAGGCTTATTCTTAAAATAATCCTTTTCGGCTTCGGCAAAAGAAAACAATACTTTGTCTTCATCAATAAGCATGGTTACTTCTTTTTCATTTAAAGAATACACACCATTTTCGTATTCAAACTGCTTATTTAAAGAGTTAGACCAATATGTTTTGAAAACATCAAAATCTTCAATTCCCATAAGTAATGAAAAGTGATTGATACTATCTGTCATTTCACTAAACACATACACGCCGTCATCGAAATTTAATCCGAAATCTGACAATGAATTTGCCTGTTCATGTGCTCTAGAAATATTCCCAAAAAATTCTTTTCCAATTTTTGAATCATTAAAATGATCTTCAGAAATTTGTTTTAGCACTTGTTCCGAATTAATTCGACCAACAAAATCGGCTGAATTAGGAATATAAGATGTTAAATTTTGTGCGTAGGTCGCTGTAAAAGCTAAACCAAGAGCGAAAGAAGTGATCTTCTTCATTGTTGTTTATGATATTAATTGATTATTTTAAACTGATGGTATTTTTTAGAGAAGACTTCTGAGAAAACAAGTCTACAGAATTTACTTTAAGCATAACAGCCTTCTTATTTGGCGACAATTTTGCTTGCTTATTCTCTATAGATTCTACGGGTTTATCGAACCTGTAAATTGTTGTGACAGACGAACCTTCAAAGATTTTTTTATCGTTTGTATCTATTTTGCCAAACAATTTTTTCAAATCGTATTGATAGGTTCTATAAAACACATTATTGTTTCGGAGCCCATAGTGATTAAACTCTATATCTTCTTTGCGATGCAATTTTGAAAGGACTTTATTTAATTGATCAACTTTTTCGAAATCGAATTCGACCTCAACAATAAAATCGGTTAAATTTAATTGATGTTTTACATCCGAAATTCCTTCAACCTGATCTATAAGCGCAGTTTTTGTTTTCAAAAATCCTTCAATTTCTTTTTCAGACGGAATAGAATACCCTCGAACTGAATCTAAAAGCATAATTGAGCTTAATTTACTTTTACTTTGACTAAGATTTAATGTTAAGGCATAATGCCCACTTCCGTTCTCATTCACTTTTATACCTTCAATAATTTCAAAGCAACTCGTTAATGAGCATAAAGTAAATAATACAACTATTAATTTAATGTATTTCAACATATAATATTATTTGGACTGCAAAATTAATCGCTTTGCATTACTTTCCACCATTTATTCCATTTTTTTTTGTTGTTCGCTAAACATTTTAACATAAAAAAAAACCATTCTAAATAGAATGATTTTTAAGTTTAATTTAATGATTACCCATTATCTAACAATCTATATCTTCAATAAGAGCACCGCTAGAATCATAGGTTTTCCAAGCCCCTGTTTGATTCCCACTATGGTAATTTCCTTCGAACTGAACTTGATGATTTTTCGATTCGAAATAATACTTCCAAAAACCTGTTTTAGTACATTGATTGTAATTCCCTTCTTCTCTAATATTTCCATTTTCCCAAAACACCTTCCAAAATCCGTTCAAACGTCCTTGGGTATAATTTCCTTCTCGTGAAATGCTACCATTTTCGTTATATATTTTCCAAAAGCCATTTGGTATGCCTTGGGTTAAATTCCCCTCGCTTTTAATATCTCCAGTTGAGAAATAAAAGCTCTTAAAACCATTCAAATGACTTTCAAAATCGGTATCCTGATATAAACAATCAATACCAGAACCAATAATTACCGGACAAGGTTTTTGCATTTCGGTTTCGGAATCTGAAGATGAACAAGAAAATACCAAAGTAGTTAACAACAAAATTGTAATGTGTTTTAGCATAACGTAGATGATTATAGGTTCTTATGCTTAGATAAAATCATTTGAGTTTCCTTACAATCATTTCCCTTAAAGCATAAAAGCCACAAATATTGGTTTAGCTTACTCCTTGCAAATTAAAACACACGCTTTCCTCCTCTATCTTATAATTTTATATATTTTCGCTTTATGAATTTTTTAGCACATATTTATTTATCAGAAAATAATCCGAAAGTAACGATTGGAAATTTTGTTGCCGACCAACTTTATAAAAATCAATTCGACCATTTTCATCCAGAAATCATAAAGGGTATTTTGTTGCATAGACAAATAGATACGTTTACAGACACTCACCTTTTGGTAAAGCAAAGTAAAAAGCGTTTACATGCCAACTACAGTCATTATAGTGGAGTTATTGTAGATATATTTTACGATCACTTTTTAGCAAAAAACTGGTCTAAATATTGCGAAATACCTTTAGAAACCTATGTGAATCAGTTTCATGAACTTTTATTGGATAACAACAATAGCCTTCCAAAAGAAACCCAGCAAATGTTACCTCATTTAATAAAAGGGAAATGGTTAACAAGTTATGCCACATTAGAAGGCATTAGTTCTATACTTCATCAAATGAACATTCGAACTAAAAACCGTTCGAAAATGAATCTTGCTATTATTGAATTGGAAAAATATTATACCGAATTTGAAAATGAATTTACTTTGTTTTTTGATGAATTGATTGCTTTTTCACATCAAACCTATCTATCGTTAGCAACAGAAAAGTAACGAAAATGACATTTTTCATTGTCTACAAACCAATCACCGGGCAGACAGATTTCTAAATTTTATGATGGTAAAACACATAAAATCAGTTCTCGCAATAGAACAATCTCAACATATGAGCTAAAAATGGCACTTCGTTAAATTAACCTTATATTTGCACCAATTACAGATGTCTTTACCGCTTTAAATTTTAAAGAGGAAAGTCCGGACAGCGCAGAGTAGCATACTTCTTAATGAGAAGGGTCCGTTTATACGGATACAGATAGTGTCGCAGAAAATAACCGCCAGAAATGGTAAGGGTGAAAAGGTGAGGTAAGAGCTCACCAGTGTTTTAAGTAATTAGAACAGCTGGATAAACCTTATGTGCTGAAAGATCATGTATACCAAGATTTTGTTTATTCAAAATAGGCTTACTCGGCTTACTTGGAGGGTAGATCGATGAAAATTATTCGTGAGGGTAATTGTAGAGAAATGGTAAAGTATAACTTAGGTTATAAACAGAATCCGGCTTATGCATCTGTAATTTTTTTTATTTTTTTGGATGAAACGATACAAAGTCATTACATTTTTCGCCCTATTCCTCTTTGGAATAACAAGTTGGGTTGGTTACAAGCTTTACAAAGATACCTTTGGTAATATTGCAAACCAAACCACCTATGTTTTTATACCAAAAGGGTCTAATATTGCCGATGTAATTGACATTTTGGATGACTCTGGATTAATTACCAACAAAGAACTCTTTCTATTTTTAGCCAAACAAAAAAAGTTTGACGAAAACAGAGTGATAGGTGGTCGATATGAAATTTATCCAAATACCAATTTAAATGCTTTAATTGATCAATTAAAAATTGGAGACACCTGCCCTATCACTGTTAAATTAAAAAAATTCGATTCTTTAGAGGCAGTAGCTACCACTATTTCTAAGCATTTAGAAATAACAAAAGAAGAATTTCTTACCGCATTTACCGACAGTAATTTTATCCTTGCTTCTGGTTTTACACCAGAAACATTTCCTGCCATTTTTATTCCTGGAGACTATGAGTTTTTTTGGGAATGGAATGCTGAATCTTTAAGAAATAAATTTGTTGATCAATATCATATTTTCTGGAATGAAAAACGATTGAAAAAGGCAAAACGCCTAAATCTTTCGCCAATAGAAGTACATACCTTGGCTTCAATTGTAAATAAAGAAACCTATTTAACATCGGAATTATCAACCATCGCGGGATTGTACTATAATAGAATAAGAAAAAAAATGTACTTACAGAGCGATCCTACAATAATTTACACCATACACCAAAAAGAGCCAAATCGTAAGATAAGAAGAGTATTATATAGAGATTTAAAAATAGACTCGCCATACAATACCTATTTAAACAAAGGTTTACCTCCAGGACCTATTTCTTACCCTAAACCTTCAGTGATAGATGCGACGCTTAATTTAGAGCGCCATAACTATATCTTTATGTGTGCACAATCAAATCTAGGTGGTACTCACGCTTTTGCCGAAACTGCGGAAGAACACGAACTCAATGCAAATTCTTACCGAGAGGCCCTAGATTCGTTAAGAGTAAGAAGATAATGTGTTTGACATTAAATATGTTGAATAAATCTAAATGAGACTATTTTATAAAGCTTATTAGCCTAAAAATTCAAGATTCAGACCTTAATAATCTGAACCCTGAATTTCGTTAACTAACACAGTTATTGGAATACCAAGAACTTGGTTTTAATTTTTAATAAACTTAATAACTTTGTGTTTACCTATGTTTAAAATATATAACCCTTTGTTTAACGTTCGAATATCAATTTCACCATTGATAGGATATTGATTTCCCATAACTTTTTCACCAAGTATATTATAAATTTCAATGTTTTCATCCGAATAATTTCCAATAATTTGGATAAAATCATTGGCAGGATTAGGGTATAACTTTACATCATAAACTAGGGGTTTTTCATCTTCCAGGTTTAATAATGAATTCTCGTAATTATAAGTTATTTTTGTTGTTAAATTATAAGTGTTCGAAGACGCATCATAATCGGAAGTACTTTCAGTCATTATTTTATTTATATATAACGGAATGTCAAATAAATAATCCAACCCTGTTTTATCTTTGAATGGATGGTCATAATCCGCTAATTGTTCCGAAAGATCAATTTCATTTTCGTTTTTAGTTTTTCCATAACTTGCATCTTCTATCCAAGATGTACAATTCCAATTTCCATCGTAATTATAATTTGTTGTAATGTCAACTTCCCATGCAGATCCTGTCCAAACCTCTTGAACTCCACTTGTAATTTTATCACTGGAGTTATAGGTGTGGGTATTTCTAGAATCGTTCTCCCATTGTGTTCCGCTCCAATTTTGATAATGTTGAGTAATTAATTGAGTTCCTGAAAAAGTGGTGATTAATTTAGATTCATTCACCCATTGGGTTCCATCCCATTCATAAGATATTAATTCATTTGGAAGGTTTGAAGAATATGTAATTTCGGATTTAAATTCGTTTTCCCAACCAGAAGAAACCCAATTTTCACTTAATAATGTTATTGGATTTCCGTTTGTATTATAGGTAAAAGTAGATTTGTACTCGTTTATCCATTGAGTTCCGTTCCATCCTTTTGAAATGCTTTCCACAACCTTATTGTCAGAATTATACACATACTCGGTTTTATTTTGCAATTCAAAAGCAGAACTAATCCAATCGTAGGATATTTCGGTAATTAAATTTCCCTGACTATCATATTCATAATCCATTCCGTAGGTATTGGTCCAATTTGTGCCATCGAAACTTTCTTCCTTAGATGATTTTAGGGCATTTTGAGCTTCTAATATTAGTGTAAAAAGAAGACATGAGCTGAGTAAAATTGTTTTCATAATAATTTCTTTTAAGTTTTCTCTAAATTATATAAACCTCAATTTTATTCCCTACCCTAATAAGGGTATATTTCTGTTTGTCAACACACCAATTATTTCTCAATCAATTTACTAAGCACAAATTCATTAACAATTTACTTAAATTATTATTTGATATGGGTAAGGGTTTTACTTCAAATTATTCTATTTCAAAAATACTGTTATTCATATAACAGTAAAAATATCCATATCTCATACCTATTTCAAGTATCGGAAAGTTTCTATTTAATTGAACCGAATAAGTACGACCATTATATCTAAATAATAAAAAACCCGATTCTAATTCATTATAATGAATGTCCAATGAATGAGCTAATCCAATACGTTCGTCAGTTGTTAACTCAAGCTCCCATTCTTCTCTATCAGATATTAAACACAACTTATCCCTATTAAATCCTGTTGAGAAAATAATTGTATATATAGAATCCAATTGAACAACATATGGATTTTTAGATTCAATAAATTCAACATAAATTGGAACATAGTAATTTGAATCCTGCGAGTAACAGAAATTATAAATTAACATCGAAAAGTATAATGTTAAAATTCTCTTCATTAGAAACAAATATTAATAGTTACAAATAATTTCTCTAGCAAAACCTATTCTTCTCTCAACACTAGATTTTATGGACAATTTCTTCTATGGAATCGTTTATTCCAAAACATCTTGGGTGTTGCCGTCCATTATTTTCCCTCGCTACCGCCGAGTTCTACTCGGTGGCAATCATGTCAAATCAATTTACTGAAACTTTAAGTAAACTATGATCATCTAACATATAATTACGAGCTCTAGCATATTTCCAAAAATATGGTTTTTCAACAAAACCTTCTGCAACAGGATTGTTATGAATGTCATCTTCGAATCACACAAAAAAGATAAAATAAAAATCATAATTGTTTTTTATTTAACAAACTGGCTACCGAGTGAAACTCGGCAGGAGCGAATTACTTACTTATTAATTCGCGTGAGCTGTGGGAATTTTACCGCCTTAGGATCTATACTTAACCACCTACCAATTCGTGGGTCTAACTGACGGTAAAAAGTTGTGTAGCTATTTCCCTCACCTTTAATTTCGTCATCTTTCTCCGAACCTTGATACCCATACCTATAATCCCCAACATTAAACTTTCTCCCTGGCATTTGCATTCCAAAGACAAAGCCATTTATACAACTATTTCAAAGTTCGTTTTACCAAATTAACCTTTTTGACACAAACTACAAAACACCCAACTGTTATTTGTTGAGTGTTTTGATTTAACAACCCGGCTACCGAGTAAAACTCGGCAGGAGCAAATTACTTACTTTTCATTTGCGGTAGCGGGGGGAATTTCCCGAACCCTTTTCCACATCAACATCAAATACATAACAGCTTGATTTTCAATTTTTATGCTTTTTACTTTTGCAGTTAAATAATGATGAGCCACATTTTTCATAATAGAGAAAAGCATCCTCCTCTTTTACACTTTCTAAAGCTCTTATTTTAATCTTTTCCAAAACATAAAATTCGAACCCTTCGGATATTGCACGAAGCTCATAATCTGAAAAATTTTCTCCACTATTACACCATTTTTCTTTCTCATATGAATAAACATATAAAACAGACAATGGATATCTTTCGGCAACCAAAAGTGAAGTCTTATTTAAAGTCCCGAAAGTATACAATTGTGTTTCTAAATGATCATATTTAGGTACATTTAAATTTGAATCTATTTCTAAAACGCCCTCAAGAAACAGACTATCTGAATATTGCTTAATTATACTTGGCTTCAAATTTAAATCGAAAGACAAAACACTACCAATCCCTCCAACATATGATTTATTCCTACATCCTGTATAAAGAAGGGGTATAATAAAAAAGACAACCTTAAGTAAAAATAATCTCATCATCTAATCTGGTTTATTAGGCACCCATTCAGGTTCCTCACTTGTTCCTTTATTAGTCCACATACCAGGTTTTCTTTCATAAAATCCTGTAGTTTCATTTTTATTCATATACTTTGATAAAAACACATTATAATTACCAATAACAAATGACTGGTTCTGAGGCAAAAAGGTGTTAACCCCATATGCATTAGGATTCCTAACACCCTCTATTCCCTTATAATGCTTGTACATAAACTTAGCAATTTTATTTCGTTTCCTATAAGCTATATGATAAAAAGCAAATCTAGAATTCACCGCAGCATCGTATTCTTCTTGTGTAATCTTTTCCTTATTATAAGGATCCTCACCTCCAACACCCAAATCAATGACCTTTGTCCAAGCATCCATAGCAGCTAAATCCACAGGGGTTGTCCCCCGCTACCGCCAAGTTCCACTTGGTGGCCGATATGATCGTCAACCAAATTCAAAGTCTATAATGGAATTATCATCTATCATATAATTACGAGCACTAGAATATTTCCAAAAATATGGTTTTTCAACAAAACCTTCCTCTACAGGATTGTTATGAATCTCATCTTCGACTCACACAAAAAAGATAAAATATAAATCTTTATTGTATTTTATTTAACATATCGGCTACCGAATAGAACTCGGCACGAGAAACTTTTACTTTATTTCCTTTGTGTCAGCTGCGGGGGATTTCGCAAATGAATGCATATTGTTCTACAAGATTTAATTATTATCTACTAGATTTCAAGTAAATAGAATATTTTATTAATATATTTAAAATAAAAATAACTTTCCTGTCCAAATTTGAAATCTCAATTCGTTATAACCATATAAAACATAAATATTATGAGCTACGCAATTAAACATCTATTTCACATTGCAGCAAGTAAAGAAGACGTCTTCCATGCCATTAAGACCATTGAAGGACTTTCACAATGGTGGACATCTCAAACTTCTGGTGGTGAAAATATAAACGAAACCATCCAATTTGATTTTGGCGATATGACAGGTCCATTAATGAAAATAGTTTCTTTGGAAAACAATAAAGAAATTAAATGGGAATGTATTGATAGTCCGCACGGATGGGTTGGAAATACCTTAACATTTGCATTGGACGAGAATGATGGAAAGACTCGAGTACGTTTTACACATGAAGGATTTCCGGAACAAGATGACTTCTTTGCCATTTGCAATTTCTCTTGGGCTCGATATATGGAGAGCTTAAGACAATTGTGCCAAACTGGAAAAGGTGAAGGTTTTGGAACGAAGTATTTCAGATAGAATTACAAAAAAGGTAAATTATTAATAAAGCAACAGCTATAACCAAAAAACAAAATTATTATGAAGGATTACATGTTTATTATTAGAGGTGGAGAGAATATGGATGAAGTTTATGATCCAGAAGCTATGCAAGAGCACATGCAAAAATGGCAAGTTTGGATGGGTGGATTGGCCCTGGAAGGGAAATTAGTAGGTGGAGAACCTTTAATGAACGAAGGAAAATCATTAACCAATAAAGGAACAAAAGTTACTGACCGTCCTCTAGTTGAAGGAAAAGAATTGGTAGGTGGTTACATTATTGTAAAAGTAGCTACGATAGAAGAAGCCACTGAAATTGCTAAAGGATGTCCTGGTTTTGAACACGATTGTACAATTGAAGTTCGTGAAATTAGACCAATGGGTTAGGATAATCAATTCTAATACTTACAATGCAAATAAAAATGTAAAGAATTTCTAATCACAGGAATTCTTTACATGTATTAACTAATCCAATTATTATGTTATTTTTATAATCATTTATTTTGATGACTGAATGGCTAATAAGCACACAAATATTTCTTTAACAATTGAAAATCTTTTTAGACAAGAGTCGGGAAAGATGTTGTCTGTACTCATTAAAATTTTTGGATCCGAAAATTTTCAACTTGCCGAAGATGTTATTCAAGATACCATGATTATTGCCATTGATAAATGGGAAAAGAATGGATTACCAGAACATCCTATTGCCTGGTTGTATCGTGTGGCGAAAAACAAGGCCATAGATCTTATTAGACGGCAAAAACATTGTTCAACTATAGATTTTTCGGACCCGGAACGAAAACTATTGACTTCTGAATACACCCTTTCACCAACCATGAATTCTTTTTGGCAAGAAGATCAAATAAAAGATGATTTTTTGGGAATGATGTACGCCTGTTGTCACCCCGATTTATCTTTAGAAAACCAAATTTCCTTTATTTTAAAAGCGCTCTGTGGATTTTCTACTCATGAAATTGCAAAAGCATTTTTAACTTCAGAAGATACGGTTTCAAAGCGCATTTATCGCACAAAATTTTATTTCAGAAAACATAAAATAAAACCTAAAATCCCATCATTTAATGAAATAAGACCCAGAACAAAAGCTGTTTTAAATACAATTTATTTAATGTTTAATGAGGGTTATAACTCTAGTCATTCTGATGATTTGATTCGAAAAGATATCATTTCTCAAGCCCTCTTTTTAAACAAATCACTTTTAGAGCATAAAGAAAGTCAGTTACCCGAATCTTATGCATTAATGGCTCTGATGTATTTTCATTCCTCAAGGCTTGAAGGCCGTTTAAACACTCTGGGTAATCTTGTTATTCTTAGAAACCAAAATCGGTCGATCTGGAATCAAGATATGATTACATTAGGTAATCATTTTATGAACAAGGCGGCATTTGGTGCTAAATTATCGACTTATCATTTAGAGGCTGCCATAGCTTTTGAACATTGTATTTCTCCGTCCTACAATGAAACAAATTGGAACAATATTATCCATTATTACAACCTTTTATATCAATTAAATAACGACCCTGTGGTGTATTTAAACCGTTGTTTGGTGGTCTTAGAAATTGATGGACCTTTTAAAGCCTTAAAAGAAATAAACTTAATTAAGAATGATCCATTTTTACAGAAATATTACTTGTATTATGCTATTATGGGTTCTATTCATGAACAAATAGATCTGAAAAAACAAGCCAAAATGTATTTTCAAAAGGCCTTATTGCATACCAAATCATCTCCCGAAATAAGTTTACTTAAGTCCAGAATAAAGGCATTGGATTTCGAATAAGCAGCGTGCATTTTTTGTTAGAAATACAAAAGTCCAATGCCGAAACATTGGACTCTTATTATTTAATACTTTTTCAAACATTAAAATGTAGAAATTATCTAGAAGAATATTATTCTAAACCTCCTACTGTAATGGTGTACTCTTCAACTTCTCCACCTCTAAACGAACCACAAGATGGTGCATATTTTTTCCATCGCATGGCTATACGTAATCGTATTTCTCCCGACGAAACATTTCCAGGAACCGTAAATGAACCAATAATTGTATTTTTTCCTTTTTCACGTAAGATTTGTTCTCCATCATCATCAAAATCACCATCGTTGTTCCAATCTGCCCAAACAAGCCAATACTCAACGTAAGCTCTCTTTTTATATCCTGGTGTTAAACTAATGGAAACTGTTTCAGAAGGATTCACAAGAATATTATTATCCAAATAGTTTCCATAACCTGAACCATTTCTACCAGAAGAATTTGTAAAATCATCTCCTATTTCAACTTTTCTAATCCATTCGAAACTATTTCGAGTTGAAGCCAATTGACAATCACTAATAATATTTAAATTTAATGTGATTAAAGAATCACAGCCATTACTAGCACCATTAACAAGAGTATGTGTCGCTGTATTATTATTCGATTTATACGTTTTTCCATCAATCCAAACTAAAGAATCACTTGTACTATGAGTATCTATACCAGAAACGCCATTTGTAATGGTTAAATTTAAAGTAATAATCGAATCACAGCCATTGCTATTTTGTACGGTATGTGTAACTCTGTTCGTGCTTTCGGTATATGTTTCACCGTCTATCCACAAAAAAGATTGACAAGCCGAATGTGTATCAATACTCGAAGAAGCAGGCGGATTTATATAAACAGTAATGGTATCTGTAACCGTACAAAAAACACCAGATATAGGATCTGGATCAGTGGTTCCAACACATTGATATTGCATAGAATCTTTCTGATTTACAATTGGAATAACTACAGATGCATTCGAGCTGTTGTTATTGGTAAGCATAGAAACGGGACCTGATATTTGAGTCCAAGCAAAAGATGAATATCCAATATTGTTAGAATTTGATTCGGCTAATAAATTAAAACTTTGGTTTACAGCAGTACAAGTCACCTGATTTTGCGTTGTTAATATCAGAGTAGGACTAACAAAATTAAAATGCATTGTTTCTGAATCTGATGCCGACATCAAACCAATATTCGCATTAGAATACACGCCATTATGATCTGAAGTTGGAGGAGTAATCAACACCTGTACAAAAACTTGAACGCTATCTAAGGCAAAAGGAGGATTTGAATTAATAAATGTAGTCCAATTCCCAGCCCCAAAGGTCGCATCTAAATTTGTGGTAACATTATTAATATTTAATGTTTCTCCTAAGCTGGAATGTGCAACAAATGAAAAAATAGCAGTTTCGTTTATACAGGTTTTAAACGTATTTGTTGTTTCGTTGTATTGAGCACCAGAATTAACGGTTGGTAAACCTATCGTAATGTCGGCTCTTGTTTGTGTTGTAATAAAACTAGTAAAAAGAACCAGAATAATTACATAAACTGTTTTCATTGAATTCATAATGGTTGGATAAAGGGGTATAATTGTTTGACAAAATGGGGCTTTCATAAATGAAATACAATGGTTAACCATTGTATTTCATTTATGTTTGCCAAAAATAGTTTATTAATTTTTATAATTACCTAAACGGAAACTTATTAAATAGATAAATTCTATCCCATGGCTCAAATCTTATGTAGAGCTTAATCTTTTTAGCTTTTATAGGGACAAAATTTTAGTGACGAGCGACTAGTTTTTTTAGTGACAAACGTATTTAACTTGTAATATCTAATATATCCCTTTGAAGAAACTTTTTTTGTTCTTTCGTTATCAGATATGAATGATGAGGCTTAATTAGTGATAAGATATGAAAGATGAGTGACTTGTTTTTTTTAGGGACAGATGTCTATTTGTAAGTATCATCTAAAATATCCCTTTGAATGGATCATAGGGATGTTGCGATATTAATTACATTCTATTTTTAACATCGAAAAGCATGAGTACAAATCACTTAAACGTCTCAGTGCAACAAATTACACCTCGGCGTTATCACTTGGATTTCACATTTTTGTCTTGAAACAAAAAGTAAAATAATCCCGCACGTGCGGGACAAGACTTACAAAAAAAATAAAGCCTTCACCTTTGCGAATAATAAGTTCAGTTGGGTGATCTTCGAACAAGTTCTCAGCTTCCTCAACTCACTAAGGGTCTTCTTCGAAAAAAATTTTATTCGTATGAAGGTCGTTTTTATAGTTATGAGATATGAACTATGAGTTTTTAGTGATTAAAGTTCCCTAATCTAACGAGTCCTCCACTGTCAAAAATCAGATTTAATGAATGAAAAGACGAAATGGCGTTTCGATGGAGGAGAAAAGGAGCCTGTAGTCTTGAGAATGAATGATCCGCAGGAAAATCCTTTTTTTGACTAGATTTTTTGCATACTTTTTTATCAATGGACCCGAGCAATAGCGAACTGATGAACACAAATAAAAACAAACAATAAAGTGAATAAAAAAGTATGAGCCATAGCGTCTTAAGCGTAACGGAATAATATCAAAAATATCCCTTTGAAGGGATCATAGGGATGTTACGGCACAAATTACATTCTAAAACAATCTATTTTGAACATCAAAAAGAAAATAATAGATTTTACGTTCATATTCTGTAAACTCTATTTTATTATTCAAAACTTGATCCGAAATAGTATCAATCAAAGCATTGCGTTCATGTTCTGATCGATTTAATATTTCATCTGCTCTATCAGATAATGCTCTGTTATATTGATGTGAACTCGCAATGAGCAATCTCGCCAAGTTAATTGTACTATCCTCTTTTAAAAGACAACCTATATACCCAATGGTTTCATAGCTCTCTGTTCTACATGCCTTTAAAACTCCTAGATCTTCTATACTTAATACTGTTTTTTGATTAAAAAGTCTTATTATTTCTTCTTGTCTTTCAAACCCACTATTTGGTGATAATATTTTGCGTTTATCTACTTGCATTCGTTGACCAATTTATGATTCAAATATCTTAACATTAAATGATTATTTGGGTTTATTATTATTTTATTGTTGTTATTTTTCCAAAAACACAGAACAAAAAAGTTTGAAATCTATATTATTGCTAAAAACGCCGATCAAAAAAGTTTGAAAGTTACATTGTTTCCTAAATCACCAATCAAAAAAGTTTGAAAGCTATATTATTTCTAAAAGCACCAATCAAAAAAGTTTGAAAGCAATAATTTTTCCAAAAGCTCCAATCAAAAAAGTTTGAAAGCAATAATTTTTCCAAAAGCTCCAATCAAAATTATTTGAAGACTACATTATTTTCAAAAACGCCAATCAAAAATTTAAAGATACAGTTCATTAAGCAAGAACTCCTCTCTTATTATTTAACGGGTTTTATATTTTTCAAAAGAAGGTGTTAAATTACCTTATTCAAATTAAAATTTGGCAACAACAAACACTTAGAGTATTTTACAAACTGAATAAAAACATAATATACATTAAAATTAACAACACAACAAAAGATAAATAAAACACTATTTAACAAACACTTAACTAATAAAAACTCATACGTATTTCAATAATTTTAAGTAAATTAGATTATTAATCAAAAATTATACGTTATGTTTTTAACCTTATATTACTATAGTTTTAGGAATGCAGAATTCCTTGAACTTATGTACAGTATCCATCAAATAATTGTTGAGAGTAATCTTGAAACACTTACACCTTTGCAAACTAAATTTGAGGTTCAAACAAAAGAATTTGAAAGCTTGTTTAAAACAAGTACAAAAAATCCGTTGACCGACAGAATTAATGAAGAAGATGGCTTTAGAGATACTTATCATACCGGATTTGTTAAAGTTGTGGAGGGATACACGTATTTTTCGGATGCCGAAAAGTCTAACGCCGCCAAATCTATATTAAACACCATTAGAAACCATGGCTCCAACATTACAAATCTTAATTTAAGAGAAGAAACGGCTGTTCTAAAAAGTTTAATAAGCGAATTGGAAACCACACCAAAATTATCTAACGCCCTAGTTTTATTAGATCTACTTACATGGGTAGAAGATATAAAAAGGCACAATTTGAATTGCGAAACGCTGCTAATAGAACGAGCTGAAATCAAATCTTCTATGGCAAAATTAAATACAAAAGATTTAAGATTAACTATCATGAATACGTTTAAGGATATCACTAAACTTATCGAAGCTCATATCACCTTACAAACAGAAGGAGATTATGAAACCATAAAAAATAGAATAAACGATCAGATAAAAGACTTTAACGCAACACTGAATTTAAGAAGTTGATTGGATGGTAAGAATTTTGGATTGAAAAGAGCTTAGTTTTTTGAACTAGGCTCTTTTTTATTCGGAAACCATAACCAAAGGCCTAGAACACCAAGAAATACAATCATCAAGGTTATATCTCTTTTTTTCTTTTTGGTATAAGGGAACTTTTTCCAGATTATCCATAAGAATACACCTAAAACCATATAATGAAACAGTCCAAAAATCCAATCGATATGATAATTAAAGACTAGTTTATAGTATACGGTATCATAAAAGAAAATGAATATAAAAAAGGCAATATTTATCAAAGTAAAACCTATTAATACACCTTTTAAATACTTCAGATTATTTTCACTTATCATGGATTGTTGCTTTTATGCTTTGTCAAATAAATATTCCAATAGATATTCAAATAAACTCATTTTTAGGGCAAGTTCCTAAAAAGTGATGAGAAGAAAGAATTTATATTGTTGAATTGTAACACCCTTATGTTCCCTTCAAAGGGATATTTTACATTTTACAAACTCAAAGAAGTTTTGTGCTGTTCAAAAATAAGCGTAAGACCGTAATATCGTAATAGCATTAGTCTTTGAATAATTACTCCTCGGCGTTTCACTTGGACATTATTTTTTTCTTGATAAAAAAACAATGAAAAAAAATCAAGACTTACATCCGAATAAAACCTGTTCCATTGAATACCCTAAGTTCGGTGAGGTGATCTTCGAACAAGTTCTCAGCTTCCTCAACTCACTAAGGGTCTTCTTCGAAAAAGGTTTCATTCGCATGAAGGTCGGTAGGAAACCTAGAGTTCGGGAGCCTTGAAAATTCAAAATATCTTTTTGATGAAATCAATTGATAAATTATCGGTAAAAGAACTTCAAATTTTAAGAACCTACTTCCTTATAATATTCAAAACTTGGAGGTATTTCATTAGTTATAACCATTTTATTAGAAAACGTTTTTGGAGATACACTAATTACTTTTGTATTTTCATCAATTTGTAGCTCAATTACATTTGACATTTTAAAAACATCTTTATGTTCTAGACTAAATTCATGTACACCTTTTTTAATATTCACAATGAAATATTCACCATAGTTAATCTGTCCGAATGAAGTATCGCCCATTTTAATGTTTATACGATTTATTTTACCACAAGTAATAATAGGACAATAATAATCCCCATTCACAAAAAGGACTCTTCCATTTCCTAATTTATTTAATTCTATATTTTCATGGGAAAGAGGGACATAATTCACTTCTGAAACAAAAGCAGGCATTTTACAGCCGAACATCAAAACTAAACTTGATAATATTAAACTATTTTTCAATTTGCTGATTTTATTATTCATAATTTTTATTTTGTATTTCAAATATAGGGATCCATAAAGGTAAAAACAAATCCTTAATATAAATTATCTTTTTTGGTCATACAATTGTATCATCAGAATGATTTTCTTTTTTTGATTCCTAAATATTTTAATGATTATAAACTTAAGCTATTCAGTTTTCTATGTATTTCCTTTAAATATAAATTATATTATTTAATCCTTGTTTGGAAAACATCCCTATAATCCCTTCAAAGGGATATATTTGATTTTTCACAAACTCAAACGAGTCTTCAATTGTCAAAAATAAAACCAAAAAAATCCCCATTCAGAAATAAATCCAAATGGGGATAAATAATATAATAAAAACAATAAGCTTAGCTTAAACCAGCAATTTGTTCTTCTAAAGCTTTAACTTTAGATTCCATATCGGCTTGTTTTTTACGCTCTTTATCTACAATCTCTGGTTTTGCATTAGATACAAAACGTTCGTTAGAAAGTTTTTTGGTTACCCCCATCAACGAACCTTTTGTACGTTTAAGTTCGTCGTTTAGTTTTTTAAGTTCTTCCTCAACGTTTACATTTCCTTGAACTGGAATAAAATATTCCGATCCTTCAATACGGAAAGAAAATGCTTGCTCTGGTTTTTGTCCCGAGAAGTCAATGCTTTCTACATTGGCTAATTTCTGAACCAAAGCACCATATTGCGCTTTATCATCGGCATTTAATGCAAATACATTTAAGGCTTCACGTGGCGAAATTCCTTTTTGAGAACGTACTGCTCTAACTTGAGTTACAACTTGGAACATATGATCAACATCGGCAATGGCTTTTTCGTTAAAACTTAAATTTTGTGGCCAAGCTTCACCCATAATTGATTTACCTTCTTTGTTTTCTCCTAATTCGTGCCAAATTTCTTCCGAAATAAACGGCATAAACGGGTGAAGAAGTTTCATAAGTTCTTCGTACAGTTCGTTTGTCTTATCAAACGTTGCTTTGTCAATAGAATCGCCATAAGCAGGTTTAACAGCCTCTAAATATTGAGAACAGAAGTCGTTCCAAATTAATTTATAAATAGACATTAAGGCATCTGATACACGGTAGCTTTCAAAGTTTTTATTTACAAACGTTACAACCTCTGCAAATTTATTTTCGAACCATTCAATAGCCAAACGACTAGATTCTGGCATCGGTTTTTCTTCAACATTCCAAGTTTTTGTCAATCGAAGGGCATTCCATAATTTATTATTGAAGTTACGACCTTGTTCACATAATGGGTAATCTACAGAACCATCTTTTCCAGGAACTGATTCGAATTTTAAATCGTTACCAGCAGCAGAAGTCAATAATAATCCAGAACGAACACCATCGGCCCCATAACGCTCTATTAATTTTAAGGCATCAGGAGAGTTTCCTAAAGATTTACTCATTTTACGCCCTTTTCCATCACGGATTAATCCGGTGAAATAAACGTTTTTAAATGGCAATTCTTTTTTATACTCGTAACCTGCCATAATCATACGTGCAATCCAGAAGAAAATAATATCCGGACCTGTTACAATAGTTTCACCAGGATAATAGTAATCTACTTCATCCTCATCAAATACACCCATTGGCCATAACCAAGACGAGAACCATGTATCTAAAGCATCTTCGTCTTGCTTTAAATCGGCAACCGTTAAATTGGTATTTCCAGATTTCTCTTTTGCTAACGGAAGTGCTTCTTCGGCTGTTTTAGCAACAACAAAATCGTTTTCTCCATCTCCAAAATAGAATGCCGGAATCTGATGACCCCACCACAACTGACGAGAAATACACCAATCTTTGATGTTCTCCATCCAATGACGGTAAGTATTCTTTTGGTTTTCTGGATGAAACTTAATGGTATCATTCATTACGTTTTCTAAGGCAGGCTTAGCCATTTCCTTCATCGAACAAAACCATTGCATCGACAAACGAGGTTCTACTACTGCATTAGAACGCTCTGAACGTCCAACTTTATTTTGGTAGTCTTCTGCCTTAAGCAAAAGTCCAATATTCTCCAATTCTACAGCAATATTCTTACGCGCTTCAAAACGATCTTGACCAACAAAGAATTTTGCATTCTCGTTTAGTTTACCGTCTGCTGTTAGAATATTAATTTGCTCTAAATTGTGCTTTTTCCCTAATTCGTAATCGTTTAAATCGTGAGCAGGTGTTACTTTTAAACATCCTGTTCCAAATTCCATATCTACATATTCATCCTGAATAATAGGAATAGAACGGTTTACGATAGGTACAATGGCACGTTTCCCTTTTAGGTGGAAATAACGCTCGTCATTCGGGTTAATACAAATGGCCGAATCTCCTAACAAAGTTTCCGGACGCGTTGTTGCAATGGTTAAAAACTCTTCGCTACCTTCAATTTTGTATTTTATATGGTAAAGCTTAGAACTTTCTTCGGTATGGATAACTTCTTCGTCCGAAAGGGCAGTTAATGCCGCCGGATCCCAGTTTACCATACGTGTTCCACGGTAAATATATCCTTTGTTGTAAAGGTCAATAAACGCATTGATTACATGCTTTGAATATTCCTCGTCCATTGTAAATGTGGTACGATTCCAATCGCAAGACGCTCCTAATTTCTTAAGTTGCTCCAGAATAATTCCACCATGCTTGTCTTTCCATTCAAAAGCGTGGTCTAAAAATTCTGCACGTGTTAAATCTTTTTTGTCTATCCCTTCTTTAGCCAGTTTAGCGACGACTTTCGATTCTGTTGCAATTGAAGCATGATCGGTACCAGGTACCCAACAAGCATTTTTCCCCATCATACGAGCTCTACGAATCAATACATCTTGAATCGTGTTGTTTAGCATGTGTCCCATATGTAACACTCCAGTTACGTTTGGTGGTGGGATTACAATTGTAAAAGCCTCTTTTTCATTTGGCTTCGACTCGAAAAGTTTGTTGTCCATCCAGAACTTATACCATTTGTTCTCGATTTCGTTTGGACTGTACTTACTGGCTAATTCCATTTTAAATAAAATGTTTTAAAATTTAAGATGACAAAAATAAGATTTTCTTAAAAAGTAATGGGTGTAAACGGAGAAAATAATGTGAATTAGGAAGAATTATTTTAGGAAATTAGGCAATATGGATCTAATCTTTTAGTTATTTATTTATTAGCTTAATTTTATGAAAAATTTAATCCAGTCTTTCTTCTTAGATGGAGAACCTTTAAACAACAATGCCAGAATGCTCACATTCGCAAGTTTGTTCTTAGCAATTCTATCAATAATCCTCAATTATTTTGAGTTTTCTTTTGGAGTCTTATCCTCAATACTATATTGCTTTTCCTTGCCTTTTCTCTTCATTTACATTGGTTTTATCATTATACAAATGTTTTGCGATTATAGTTTACCTAAGCGAATGAATCAAAATTTTATAACCATAATTGGATTGATTATTAATTTATTTTTAGCTCTTTTTTTGGTTTTAAGATTATTAGGTCAGTTAATGGTAAATGCTTAGGAATTGGTGAATTGAATCGAAGACATCATTTTAACAGATTACACAATTGGTAACAAGCAATTTAACATATAACATCAACTAATTTCATCTTAGCATTGTTTTTTTTTTAGAAACTTTATTAAAGTCATTTCAAAAAAAATGATTTAACATTACCAAAAATTTACTTTTCTATGTCGCTGTTTCAAATAATAAAACTTGGTTTGATCATTGTTATTATGTCATCTTGTTCATCTGAGGTAAAAAACACCATAAAAACCAACGCAAATAATTCCATAAAACAGACCAATATTCCATTTCAACTAAAAGCTGGTGACATTTTATTTCAAGATATAGATTGTGGGCCGTTTTGTGAATCTATTGAGAAGGTTACTTTTGGATTTGGAGGCTCCAAGTTCTCTCATGTTGCTATGGTTATTCCAACACCAAACTACCAATTAACTATTTTGGAAGCTGTAACCAAAGGTGTTGTTGAAACCCCAATAGATCGTTTTCTTATGAGATCCTTTGATCAAGAAAAAAAGAGTAAAGTTGTTGTAGGTCGATTAAAACCAACTTTCCAACACCTGATTCCGAAAGCTATAGACTTTGCTAAAACAAAGAAAGGTGCTGAATATGATGAGGTATTTGATATAACAAATGATAAATACTATTGTTCCGAACTGTTGTATTTTGCTTTTAAACATGCCAACGATAATAATCCTATATTTCAACTTCAAAACATGACTTACAAAGATCCTGAAACTGGTCTTACCTTCCCTATTTGGTCGGATTATTTTAAGAATCTCAATGTGGATATCCCAGAAGGGAAACCTGGTTTGAACCCTGGAGGTATGTCAATGAGTGAATACATTGACATAGTTCATTTTTATGGTAAACCCAATGGATTTGAAGGATAGTTATTTTGAAAATATTCTCTAATAATTCGATGTAACAATTGTTTTTCTTGTATTCTATTGCTCTTAGATTCCCTCATTAATAATCAAGTTCAATGCGAGCGAAAAATCCTTTTTTTTTTTGATTTTTTGGTATTGGAGATGAATGAGATAAGGTGTTGAGAAAATAGTACGCTTTATTCCATATGAATAATACAACCTACTTAACTCTGAAAGATCTTACAAAAAATACTATGACATGCATAATAAAACTTAGTTTTGAAGACCAACATTAAGGTATAATAAATGTATTATTGAGCCTAAATTAATCGCATTATGAAATATTTATATACCTTTTTCATCCTCTTTTCTTTTGTTTTAAACGCTCAAGAAAAACGCATTAGACCAATTGCTGTATCTATTAAAGCAGGTTTTATTCCATTCAACATCGGTTCTGTTACTGCAGCTTCTTTTCACATCAGTAAAACAAATGCCATTGGGTTAGAAGCAAATTTTGTTTATAGTGAGCCTCAAATTAAGAAACCTAGTTCGGGTGGTTTTGGTCCTATTCTTCCATTTTCTAGTTATACCGAATATTCCCAAAATTTCATGGTTAAATATACCTACTTTCTACCCTCGGAAAAACCAAGCTATTTTCAATTTGGATTAAATGCAGGTTTAGGAATGACCCAACTCGATAAAATAATAGGTTATGAAGAAAATTCAACTGGAGGTTTTTTATCCTTCACATCTTACGATAAAATAGTAAGAAGAATAAGCGAAACCACCTACCAAATGGGACTTCAACTCATAAAACGTAAAAAAACATTTAGTTATTTCGGAAGTCTAGATCTTCAACTGTCCGGACATAAAGCATTATTGCTTTTTAAAACAGGATTACAAATCAACATATTTAAAAAAGGGAAATCTCATTTGTTTTATAAAAATTAGATGATAAAAAAAAACAGATTGAATTAACGTAAAGTGAACCTAAACATTAATAATTACTATTATTTTTGGATTTGATTACTCTCCATCAATAGATTAATAATTTTTAAAACACAAAAACAAACACATTTTATTTCCATGAAAAAGTCAAACCAAATTGCTATTCTCATTTATTTTACCCTTTTTATTTTATTCCCTATTTCTTGTATTGAAGATTGTGGTCCTTTTCCAGTTGATGTTAAAGTTTCTAGTCTAAAGTATGAAACCTTAATTATGGATATTGACACAGCTCAGAATACTTCTCAATATGATTCCATTTATCAAAACCCTGTTAAATATGATCGATTTGCCCTAAGAATTCAACCTCAATTGAAATATTTATATGCTCGACAAGACAACAGAACGTCGTACTCATTTATTTCAAATGCCATGGCGTGTTCAGAACCAGACTTTCCTATATTAAAAGAACATATTACAGATATTCAAATTATTGTAAATGCAAATTACGACGCTTTACATCTTGCTGGTTCTAATGTAAATGATTTGTTTGATGTATTTGTTATTGAAAAAAATCATAATATCTATCAAGAAAACATCAGTGATTTTGTATCAAGTTCGCCCTTAGTGCCAAAATATTTAATCTTCAAATTGAAATCTCCACCAACGTTTTCTTTCAACAGTTCATTTACCATAAACTACGAGCAAAATGGACAAGGGCTTACAGAAGATAGTTATACTTCAGAAACAAATCATATTTTACCATAAAACATGGCTAGATTAGAAAATGTCTAATCTCAATTTTAGATCTTCAATTGAGTCTTTTAGAATGTATTCATTATTTGTAGAGAACAAATTTCTTTATTTGGTAATAAATATACCTCTACCTAAATGCTTTACGAACTGACACAAGAAAAATAAAAAAAGCAACCATCTACTTTTTAATAAATGCCACTAAATTATTAACCTTTAATTCTTTTAATATCAAATCATTCCATTTTTCCATGGCACTCAAAACTTCACCTCTTTGTACTTCTTTCAAAAAGGATTTATGGGTTTTAGCCAGTTGCTCCTCACTTTTAGAATAAAGCATGTTAATGGTAGAAATGGATTTATCGGATTCCTCGATTTGTTTTTCTAATTTCCTTCTTTCTATTTCAACCAAATCAAAATACATATTTACAAAGGCTTGTACTTTCCATGTGATGGGTAATTTATAGAAACTTCTAGATGAATCAAAAATAGATTTAGTGAGAACATTAACTTTACCGTTGTATTCATTCCGGTCTAAATATATTTTACCGTAAAACTTATACATATCAGCCTTGAATTGTCCGTTATATGCCCCAGCAAAGTCATTTCCAGTCTCTTGTTTTCCTACAGAAGTGGTGTCTTGAAATTTTGTCTCAGCAAATCTTAATCGCTTTTTAGACCACCAAAAACTAGGGCTTTCAAAAATATGATCATTTGTTTTATTGGCTTGCATTAAACTTTTACCTAATTCTAGTCCTTTAATTGTATTTGGGTGATTAAAGAAGTTAATGTTTTCATTACCTTTATCAAAAACCGAAAATTCATTATGGTTTCTCCAGAAGAAAGCATTGTATGGCGCCTCACTAATGGCTCTGTAATCCTGACTGTGTCTTCTTTCGTTGGTTTTATTATATTTTTGAAGATAAAAAGTATGGTCCAAATCATATAAATGAACAAGCACATTGGTTTTAAGCCCCATATCAATCTGATCGCGTAGATAATCTATTGAATATTCAAAATCTATATGATTTAAAACCATGCCATCCTCTTTTTTAACGAAGGTTTTGGTCAGATTAACATCCACTTTTTTTAACTTTATCTCTTTATTAGTTAGCATATAAAATGGATGTTCATTACATGCCTTACATTCCATATTTACTTTGTGTATTTCGAATGTATTTTTGTTGAGCCATATCATCCCGTTAAAAAGATTGGATTGATTATCCTTAGGACTATAACGAATCATGGTAATCTTCTCTCCTGCTTCATTGAAAGATTTCACCTCATATAAATCGTATTGTTTTTTTAATTGTTTGTAAGAAAGTTGGAAGGGATTTTCGTAAAAGTGTTCCGCCTCTTCCATCAATTTAGACTTTAAAATAGCAACAGAACTTTCTAATGAAACATTGACCCCACCGTATTGATTGTTTTGGACACCAAATTTCCCCACTTTAAGCTTTAATTCTTCCAATTCATATCCTTTAACATACGCATTGTAAAATATTTCAACCAATTCTACTTGCTTATTGTATAATCGCGAAATCGAATCGTACACAACTATCAAATCGAATCGCACACACTTTT